>CAZPYX010000108.1:0-14375 GCA_964590635.1 uncultured Bdellovibrio sp.
CTGATGCTGCGTTCGGCACGCCATCCAGGCTCAACTGCCGCCGAGCTTCGCTCGGTTCACGCCATCGTGGCGTCGGCAGAGGCCGAACTCCGATCAGCAAAATCTTAACTCTTCACCAAATTTTGCAATTATCCCCAATCAAATGAATCTGTATTCATTCTTCTTTGCGATGTAGAGATAAAGACTTAGCTCTAAATGTTTCTTTATCTTTGTTGTGCACCAGCTTCTTCTGGTGAGTCGTTTGATATGATCTCTTAAGACAGCACAGACGTGATTCACTTCAAAGAGTGGATCGTGGATGTGCTTTTCTGACTTTAGATACTTTTGCTCTCTACGTTTCTCTTTGTTGGATCTTGAAAGATACTGTTCGTAGGTGATACCTGGGAAGATCTTCGTTACTAAGCTTTTGTAAGAAGGTTTAGCGTCTGATTTTATCAAAGTAACCGGAGTCATAAGTTGCCCTGCGACCTGAGAGAGTAATGCTTTAGTTTTAGCTAAAGACTCATTCTTCCTATGCCCGTACTTCTTTAAAGCGATCCCAGCTAAATGCCCTTTGGCTGGAATCGTTCCCACTTGAACTCCTAAGATCTGATAGTCATCACTAACTGCCAGAGCGATCGTTAGAGGTTTTAGCTCCTAGTGGTGCAGTTTTTTAGTCTTCCGTGATATTTGAAGTTGTGATGCGGCTGCGACCCGCGCGCAGCGCTTTCTTACTGAAGTGCTTAAGCAAAAATCCCACCGTGGTGAAGACGGCCCCTAACGCCATCGTCGTCAAACTGGAAACCATGGCAAGTTTTGCGAAATCTAAAATCGACGGAGCCTCTGCATAGGTCAGCTTCAAAGAATTTCGAATGAGCAGGGGAAGTATATAGCCCATGGTCACCAGAATCGAATTTTCAATAATGTTCACAAAGCGATGGACATGCAAACCGTTGAGTAAAAAAAGTAGACAAAGAAAATTGACAGAGTCCCCGATGAGAGTCAGAGGAATGGCTTGATAAACCAATACCAAAGAGCCAGATAGAAAAAGGGCGTAGTAAATCCACAGACTTCTATCGTGCAAAAAAGAACCATTCTTTTGCATTTGGACCCCCTCTGTAAACAATTCTAGCAGAGGGTCTGTACTTTGAAATATTGTGACTGGAAATTAATATTGGCCTAGACCTTGGTCTTAAGGGCACTGGCAATCTTTAAGACGGCAAGACAAAATCTTGTTCTGATGTGTGTACTGAAATTCGAATACCTGATTGCCATGTGTTTCAAGGCTGACGGAACCGCCATCTTTTAAAACAAGTTGTGACTTCACTTCGTGTTCTTGAACTTGCCCCATAGCCAAAAGAGATTCCAACGTTTCTGTGCCTTTTAAAGGAACCGGATCAGGATAACCTTCGGCATCGACGGTGAAGAGACGAATTTCTTTTTTGCTTTTCGAATTGGTATTGTCAGAAGCAACAACATGAATACGACGTTTTGATCCGTCTTTCCAAAGTAAGTGGAAGTTTTCGACGGAGACGTCTTCGTTTTTTACGCCGATAGATTTGCGAAGGTACTCCATCAAAGCTTCAGGTGTCGCGATGGCTTGCGCCGCAATTTCAGGAGCACAAGTCTTAAGGGACTGAAGAAAGGTGTCTTTTTCAGCAGCGGCCTCCGGCGCAGACTCATCAGTCTTAAGCGGAGGATTCTCTTTCATCGAATCCTCGTCGGTTTTCTCTGGATTAGCAGAGTCCGTTGCAGAGTCGTGAACAACAGCGGCAGCGGGAACGCTGCCGTTTAATTGTTGCTGTTTTTCTTTAAACAAAAGGTGCAGGAAATAATAGTCAGCAAGAACGCCCAAAACAAAAAGTACAACTACCGCAGTAATCCATGTTTTAAATTTGATCGGTCCCATAATTCCTTTTTAGTTTTGATTCAGATCTGGAGTCCAAGGATCCCATGACTGACATGACTTTGCACGCTGCGAAGGTCCACGAAGGTCACCCCAACGGTAAGCTCCTTCATCGTGTGGATTGTTCGAGATGAGGCCCGCGTAAATACGGCGTTTGAACTCAGCCACATCCATGCGTTTTCCAGGAAGATACTCTGTCGTACAAACTGAAGCCGCAGTGAGACCTTGAGCAGTCATATTTTGAGTTTCAGCAGCACTTGTCGATTGGATCATTGGGTAGATCTTCGCAAGTTGTGCTTTCATCTCTGCAGATAGCTGATTGCCACCATTTGCTGCCAAGATTTCACGGTAAGCTCTTCTTAGAGCAACGAAATCATCGAACGCACGTTGGTCACGATTTGGAGTTGAGTAAGTATCGTAAGTTGCATAGTCCATGCACTTAGGGTTCTTTTTCAAATAATTCAAACCGTCATTCACCGCAGCCACACGACCCGTCAAATCTTCGCAAGTTGTATTCAACATACGACTCATCATTTGAGTGTCAGTTTCTTGGCGCAAAGCCAATTTAGCTTGAACAGTGCGAACCCATTTTCCGAGTGGAATTTTGTATTGCTCTTCGCTGTAGCCAGGAGTTTTCCAAACAGGTTGATTCAAGAATTCCACTGGTCTCCAGTAACGGAATCCTGCATTGCCCGATGGCGTGAAGTTTTCTTCAAACACCCACTCAGGATTTGGCCAAGATTGGCGTTGTTGCAAGCCAGAACCAGAGTCTGCACCCACCGTCGAGTTGTAAACCAAAAATGGCACACCGATAGGTAAAATTTCTTTCACAGTCCATGAGTGATGATTTTTGGCAACTGTCAAAATCAAAGCGCCAGAGTGAACTGTATCACGGCTGATCGCCACTGGATAAGTGTCGTTTGGAAGTGAACGAGTGCTCAATGTCTGGAACATGAAAATCAAGAAGCCGCGCATACGTGCGGTCTCGCTTTGTCCATCCCAACGGCTCATTTTATTAGACAAAGTTTTGCCTGAAGCTGTCGGATCTTGGACCACAAACGGCAGACGATTCTCATAAGAGAAGACAATTCTCATAGAGTAAACAGTGTCGGCGCAATCAAGGCGAAGATTCGCATAAGGATTGCTTTGTCCATTTGGCAATGTCGCACGAGAGAAGAAGTCTACTTGCCATGAGGTGCGAACCCACTCCGTGAAGCGAGCCTCCCACGCTGGAGACCATTGATTAACTTCAGTCCAAACAGCCGCTTCGGCTTTAAAGCCAAGGCCGACGATCAACGCAAAAGCCAAAATGAAGGAACGAAACATGTCACTCTCCTTAGAAGTATTACACGACAGGAGGGTTAAGTTGCGAGTGTGTAAGAATCAATGAAATTAGTATATTTCGCTCTGCGCACTCTCGAAAAAAGCTGCGCGCAGCATTATGATCCCGCCTCTATGTATAACGTTGTGCGAAAAACCCTGTTTCTATCTTACATTGTCTTACTTTTATCGGCGCTCTCATGTTCTTCAAAGGAACAACCAGCAACCCGTGAATCTGCTCTTAGCAAGGGTTTTGCGATGTTAGATCATCGACAGTATGATGAAGCGATTCAGTACTTCGCAGATCTTGCAGAAAAAGATCCGCACTATCAGGTGAAGCTTGCATGGGCTTCCGCGTACGCCGCTCGAGCTGGCGTCAAAATTGAAACCATTTATGCCTTCGTAACTGCAAAAAATTCGACGACTCCCGAATTGCAAATTCGTCTCAAGGGAATGTCGTTGGACCAACAAGCCAAAGATCTTTTGAATAGCCTGGGAACGTACTCTGCGGTTTGGAATAAGATTCCGTCAGTCAGTCAAAGCGCTAGAGAAGACTTGCAAAGAGCCGTCAATATTCTGAAGCAGGAAGATGTTCCCGGAGTTCGTCTTTATAGCGCAGCTTTGCACGCAGTGATTTTAAAATCTTCCATCGAAGAAGGACTGCGCAATTGGAACCTTCTGCAACGCCGACAGATCTGCATGCGTGAAGTGAAGCCTTACTGGGATTGGGCGTTGCGTGTTTTAGAAAGCCTGACCCAGTTTTCTCAGGATCTTGAAGGCGCCTTTCCTTCCAAAAAAGAATTTTATGAAGCCCGTGTGAATCTAGAACGCCTTCGTGCTCAAGCTTTAGCCTTACCACTTCCTTCGGAGGATCAATGCTTCTAAGACTTTTGGTCTTAAGCATGATTTTGTGTTTTTCTTTATGGGTTCAGGCCATCGAGTTGCCATCCTTTATGCGTGATGGAAGCACACGATTCTTATCGCGCTCATTAGGGAGTGCTTGTTACTCTATGGACAGCGTTGAAAGAGGCTTGCCTTGCAATCCCGCTTTTGTCGCGAAAGCTCGCGATCCGCGTTTTGACGGAGATCTTTTTTTAGGTAGCAACGTCGATTATCTCAAAGAAGCCGAAAGATTATTGAACGGGCAGGCGACCGAGGCAGACGTTGCGAAGATCGCCTCACGCCGTGACTACTCACAGGCCGAGGCTTCCATCGAAGCTTCGTTTCAAGCATCGAACTGGGGCGCTTCCATTGAACCTTATCGAATCATTTTATATTCCCACATTGAAAACCCATCTTTGCCAACGGTGGATTTTATCGCCGCCGAACAACAAAGTGTGAAGTTTCAATTGGCTAGCTATGTCTCAAATAATTTCTATGCAGGTTTACAAATGCGCTACAGCCATGTGCGCTTTATTGGTGAATACTTTGCCGTCAGTGAAGCTTTGGCGGAAAACTCCCAAGATCTGTTTTCTGCCAAAACCCAAGAATTAATATTTTTAGAACCAGGCTTTCTTTATGCCTGGGAAGAAGCCATCTGGCAGCCACAAATTTCTGTGATGCTGGCGCAGTGGGGAGTGAGCAGTCGTAAGACCGAACAGTTCCCCATCAAGCCCGAAGGTCTTCTGGGGGCATCCATCAAGCCCATGATTCCCTTAGGGTTGTTAGAGGTGGGATTGCAGTTCGCAATGAATTCTGAAACTGAAAGTATTCGAGATGCCCTGCGCGCCGCTATTTCCTATAAGTTAGGAATTTTGCAAGCAGTGGTCAGTGCTTCCGAATACGATCATTCAGCGGGCTTCCTGGTGGGCTTCAAAAATTTCACCAGTGGATTGTCTTACTGGAGTGAGAATCACGAGCGTGGAGTGTTCATTCAGTTTGGAGTGACACTATGATGCGCTTTTTTATTTTGGGTTTGTTCCTGCTCGCAGCAAGTTGGGGCGAGGCCAAAGAAAAACAAGACTATTATGATGGCGTGGCTCAGTGGAAAGAGTTTAAAGAGTTTGTCGTCGAGCAACGCGCTGAAGATGAAAAGCTCGGGCTGAGCTATATGATCTCAGGAGCTGTTGCGACCGTAGGGGGCGTCTATGGATATTACGCCGCCGAAGAAGTTTTTAGTCGAAGCATGTTCGCTGTCACTTCAACCATCGGACTGGCCGCGATAGGTCTGGGTGCCAGTTATTATTGGACGGGGAATGAGTACGATTCTTTTTATTATGCGTTGGAGGGCTCTGGCCTCTCCTTAAGCCAACGTAATAAAGTCCTGCAACGTTATCTTGAAAAAGAGAAGGTCGAGCGTGAGCATCGCAAATGGATTCGCGTGGCGACCCATGCGCTTATCGCCACCGTCAATATATACGGTGCGACCCACGAGTCTAATAATGATGCAAAGGCGATCTTTTGGTTCCTGGGTGGCACCAACGCCATTCTTGCTGTCTCATACAGCTTCTAGATGAAAAAAATGTGTTTCCAATTAGGTTTTTAGTCCAGAAAAGACGGTCGTTCTAGACCAAAGGTCATTCAGTTTTGCTGCATAAAAGCAGATAAGTCTTTGATTAGATTGATCAAGGAGACTGAAGTGCAAAATTCAGGTCGTACATTTATTGCTTACACATTCTGTTTTCTAAGCTTCGCAGCATTTGGTTACTATCAAATGCAGTACAACACGAACATCCCGGAAGGGACTTCTGAGTTGGCCTCAACGGTGGAGTTTGAAACTGCCGCATCTTGTGGAAGTGACAGAACTTATCTTGAAAAAGATCTTCAACAGCTAGCTCCTGATTTTAAGAACTCACGCAGAGATGTTTCGGGTCAACCTCCACGTCAGTGTGTGACTTATATTATGAAGAACTTTGCGCCTTTGACCACACCCATGTCATTCCGAGCACAGTGCCGCGATGAAAAGGGATTTAACATTTCCTCACCGGTAAGAAAATATGGCGACAAAGGTTTTCAATCTCCTTGTGTGACTGAAACTTATGTGAATAGCGTTTATAACTCTATGGTTGATGTGGCAGAGTGCTTTAACATTCCTATGAAAGAACTTCTGCCAAAGCTTTTCAATGAGAGTGGATTGCATATCAACTCATTGGGCGGTGGATTCGATGCCGGCGTTGGTCAGTTGACTTCAGGCGCTTTGAAACAAGACGTTTTTGAAAGATACAACGGTCAGGATAACAATCCTTCAGGTTTCGAGTGGTATGTGAATGAAATGAAGAAGTCTGATAAGCCTTCTTGCAAGCGCATCACCGCCGTGACAAAAGCTTACACGTTTAATATTCCTAAAGGCATGAAGCTTTGTGCTTCTGAAGACACGGACCCTACTTGCTTTAAAGTGTGGGACTCTGCAAATCGCTGTCAGTTCATGTCGGTGCCAGAAAATCCTTTGCGCAATATTTTGACGATGGCGATGCTTTATCGCAACAACTTGAAAAATGTAACTGGCGTTACTTACTCTGCAGGGGAAGATGTTCTGCAAGGTCAGCCGTATACTTCTGGTGTCGCTTATCA
Source organism: uncultured Bdellovibrio sp. (assembly GCA_964590635.1). Lineage (GTDB taxonomy): Bacteria > Bdellovibrionota > Bdellovibrionia > Bdellovibrionales > Bdellovibrionaceae > Bdellovibrio. Next base: position 6,716 of record CAZPYX010000108.1, read on the forward strand.
AGGTTATATCGGACGTGGAGACTTCGTTGAACGCTTCCGTCGTCTGGGGGCTGGTCGCGTGGACCAAGAAGTCTTGAAGCAAGTTTTGATGGGCTTGGGATTCAATGCAGGTATTTCAGCGCCCCGTGATTTCGTGGCGGAATACCTTAATCAACGAGAATCCAGTGGTCGCAAGCTTTCAGATAATGATGTGAACTTCCAGGATACTGACACGGGCAAATGGGCCATTGTGACCAACGCACCGACATTCTGGAGAGGCTTAGGTTCAACTCCGGATGAATATCAGAAGGCTTTGAAGTCTTTGGAAGTTTTGGGTGAGTTGAAGTTGGATGTGAAAAGCGCGGTGAATACCTACAAAGCATTGCGTGTTGAGGCACAGAAAAGTCTGACAGATATTGAGAAGAAGAAGCTTCCTAAAGAGCAAGAAGACGCTTTGACTTTAACATTGAAGACAAAGATGGATTTGCAGCGCCAAAAGTTGCTGTCATCAGTATTCCCGAAGGCAGGAACACTGACTTTGCCAGAGTTTATGCGCATTATGCATGCTTATAGAATTGCTACAGACAAACGTACGGGAGGAGCTCCGGGTTATTTGAGCTTCCTCGCGACGAAGTATAAGGACCTAGAAAAAGCCATGGGCGAAGGAGTTTGCACTCCTGGGAAGTACTTGAAGTTCTAGTGCTTCTTGTTAGGAACGGGGAGTGAGGCTCTCATGGTCAATTGATCAGTGCACTCACTCACGTCATATTTCATCGGGATGCTGAGAGATTGACCATCCACATCCAGATTCAAAGTCACTTTGTAAGAGTTGAATTTACCAGCCAAAGATTTTTCCATCAAAAGAGAGCTGTCAAAGAGCCAAGCCTTTACTTTATGTCCGTAAAGATCTTGCACCTCTGTGGAGCCGAAGCATTCAGAAACTAGATCTTCTTGTTTTTTGCATTTTTCGCGGGGCCATTCAAAACGCATGTAGTTTCCAAGATCGGAAAGGATCTGGGCTTTCTGTACCAATGTCGGCACATCGTTCGGAGTTGCGACGCCGTCAAAGATCGGCATGTACTTCGTGCCGTTGTGGTGGAAGACTTCGACGACTGTGTTTTCCTCGACATCGCGAACTACGAAAGATGTTGTTGGAATTTCAGTCATGCAAAGAAGATTTATTTTTTCTGCGGCATGTGAAAATTGTGTAAGAAATAAGACAGAAGCAAGTGCAAGTGTTTTCATGTTGTTCCCCTCAAAACGTTCTTTATTAACGGTAACAAGCTTAAAAATATGCGAGTAGTCCCAGATTGAATCTCTAGACTTATGAGCGGCATGAACTGGCCTGGTCTCTCGGGCTGGTGCGTATTGAATTGTAAGAGCCTCTGAATAATATTGAGGGTGTTCGGAGGGCGCTATGGCACTGTCAAAAACTAGAACTCAATTTATTGTTACCCTGGGTGCAGCGATGTTCCTGACTTCAATGGTTTCTTCAGTGAGCTTGGCCGGCAAGAAAGAGATTCCTGTGACGAGTGGCCGCTCGGTTCGTAAACAAGCTGAAAGCTTGACGGAATTGATGGAGAAAGAAATCGTCGTTGCGAAAACAACGAAAGAAAAGTTTAAATTGCTTGGTCGTGCTGAAGATCAAATTATCTCTTTGCGCGAAAATTCAAATCCACAGGGCGCGCAAGATGAAGCCTATATGGATCTAGTCATGTCAGTTTTTGGCGGTATTCCCGAAGAAAAAGAATTTAAGAAGAAAGATTGTGCTAAATACGAAGCAGATCTTTTGAATGAGTTTGATCCAACGGCAGATGACACACCTACAGAACCCGCTGTGAAGCCCGGTTGGACGGCTCTTCAGGCGCTTTGTAAATAAGCTTTCATATTTTATTTAACATGCGCGGCGCGCGATTTTTTGTTCGAATTTGGCTAAAAGACTTTTTATTGTTGCTACTTCAACACAATCCATAGAATAACTTCCGGGAGTTTCCGTATATGCCGCTAATAAGGCGCGGCGTTTCTACCAGGCACCAGAAAATGCCTGTCTATGGAGGGTTAATATGAAGGCAATGTTCTTGTCAGTTCTCGTGTTGTTCTCGGTTCTAATCTCAAGTGCGGGCCATGCTGCTCTCTCTTCTCAAGAAATTCCCTATTATGGTGAAGAATTCTATCGTGACTTAGCGACAGGCGTTTCGAACGACGAACTTGTGAGCAGATTGCAAACGGTTCTTCGCAGCTCTCACAAAGTGGTTTCTGGAACTTACGATCAAGTTTCTGGCAACTGCTCTGGCCAAGGTTGCTACCAACATATTTCTTTGGGATATGACCGCGCTCGTATCTTTATGATGGGCGTTTATTATCTAGTACAAGATGGTAACGGTTATGCGATTCCAGACGTTTATTGTGGTGGTTACAAAACATCTAAGGATTTCGCAAGCAATCCTCCAGCTCCAAACACAATTCCTGACGGCAATATCTTGAATACAGAGCACACATGGCCGCAAAGCCGTTTCTCTGGCCGCTTCAATTCAGCGATGCAAAAATCAGATCTTCATCACTTGTATCCAGCAGACAATAAAATGAATTCTGTCCGTGGCAACAATGAGTTCGGTGAAGTTGTGAAGGATTCAAAAATTTTGAAATGCCCGGTATCTCGCACTGGAACACCTGCTGGCGGTGGAGCTGAAGTTTTTGAACCACCAAAAGAGCATAGAGGAAATGTAGCCCGCGCGTTGTTCTATTTCTCTGTCCGTTACAGTCTTCCAATCAGCGAACGCCAAGAAGCGACTCTTCGCAAATGGAACAAAGAAGATCCTGTTGATGAGGAAGAAGTTCGTCGCAACGATGCGATCATGAAAATTCAAGGTAACAGAAATCCATTCGTGGATTATCCTGAATTGGCTGACAGAATCAGCAATTTCTAATGCTTAATAAATACAAATAAAAAAGCCCAGTATCTCTGCTGGGCTTTTTTATTTACTTTTTAAATTTCAATTACATCTGACGGGCGCGTTTTTCAACAGCCAAAGCTGCTTCGCGAACCACTTCACTTAAAGTCGGGTGGGCGTGGAATGATCTCGCAAGATCCTCGCTGCTACCACCGAACTCCATGCACACGATCACTTCGTGAATCAATTCAGAAACTCCAGGTCCTACCATGTGAGCACCTAGAATTTTGTCTGTCTTCTTGTCAGCAATGATCTTTACGAAGCCCTCAGTGAAACCTTTTGCGCGGGCACGACCGTTTGCAAGGAAAGGGAATTTTCCAACATTGATTTCAATTCCTTTTTCTTTCGCTTGTTCTTCACTAAGACCAACGTTTGAAACTTCAGGGTGAGTATAGATAACGCCTGGAACTGTGTCGTAATTCACATGACCAGCGCCACCAGCAAGCATTTCCGCCAAGGCAACGCCTTCTTCTTCCGCTTTATGTGCCAGCATAGGTCCTTGAACAACATCGCCAATGGCATAGATGCCAGGAACTGTTGTTTGGAAATGTTTATCGATAACAACGCGACCCTGAGGATCTTTTTGAATGCCTACTTCTTCACAGCCTAAACCCGTAGAGAACGGCTTGCGACCAGTAGCTACAAGAACCACATCTGCTTTTGTTGTTGTCGCTTTTCCATCTGCCAAAGCTTCGTAGGTTACTTCAACACCATCAGCAACAACTTTAGATCCTGTCACTTTTGTAGAAAGAAGGAACTTCATGCCTTCTTTTTCCAAGTTCTTTTTAAGAACGTTCATGCAGTCTTGATCCGTTGTGCCACCAAGGCGAGCTGTGTATTCAATAACTGTTACTTCAGCGCCAAGACGCTGCCAAACAGATCCCAGCTCAAGGCCGATAACTCCGCCACCGACAACGATCATTTTTTTAGGAACCTCAGGGATGATCAAAGCACCGGTGTTTGACACGATTCTTTTTTCATCGAACTTCAAGAAAGGAAGCTCCACAGGAATAGATCCTGTCGCGATGATGATTGATTTTGTCGTCAATACTTGAGTGTTGCCGTCAGCGCCTTTCACTTCTACTTTACCTGCGCCAAGGATTTTACCAAAGCCGTTGAAAGAAGTGATTTTATTTTTCTTAAATAAGAAGGTGATGCCTTCTGTATTTTGTTTTACGACTTTGTCTTTACGGGCCAACATTGTCGGAAGATCTAGTTCAAATTTAGAAACTTTCACTCCGTGGGCAGCCAAGTCGTGTTGCACAGCTTGATAATGTTCAGAACTTTCAAGCAATGCTTTTGAAGGAATGCATCCTACATTTAAGCAAGTTCCACCGAAAGTTTTGTCTTTTTCGATAACTGCTGTTTTAAGACCAAGTTGAGCGGCGCGAATCGCACCCACATAACCACCAGGGCCTGAACCGATAACAATAAGATCAAATTGATTGTCTGCCATGAAGAAGTCCTTTGAAGAAAATAAGCTCAATAAATATATACGATATTATAGCCCCCGTGGTCACTAAGTAGCTTGTTCTGTGGCGGTGTTTGTGAAGGGAATCACTGCTTTGTGCTAAGTGTGGTTTTCCCACACCAGCCTTTAGACGCGTGGCCTCAATGAATGGGATTCAAGATCAGGAGGGCTCTATAGAACAAGAGACCCTCTCTTGTTCTATAAAAGGATCTAACGAGAGGTAGTCACGCGGAGACGTGCATTAGTCAGATGGCTTGAACTAGAACTTCCAGTCTTCGATAAGAAGAGCGGCTTGCAGTTTCCCTTGGCGGGTTAGTCCTGAAAGACTTTTGATTTTATACTCGAAAGAGTGGCCTTCGAAGGACTCTTGCTCCGTCACGCGGTGATGGGGGAAATCGAGACGTAATTTTGTAAATTTGATGAATTTAAGGGCCGTGGAGGCTAGGCCAAATAAGGCATAATAAAATAAGCTATCGCGGGTCCACAAATCAAACCATGGTCGTGTGGTGAGTTGTTCCAAGGTGAATGAACAGCGTTCGTAACAGCTAAGACTGCGGAAGATTTGCAGTTGATCGCGGCTATAGATTTGAATGTATTTTTCGTTGCGAATAGTGTCAGAGACTTCTGCAGACGGCACGATACCCATGCGGAAAAGAAACTGAAGTACAAATCTTTCGGCCGAAAACTCACCATTGAGATATTCTGATTTTAAGGTTTGTAGGTAGGCATCGAGAGCTTTGCTGACGTCGTTTTTTTGATTAGAGGAAAGGCCTTGGAAATCGAGTAGGCTTGAGTCGCGATAGGGATAGATGCGATAGCCAAAACAGGCTAACAGTGCCGAGAGCTCTTCAAGGTCACTGCGATATTGCGACAGTTGAGCGTCGTTTTGAATTCGTTGTGTTTGTAATTCCATAACCAAAAATATCCTATGAGCAAAACTGAAAAGACCTAGCAACCCGAGGCGGAAACTTATTTGTAATAGATTGCTGGCTGGTAGGAAAGGGGCTTGCTAATTTGTAAGGTAATTTGAGTAGAATATTCCTGTAAACAAAATAGACACTATGGAGAAAGCAAAAAAAAGCCCGGTAATTTCCGGGCTTTTGATCCATTTGAATCCGCAAACTACACTTCAAGAAGAAGTCTTTCTGGGTCCTCAATAAGTTCTTTCACTTTAACTAGGAAGCTGACCGCTTCTTTGCCATCGACGATTCTGTGATCGTAAGTCAAAGCCACGTACATCATTGGGCGAATTTCAACTTTACCATTGATCGCCATGGGGCGGTCTTGGATTTTATGAAGGCCCAGGATCGCAGACTGAGGAGCATTTACGATAGGAGTCGAAAGAAGTGAACCAAATACGCCACCATTCGTGATAGAGAAAGTGCCTCCGCCCAAATCGTTTGGAGAGATTTTTCCATCGCGCCCCTTGGTCGCCAAATCGCGAACTGCGATCTCGATGCCAGCCAATGACAATGTGTCGGCGTCTTTCACGTTAGGAACCATAAGGCCCTTTTCAGTAGAGACCGCAATGCCGATGTTAAAGTAGTTATGGTATTCGATATCAGTTCCAACAATCCATGCATTCACAGCAGGGAAGGCTTTCAAAGCCTCAACAGAAGCTTTCACGAAGAAACCGTTGAAGCCTAGATTCAAGCCGAATTTCTCTTTGAATTTGTCTTTGTACTTCGCACGAAGTTCCATGACTTTGCTCATGTCAATTTCGTTGAAAGTTGTCAAAAGAGCCGCTGTATTTTGCGCTTCTTTCAATTTTTCTGCGATACGTTTGCGGATAGTTGTCATCGGAACAAGTTTTTTATCTCCTTGTTTCGAAGGACCCGTTGCAACTGGAGTCACAACTGGAGCTGCAGCTTTAGCCGGAGCTGGCTTACCAGCAGAAGCATCAGCGGATGAGGCTGAAGAGCCTGCTGGAGCACCAAGAACATCACCTTTAGTTAGGCGACCGTCTTTGCCAGTGCCTTGTACTGTTGAAGGATCAATTTTGTTTTCAGTGACGATTCTTTGCACCGCTGGTGAAAGATGTTGTGAAGCTTCGCTTGAAGCTGCTGCTTGAGCCGGGGCAGCTGTCGGTTGCGCTGCTTTTGGAGCTTCAGCGGCAGGAGCCGCTGCGCCCGCAGCAGGTTTTGCATCTGTATCAAGTGTTGCTACTGTTGCGCCGATTTGTACAACCGCTCCGGCTTCGCTGCCTGGAATGATCGTCAAAACGCCGTCATTTTCTGCAACCACTTCAACACTGGCTTTGTCAGTTTCAAGAAGCATCAAAACTTCGTTGCGTTTTACGAAGTCGCCGGATTTTTTTGTCCAGCTGCCAATAGTGGCTTCAGTAATCGATTCACCAACTGCGGGAACCTTAATCTCTTGTTTCATGATGGAACGCCCTTCGCTGTCTACATGCCGGCTTCGCCGTCGTAGGTTGACTCTGACTTTGAAGAGTCAGAGTTCTAATATTAATTAAAAATGCTCTTGATGATCTCTGCTTGTTCAATTTTGTGTCTGTGGATTGAACCCACCGCTGGAGAAGCCTTCTCTGGGCGACCCGCGTACTCAAAACGAAGTTGCAAACCTGCTTTTTGAACAACATCAACAAACTTGAAGTAGACGTTTTGGAAGGCACCCATGTTTTTAGGTTCTTCTTGCGCCCAAATCAAAGTCTTAGCCTTAGAGTATGACTTCAAGACCTCGGTGACTTGTTTTGCAGGGAAAGGATAAAGCTGCTCAAGACGAACTAGAGCGATGTTTTCCTTTTTAGATTTTTCTCTTTCTTCCAAAAGCTCATAGTAAAGTTTGCCGGAAACAAACACCACAGTATCCACTTTGGATTTATCGACGGTGTCTGCGATCACTTCCTGGAAAGATCCCTTAGCCAGTTCTTCGATGGAGGAGACTGCGCGAGGATGTCTTAGCAGGGACTTCGGAGTCATGATGACCAATGGCTTTCTGAAATCTCGATGCATCTGACGGCGGAGCGCATGGTAAATCTGCGCTGGTGTTGTCAGATTGGCGATCTGCATGTTGTACAAAGCGCAGTTTTGCAGGAAGCGCTCAAGACGTGCGGAGGAGTGCTCCGGGCCTTGACCCTCATAACCATGAGGAAGCAACAACACCAAACCGGACATTTGCTGCCACTTGGATTCAGCCGCTGCCAGGTATTGATCCAGGACGATCTGTGCGCCATTCACGAAGTCACCGAACTGAGCTTCCCACATCACAAGACTTTGAGGGTCCTGTACGGAGTAACCGT
>CAZPYX010000109.1:0-14232 GCA_964590635.1 uncultured Bdellovibrio sp.
ACCAATCGGTTGTCATAAATGGAACGTCAGTTATATTCATTAAACCTCCCTCTGTTTTCAAATGAGATACTAGAATGAAAGAGTCAAAATGTTCAAAAGTCCATTAACTTTTAAGGGCATTCGCAGCGTTATAAAGTCTGTAAGCAGAATTCGGCTAAACCTTTGCACAATCCTGCTATTCTCAAGGTGCTGCACACGATCCTCAAACAACAAGTTTCGATGACGTTGTCGCTGTGGTGTATGTTCCGGATTGCATCTGATTTTTTGGAACAACTTTGCTTAATTGATCGTTTGCGTAGACGATTTTGGCTCTGTGTTTATGCCTTGGACGGTCGTGTAATGAGCTCAATCCGATGTAGATAATATAACTAAGGTTGAAACTATCGCTGCCGTTAATCAAAAAGGAAATTCGATTCAGATCAATCTGAATGATCATATGTATGCAGGTAATCCTGGATCCGCTTTCATATTAACAATCAATGGGTGCAAGATTTCTTCAGCGGCCATCGGACATATGTTTTTATGTGAGGGTCAGTTAAAGCTTCCCCTTAAGACCGCTTTTGATGAGTGCTAGCAATCAAGACCTTGCAAATATTGTTTTTCAAAATGATCTTTTAAATCACAGAGAAGTTACGCGACATCAATGTGGCGTGCCCGGTGAGCAATTGAACATCTGTTCTTCTTGCACTGAGGAGACTTCGGAAGAATCAATTGCGTGGGAATTGATTTTCGGGGGAACCTCAAACGCGGAAATGGGGAGAGGGCAGCCTTGTTGTCTCGGACTCCTATCCGAGCCCCTTGCAGGCTGTCTTATGCTTCGGCAGGTAGTTTTGATTTCGAGTTTGGCAGAGGGCATGGGGTGACTAATTGAATCTCTATCGGTAATAAATCCCGATCCGTTCTTCATATCGGAAGCAAGTGGATGCCTCGCTGTGTTTAGCAGTGCTGTGAATCTTGCCGGCAACTCGGCTTGTGCCGGGATTCCGGTGCTGGGCGCTGCCGGAATCTCGGCATGCGGTGAGTGAGGACGAATAGGTTTACTTTGGGAGCCAATTTTGCTGGCACTGCTCTTGCCTTAGTGAATGTTAACAACAACAAAACATTAAGGAGAAAAAATATGAAATACGCAAAACATCTGATCACGGCATTGGTAACTTTGGCTGGCTTGGCGCTATCCTCAGTTTCGAAAGCAGATATCTCGCCTATTACGACGGTGAACGACACGAACTATGGGATGTGGATCACCATCTACGATCCTTTCGACAGTGGTCATGCGGACTATGGTTGTGTGCCGCCTAGGCAAACTAAAAGCTGGAGTTCAGGAAATTATATTTCCATCATGGCACCTTACACTGTTCGGGCTGAAATGATGAGTACAGCGGATTGTCGCGGTAAAAGGTTGGATGACTTGTCGGTCGGCGCCTCTCCAAACCGAAAATACATGGTGAGCTTTGTTAACGGAGGTTTCATCTGGTCAAGAGTTCTGGCGAGTCCCGCACAAGTCCCTCATGAAGAAACGGCTACTGAGCTAGCCAATCCCTAAAAATTTCTACGACGCCAATCGCAACGCTCTAACAACGGACGTTGCGATTGTATAGAAAAAACTAAAAAACCCGTCCATTTCTGAACGAAGGCCCTTTTGGGGGATGATTTTCTTTACCTGCCGATAACGAATGGCCCAGACTCTTTTCTAAAAATGAAAGGAAATAGAAATTGTTCTCGGTTATTTTACGCCGGTATTTGACCGTAACTAAAATCAATCCTTAGAAAGGAAAAATTTATGATTAAGACAACTATCTTCAATGCATTTTTCGCAGTTTTTTCCATTATTGTCGTAGGCTCAAATGCCTTAGCTAACGATGCATCTACCGCTAATTGTATTCGCTCTCAGATCGTGGGAAACCAAGTTGTCTGTATGACACCTTCTGCTACTGATAGCTACGGCAGAAAACTCTTGTTTGCTGCATCTACAAAACCGGCAGATGTGTGCAACTACGTGACTGGCACCAAATGGGTCACTGGCTCTGAAGTTGGTATGACGGATCTAAACACAGCAGCTGATCTAGCTATCGCACAACGATTCAGTGGAATTGTTTCCTTTACCAGAGCCGGCGAAGTGAAGAGTATTGAAGCCATTGCACGTGGTTATGAAGTTTATGCTCTCGTAGTCTGCGAACGTCATATCGATCCTCCCACTTTCGTCATTGGACCCGTCCAAGTTGGCAACCCGGATGCTGGTGCCTATTGCAGAGCTCGCTACGGATTTCTTTGCAATTTCTTCCGACACTAGTACCCACCGCATGGATTGATGAGGTTATTGAGATAACCTCATCCCTTAGCAGATTACTGATCCAGAAGACTGAAAGGGCAACAAATGTTGTCAGTCGATCAACACGTTAACGTTTCATTTTTTTTGAAATCATGCCTGAATGTCATGAACAGCGAGTTGAGTGTTTCGACATTGGAACGGTCGTTGCTCCCCTTTGTAGCTATAACAATCATTGCGACGCTGAAAGGGAAAATTATCCCATCGCGATTGCAACGGCACTAATTAGGAGAACTTATGAGAACCTTAATTGCGCTTACTGCTTTATTGTTTGTCACATCATCAAGCTTTGCTTCGGAGTACATCTGTACAGTGAACGAGAACGGTACAGTTTCCACAAAAAATCTTATTCTAAATTCAGTCAACGATTATGCTGAAATTACCGGCTTGTTTTATTTGAAGCTTTCATCGACAGGAAATTTACGAATTCTTACCTCCGCAAGTTATGGAACCTTCGTTTATGGATTTGAAGGCACCAAAACTTCCGTAAACGCTTCGAGCTCTACCAACGGAAAAATAGACTATTCCTATGTTAGGTGTGACCTTAAGTAATTACAGATTCTTGCTCTCACACTTGGTTTTTCTACACAGGGTTGCTCACAAACATTGAATAAAACATTTTCCTTTATTGGGAATCTGCCAAGATTCCACTAAGGTTGGAGGAAAATATGCCTAAATATATTATCGAAAGAAAAGTTCCCGGTGTTGGCCTGAGCAGTCAAGATCAGCTGCAGGAAATGTCTAAGGTGTCTAACGACGCTCTTAAAAAACTTAATGGCGAAGTCATGTGGCTAGAAAGCTATGTTACAGATGACGCCACCTTTTGTGTCTATGTAGCGCCGAATGAAGACCTCATTAAAAAACATGCCCAAATGACCGGATTCCCTGCGGATCGGATTACGCGGGTTGATACAGTGATTGACCCATCGACCGGAGAGATGCCAATCGCATCACGAGTAGCCAGCAAGGAAAAGATGTTTGATAAAAATATCAGGCAATAATAGGTCTCTAAACCCTGATGCGACCTTAGAAGGCCTGCTCATGCGGAAGGCCTGCCTCTTGTCCTCGGTCGTCTAACTTTTAGACGATTTAGAAAAATGTATTTTCTGACTCTGTTTTAATGATTCACAATTGGGGATTTTGTTAAAACGGTCTCCGCAATGACTATTTTGCGGAGACCTTAGGTTATGAAAAAATCAGTTCTTTATGTCTTAAGCCTTCTTTTCTTTACGCTAACCGCATTTTCTGCAAAAGCAGACTGTGGACCTGATGATATCTGTTTGAGTATTGGCACGAGCGATAGCGCTCAATCAGTTTTCTATGTCACGCAGATTTATGTTCCCGCTATTGGCCCGGGCCCTAATGGAAAAACCATCAGTGTATTTAATGTCGGTCCAACCAAACTGCAAATTTCTTCAGGATCTGCAGATGTGTACGCAATCCCTGCGAATGGGCCTGCTATGAAAATCGGAACATTGCCGCAACCTTTTATCAACTTCGCCAGTTCTCCGATGGAATCCCCTTTAATTTTATCAACATCGCTCTCGTACACGGTGACAGACAAAACCAATACGGTATGTATGAAGGCCTCCCACGATGCAGTTTTCGCAATGGATTCATGGGTTCAGCAACTGTATAAGGCTGTCGCTTTTACATTCACTGATGGAGGCAACTCGGTCAGCATTGCTGGAAGCAGATTCGAAGGCTTCGGCAGCAGCAGAGTCGCTTTGTTTGGATGTCCTAAAAATTAACCTGCCTATTCCCTAATTTCTGGTCTTGAAGCAATTAAACCTATCCGTGCCTACCAAGACCCATATCATCGGCCCCAGGGCTTTGTACTTATTTTAACATTTGTGAATTTTAATTTGACTGCCATTTTAAACAGGCATATCTAAGCCACCAAGCAAGGTCTTCTTCATGAAGGCCTGTCTTTCCTAAAATACCGCGTTCACTTTTACCACCTCTCACCGAGGTGACTTTTCGGCTCGCAAAAACAACTAACACAATTTAGTAAGAGGTTTTTATGAAAGTGTTTTCTGCTATTTTTGCGACTCTTTTGTTCGGTACAACTTGTTTTGCTCGCCCTGAAACCAGCGGTCATAAACTTATGCGTGATATTCAAACCCTGGCGTTGAAGTGCATTGTGCACAATTACTCTGTTAGCAATGAAGGCAGCAAGCTCTTCACAAGCTTTATGAATACTTGCCCGCAAATCAAAATTCAAGACAAAGCGACAGCTCTTGTTTATCTAAAAAATGAAACATTTACGATTGTACTTCGTGAATCTGAAAACTCAGATGGTGGCGATCTAAACCATGTTTTAGTTTACAACTCTGACAGACAAATGGTCGCACAAAGACTTAATGTTCTAGCTTTTGACAACATCTTCCTTGGCCTTAGCGGCGGAAGATCTGATTTTGCTGAAATGAACGAATCGTCAAACTAGATTCTTCTGCAAGATACAAAAAATGAATTTTAAAAAAAACTGTGATTAAAAATCACAGCTTTTTCATTCCGGAGCAATAAGGCTTTTCTAATCAAAAAAATCAAATGCCCGGCAAATACGAAAGCTCTCTGTTCATTATCCCCTCTCTTTAATGTTTTCGTTGAACATCAAAGAGAGGGCTCGTCACTGGCAAATATCTTAAAATCCTTCCGCCGATTTAATTTGCGCACGTCCAGACTCTTTTACTTGAGGACTGGTTTCTGATCTGCGGTTGCTGGCTGAAAAGTCCGTGGCTTTAGTGATTTTCTTAGCTTCGGGATTATGAACCACGTGCGCCGTCAAAGAAGCACTGTCGCCTTCTATGATCTTAACTAATTTTTCTACGTTGGTTTGCATTGATGCAGCCTGAGCCGTCAACTCCTCAGCAGAAGCTGCCACTTCTTCAGAGGAAGCAGCATTGCCTTGGACTGTTTTATCAAGCGAGTTCAACGCAATAGAAAGCTGATTGACGCCTGTGGACTGCTCAGTACCGGCTGATGCGATTTCTTGATTCAGCTCTGAAATCTTTTTAATAGATCCGCTTAAGCTCTTCAGTAATGTATTATTGGATTTAGCAATCTCAACCCCATCTTCGACTTGAGCCACGGACTGCTTAATCAGCTCTGAAATATCTTTCGCTGAACTTGCACTCTTAAGAGCTAAACTGCGAACCGCTTCGGCAACGACGGAGAATCCTCTTCCTTGATCACCCGCTCTTGCCGCTTCGACCGATGCATTGAGGGCGAGAAGATTTGTTTGGAAAGCAATGTCATCGATGACGCCAATAATCTCTTCGATTTTTTTCGCCGACTTCTGAATATCATTCATACAGCCGCCCAGACGCTCCATCTCATGAAGGCTGTCTTGTACTTCTTTTGTGACATTTGAAGAAAGATTGGAGGCTTCTTGTGCATTGCCGGCATTCAAACGCACCATACTATCCAATTCTTCAATAGAAGCGACCCCCTCTTCCAGAGAAGCTGCAGAACTGGAGGCGCCCGTTGCCAATTGTTGTGCTGCATTTGAAAGTTGCTCAGACGCATTTGATACTTCAGAAGAACCTTGTGCCAGCTGATCCGCAGCATGGCCAATATGCTTCACCAAGAACGTGGCAATGAGATAGCCCACCCCAATGGACAGAAGGATCCCGGCAATGATCACTCCACTAACGATACTGTTCATTTGCCCATTCAATTCGTCCCCAATGCTCTCACTTTTTTTGACACCGTCAGTTTCAAATTTAATAAGTTTTTTGAAGGCTTCGTCGCGGGAGTCTAATAATTTAGCGTACTCATTTCTCCACAGACGATCCCGAAGCTGCTGATCGGACTTATTATTTGTTCCCGATAGACGAATCATCTCTAAAGACAGATCAAAGAACTTCTTTAATGTTCCCGCCTTAAAATCATTCCAAAACGGCTCCTCGCCCTCAGTGAACGGCAGATCTTCATAAGCCTTGGCCGCAACATTAAATTCTTTAATTGCTTTCTCGGCGGAGGCCTTTGCTTTGGCGGCATCTTCAGATGTCGACGGAGTATCAATCAAAGAAGCCACCGGCACCACGAGCTCAGTCAACTGAGTTCTCATATCAATAAACTGCACAAGATTCGGTACATTTTCTTTGGCAATGGCTCTGTAAGTCTTGATTGTCTTGCTTGAAAAATAGTAGGCGGTGGCGCCGACTACAACGGATACTGAGGCGCTTAAAATAAAAGCGACAAGTAATTTTGTTTTTATGCCCGTATTTTTTAACATGCTTGATTCCTCTGTTATATTTTTTTAAAAATTAAAGATATTTGAAATTAAAAATCGATTGTCCATCAGTATCTTTCCTTGGGCTTTACAACAACCGCCGGTAGCGAAGCGTCTTCATAGTCTCAGATTCCCGCGCAATCTTTTCTCGCTTCGCCTTCATTTTTGATTTTGTTGTATTTTCAGAAACTTTTTTGCCTGTCTTCGCTAAGGCCTGGGGAGGATTCGCGGAAACCATCTGCTTCACACCATTGCTGGTCCAAATGGTAGCACCCCAACCATTTTGGGATTTTGAGAATGACGTCTCATAGCGAAATCCATCCTTTTCGAAGAAGGCTTTTAGGACGTCACCATCACAGTTCTTTCCCGTAGCAAGTTGCGGTTGTGATTTCAATGCGCAGTTTTCAAATTTGAATTGAACTTGGGCATCTGAGCAGTTGTGGCCTTCGATAACGGAGGATTCACCGCATAAAGAGACACTCGAGGAGTCTGTTGCGTAGGAATTCTTTGCAACACCTAAAAATAAAATATAAATCAAAAATTGTGACACATTCACAGAATACTCCTATATCAATGGCTCTCTTATCCATCACCTGTTCCGGAATATTCCTAAAATTGACTAACCTGGACTAATGATCTGTTATACTTGCTGAGACCAATTCTCTTCTTAACAATTGTTCGGACTACAGTTAACAAAACTTAATGGGCAGGGAAAAGAATCCCTTCGATCTAAATAGAATCCGAACAAAGAAGAAAAACTCTAGATCAACGTCAGTAAATAACTTTCTTTTACTCACTGGGGTCAGGGATCAGCTCACTTCATCTCAATTCGCATTTATAAATCTGACCAAATATCCGGCCATTGCAAATAAGAAAATCCTCGCGAACAGCTTCTGCCTTAGCCGTCTTAGTGTCACAAAAACCAGAATTGATGGGAGCCTTCGTTCTAGACAATTTTTCTTTTGTTTCGTTATGACATACTCTAAATTTTGTTTGTCAGGATTTGGTTGGGATTGGTCAGGCAGACTAAAGACTTCAACAGAGGTCCCCAACATCAACCATATAGTTAGAGAAAACCACTTTTAGATTTATCTTTCTGTCTTCCGACAGCATTTCCCTACGTTCCGCATTCCAATCGTAGATAACACATTGCCATCCGAGGGCCCCTTCTTGACATTGCCGTGATTCCGTTTGAAATCTAGTTATGGCGCAAATTCTTAAAAAATCCATTTTAGTTTTCATCCTGATATTTTCTTCTGCCAAGGTTTTGGCAGCGGCCTCTTACCAGGATGGCGATGTCATCGGTGAATCTGAAATCACGACGGATGCTTCCACTTCTTTCTTTGAAGCTGCCACGGGAACTCGTTATGGACATGTCGGAGTGATCTTTAAAGAAAAACAAGGATGGATGGTTTACGAAGAATTTCCTCCGCAGGCTCAGATCGTGACCGTGCAAGAGTTTTTATCTCGCAGTCATGGGACCTATACGGTTATTCGTAAGTCAGAGGCCCTCACCGCTGAGCAATTAAAGCTTGTTAAAAGTTTGGCCCAAGACATTGTAAAGCGTAAAGTGCCTTACAACTATTCACAAACTAGCAACTCTGAAAGTATGAATTGCTCTGAATTTGTAAAGGCTGTTTTTGCCAATGCCAAACTGAACGTCGGCAAAATTGAAACTGTGGGAAATTTGAACTTAAAAACATTCCACGGCTATCTTTGGAAAATTTGGAAACAAGCCAGTCCCGAGACTCAGACCACGGACCCCGTGGTGACTCCTGCCTCTGTGATGAGAACTGCCAATTGGATCATGGTGGATGGAACTGTTGATCCCCATGTGACATTAACGGATGCCCAGCTGACGGCCCAATGGAAAAAAGAGTCCGCCCTGAATGGCGTTGCTGCAGAATGGGGTATCACTCCTCAGCAAATTGAAAAGCTCGCACAACCTTAAAGGTCATCATCATTCAGAACAGGGTCCAATGTCGCCTTCACGGCATTTGGCATCAACAATGAGGCCACTCTGTTATTGATTTCAGAATCTGCCTGAAGAAGATCTAAGTTCACATCATAGTAATTCGTTCGACGATGCTGAGAATCCAACATCACTGCCGTTGAAGTTTCGACCAAACCGGCCTGCCAAGCAAATCCACTTGGTGAAATAATTCTGCGACTTAAATCAAAGTATTGAGAAGCATCCAAGTTCAACTTCTTGGTCATTAAAAGGAAGTCACTCCACTTGTCTTCAATTTGTTGTGGATCCACATCCACCGCTTGCAAATAAGCCAGCACCAACACTTGCGAGCAATAAGCCGCACCCTTTGCATTCGCAAATCCTGAGGCAAACCCCATTGCATCTGCTGACACCAGATAATGATCCATCATTTTAAGAACCCTTGGGATGATAAGGCCACGGTACCAAGGCTCTGCTTGATCCAAAGAATAGCTCGCCAACTGCGCAACGTCTTCTGGTGTTGCCAAAGTCTTAATCCAAGTTTCTTTACTAAGATCCGAAGCGATTTGGTCATCATTCAACACCGCTTCATAGGATTTCCAAACATTTTCCTGATAGCCGCGTTTCGCAATCGCGCCTTTATAGTACGACATAAACTTACGGCTATTATAACGAACATAACCAACTTTTTGAAAACGCTCTTGGAAGGCGAAACCTTCGGGACCAATGAAGCGAATTCCTCCCGCTGAACTATTAGGATATATGTCCCAAATCCACGGCATGCTAATTCCCGATTCAATATCGTTCTTAACCTCGACAATGCCCACATGAGAATAACCCTCCACGGACATCGACTTTGTCATGCGCGCATATTTTCGTTTTTCACTCTTAGTTAAGGGCTGATTGTTGTGAACTTTATCTGCAATGGCTTCTTCTTCTGAAGGCGTTGCATACATGGCCACCTGCCACAAAGCACCTACTAGTTCACTTTTCTTTGCCAACTTTTTATTGGCATTATCACCGGGCTTCACACCAATGGTGATATAAAAAGCCTCTGTCCCGTGGGAATATTCATTGGCAAAGTCGCCGGACTGCAAAGTGAAACTTTGCACCTTGTGATCTTTATTGTGCAGATATTGCGTCGCACTGATATAGTTCTGTAAGTTGTCATTTTGTTTACTTAAAACAAAATCGAGATCTTTCTCCAATTCCGGTTGTTTTTCTAAATGTGCATGGCGAACCAAAAGAGCGGCCATGGCGCGGCCCCAGTATTGGGTATTTTGCAATTCCAGATACTCAAACTTTGCGCGGAGATAGCTATCAACATTGTCCTTGAATGTATCTAGAATGATGGACTCCGTAAGTTCACCCTTTCCAGATATCGCTTGAGATGACATCAACAGATCCGCAATCGTCGCCAAAATTTTCGTTCGTTCCTCGACAAATCTTTGACTGGCGATTTCCGTCAAATACTTTTCCCGTGCTGAAGAAAAGTCAGAAACGTTTTTAATCGACTTTATGTTATCCGGTAATACAACATCCGTTAGCAGAGCGTGAGGTCTTAAAAGATGCCCGCTTAAGCGCACGGCTTTTTTACGAATCTGCGGGTTATTAAGGTTGTCTCGAATCCCTTCGTAAATTTGAACCGACATATCGCGGGCCAGATCTACGATTTTATAACGATCTCTATTGCCTTTCAAAACTGTGCGGGACACCTCATTGAGCTGCCCTTGATCCAAGGTGACTTGAATTTGCGCTGAATACTTCTCAAAACCCAACCGAGCGAGAAAGGCCTGATCCGCCTCTGCCTTAGCGACGTCCTGGGCCCGCGCCTTAGGGGCGAAGGCGTTTATTAGAAACAAGGCAGAGGCTATTAGAATGGATGGCTTCTTCATGATCGTCCTCACGTCATCCCGCTAAAAAATCGTTTAACTGGAAGACATAGAGACAAATAAGGGCACAAGCCTTCATATTTCTGTCCATAAGAACCTCCCAGTTGGTATTTAAATACTGGGAACGGTAAGAGCAAAAAGAAGGCCCACTATTAATATTTGTTGCGCTGGTAAGTTCCGCCAGTTTACCTGAGCCCTTGCCTTACCCGGGAAGATCTAAGAAAACCGGTCGCATTTCATTCAATTGTCGAACTTTTTACAGAGGACAGTCCCCATTTAGCTTCTATATTTCCTGTGGGTATTGTGACTTGCACTTGCACCCCCTTTCGCATTAGATTCGCCAGTCTATCGGAGGCGCTTATTAACTGGATTTCAACTTTAGAAGTTTTGCTGGCCAATCTTTTCTGGGGCTTCGGCTTTACTGCCACAGTCTGGAGCTTGCAAACTTGGTCTATATTGCAAATTCTGGTTTTACGTTTCTGTATTGTCGGATTCTGCGGACTACTTATCGCTTTGATCGTTAAGCCAAAAGAGTTGGGCCGTCTTTTAAAACTGACTTTCGTGCCAGCACTCTTTCTTATCACCGAAATCGTTTTTCAAGTTTGGGGATTAGAGCACACATCCGCGACCAAGGCCGGATTTCTTTTTGGTTTATATATTATCATCGTCCCATTACTTGAGGGTTTCTTCTTTAAAAGGAAAATTCATCTCTATCACTGGATGTGGGTTTTCGTTGCCTTGCTTGGCACCTTCTTGATGATTGAGATCGATACTTTTGAGATCAATATTGGAGATCTTTTAGTTTTGGTTTCTTCTTTAGGTGCAAGTCTGCACATTCTGAGTATTGATAAGGTTGGCAAAACGGAAAAAAATCTTTTTATCGCCAATGCCCTGCAATCAACTTGGGGGGCAATCTTAATCTTGCCTCTATTACTTTTGCAGAATACCCCATGGCCTACAGAGGCACCATTGAAGCCTCTGCTTGGTTTGTTATCGCTGACCTTCGGCTCGACTTTTTTGGCTTTCTATCTGCAGATGCGTGCGCAAAAAAATCTTTCGGCATCCATCGCCAGTGTTTTATTTTTATTGGAGTCCCCGTTTGCAGCCATCTTTGGCTACTTTCTACTTGCGGAACGTCTGAACTCAATTCAATGGATCGGATGTTCTTTGATCGTTATCGCCGCAGCGGGAATTACAACCCGCCACTTCTTCCAACCAAAGAATCTAGTTGGGCAAAATACCATGCCTGCAGAGACTTCTGATATTTAATATCTCGAAGAATTTCTTCGCGGGTTTGGACATACTCTGTCGCCGCTGGAAGATCTGGGTCATTGGCGCACTCCACGGTCCATTGCTCCGTGGTTTCAGGATGAAATTGGAAAGCCACGATATTTTTCCCATAAGTATAGGCTTGATCACTACAGCAAGCATTGGTCGCAAGAAGCTCAGCCTGAGGTGGCAACGTGAAGCTGTAGCCGTGCCATTGAAACACTTTAAGGCTTTCCTGATTCGACAAAGCCACAGATTGCCAGCCCACTTCCCAATGTGGGTGCTTTTGCACAGAGCCACCAAGAGCTTCCGCTAAAAGCTGACTTCCCAAGCAAAGGCCCACAATCTTTTTATTTTCTTTAATGGCCTGACGAATGAACTCTTTTTCTTGAACCAGCCATGGAAAACGAGCCTCTTGATCAACATTCATGCTACCACCACAAATAATCAAAAGATCGAACTCGGAAGAACTTGGTGGCGTTTTCAAATCTACAAATCTGACGACTTGATAGGGAATCTTTTTACTCTCCAACCATACAAAAGTTGAACCTGGAGGTGTGCTGTCTTCATGTTGAATGATCACGGTTTTCATGGGCCTCCTTAAAACAGATGCCCCTGTTTACCTAATTCCGCTCTGTTTTTCAACAAGTCTTGCCGTGATTCTTAGCGAACACTTTGATAACCGTTCAAGAGGCCTTTTTTGGTAAGAACCATCTGCCAAAGCTGAGTCCTTCTTGCCCTGAACGAGCCCGCGCAACTCAAGAGATAATATTTCCATTTGCGATAAAAGGTCTTATCAAATTTATCCTGAATTTGCGGCCAGCCTCTTTCAAAGTTATCGAACCAACAAAGTAAAGTTTTATCATAGTCAGGACCGAAATTATGCCAGTCCTCCATTACGAAAACATCTTCCAGGGGTTGGGTGATCTGCCCAATAGAGGGGATCATGGAGTTTGGAAAGATATGGCGCTCAATCCAAGGATCCGTGCCGCCTCCTGAGGCGTTATTGTTCCCGATTGTATGAAGTAAAAACAACCCATCATCAGTCAGACACTCCGCTGCTTTGCTAAAAAATGTTTGATAATTCTTTTTGCAGACATGTTCAAACATACCGATCGAAACAATCCGGTCGTATTTGCCGGTGATTTCCCGATAGTCCTGCAAAAAAATTTCGACATCTAAGCCACGGCAGTTTTGTCGAGCTAACGCCGCTTGTTCTTCAGAGACAGTGACTCCGACCCCACGGATTTTATACTTTTCAGCGCAGTACTTTAGAAAACCACCCCAGCCGCAGCCAATGTCTAAAACCCGCATCCCGGGTTCGAGTTTAATTTTGTCGCAAATAAGTTGAAGCTTTTTCTCTTGGGCTTCATCAAGGGAGGCGGCGTTTTTCCAATAGCCACAAGTATAGATCATCCGCTTATCCAGCATAAGACGATACATTTCATCATCTATGTCATAGTGAAATTCACCGATCTTATAAGGATCATTGCGACTAGAAAGATTCATGACTTTCGACTTCAGTGACTGCAACAGAAATGTTGCGGGATTCACCTCTTCATCCAGTCGCGCCCTTAAAAGAAGAAAAAAGAAATGGCTTAGATCTTCGCAGTCCCACCATCCCTCCATGTAAGATTCTCCCAAGCCAAGAGATCCCTGCGCTAAAACGCGGTGATAGAACTTAGAATTGTGCACTTTAATATCTGACCTCGCGTTGCCATTAACTACAATTCCTGCGCGCAAAAGAATTCCACTTAAGAAATCTTGCGCACTGTTAAGGGACAAAGTTTCAGGATTCATGCGGCCTCCTCGATAACTAAATATGATGGAATTTAAACTTATTTGATTTAGTGTCTTTCTCAATCAAATTTGTGAGACCCTGTGAATCAGCAAAATGAGACATCTTGCTAAAGTAGGATAAGCTTTAGCAAGTGTCTCCGTTCGTCTTGTTATGCAATCTGTTCTGTTATGAAAACTCTGCTTTTAGCCACACTGTCTTCACTATATATTGAACGCGGCAGTCTCTAATCTGAAAATTAAGGAAACTCCTTCTTAAAATTAAAGGGAGGGACCATGATTCGAAAGCTCAAATCAGGCAAATATCGTCTTTACTCAAAAAAGCTAAATCCTAAGACGCGGAAAAGAAGAAATTTAGGAACTTTTGCAACCTTAGCCGCCGCAAAAAAGCATGAACGCGCGATCCAGTATTTTAAACATGCGGGGGCTAGGTAACAAAAGCTCCCTAAGAGATTTGATATTTATGGATATTGAATTCTTATACAAGATCGACCTCTGGATTATTTTTTTAGTCATGACAACCGATATTCTTTATTGCCTTGCTGGGCTTGAGTTCCTTAAGCTATGTGAGCGGGCTTCGACAGCAAAGCATCGCAGCTCCCCTGTTTCTTGCGATCCTTTTCCCCATAGTGATCAGTCTTATTTTAGATTTGGATCGCCCTGGACGCGGCTTGATTCGCTAACCCAGCATAGCTTGGTGGAACTCGATACCGTTCCAAATGTTGTGGGATTAATTTCCCATTATTCAACTCAGAACGGC
>CAZPYX010000110.1:0-14167 GCA_964590635.1 uncultured Bdellovibrio sp.
CCTCACCCTATAAATACAAAACCCACAATTCGTTAGAATTGTGGGTAATAGTAAGATCTCTCGACTCCCTTTTTTAAGATCTATCTAAATACTCAACCTATCTTCCTGTGGCATTGATAGTTGTCGTTGTTGTTGTCGGGATTGGGACCGTTGGTACTGTCGATGTTGTTCCGTATGTAGAGTAAGATGTCAGGCCGCCTGTTGGATATGTCGTATATCCGCTTGAAGTCAGAGTGCCTGTTGATGTTCCTCCGATATATCCAGTTGTACCGTAGCCAGATTGAATCGCTTGCATCTTATACATCAAGCTGTACATCTCAGTTTGCAGAGATGATAAAGATTGATAACGCTGCATTTGTTGCTGTTGATATTGTTGGTAGTACTGCATCTGCATTTGCATGGCTTGTTGTTGGTACTGCAACATTGAAGTGTCACCGGTCATAGAGCCATAACCCATCAATGAACCGGTCATGCTTCCCATCATTAAACCGGAACTCGTCAAGCCTCCCATCATCATACCGGAATTCATCATCGTTCCGTAGCCCGTCATGGTGCCCATCATCGAATTCATCATTGTTCCATAACCAGTCATGGACCCCATCATCATTCCAGAGTTCATCACACCGCCCATGATTCCACCCATCATGTTCCCATATCCCATCATACTACCTGTCATCGAGCCCATCATCATGCCACCGTTGATGATTCCTCCCATCATAGAACCCATCATGCTACCGCTCATCATGGTGCCGTAACCCATCATGTTTCCTGTCATGGACCCCATCATCATTCCAGAGTTCATCATGCCGCCCATGATTCCACCCATCATATTTCCGTAGCCCATCATGTTGCCATAACCCAGCATAGAGCCCGATCCCATCATCATGCCCATACCCATATTGCCGTACATGCCCATGCCACCCAATGCATTCATTCCATTCATACCCCAAGGTCCCATGCCAGCAGTGTACAGCCCACCACCCATGGTGTTTTGCCCCATCATGCCTGAAGGATAACCAAAGGCTCCGCCGACACCACTTGACGTGCCACCGCAACCGAAACTTCCTTGTCCTGTGCCGCCGCCCATCGCGCCATACAAACTTTGCGCGATGTAAGGCATTCCGTATCCCCAGGCTGGATAAGATTGAGTCGGGTAGCCCAATTCTGCATTTGATTGAGTGGTCATTTTATTCTGCTGATAACCCATGTAAGTCGCAAGGATTCCAGTCACACCGTTTGCAGCGACACTGGCCCAATCAGTTTGTGGTTTTTGATAAGTATAACCATTTCCAGAAGCGATACACTCAACACACACGCCGCCTTCAGTGTCGGAGCTTGGTGAACTCAAACCATCTTTCTTTGCTTGAAGCGCATCCTCTTTGGCATCTTTCAACCGATCTTTTTCACTCGCTATTTGACGATCAAGGGCCGTGATTTCGCGGGTGAGTTTGTCTTTTTGCAATTTCTGTTTGCGATAATCTGAAAGGCCCTTTTTACAATCTTCAACAGTGTGAGTGCCCTTATCCTCAGCGCGATATTTCCGAACAGCGCAAACCGCGCCAGAGACAGATCCTGATTTATTGCGATCACAAATCTGAGCCCACTCAGAGGCAGCAAAAGGCTCCGTGGCCTCTGTGCCGGGAGCTTGAACTGCAGTGCCTCCTTCGTCACCCGAGGCAATAGTGTCATCTTTAGCGCCGATACCTTTGTACTCCAAACAACTGCGACCCGTATCAATATGTGAGATGACGAAATCACTGTAGTCAGAAGAAAGCACATCGGTGATGGACGCCATAGAGTCACGCATGTCGCGTTTTTCTAGCCGGGATTTCTCGGTGGTTTTTTGCTTCTTTTGTTTTTGTAGTTCTTGAATAGATTGTTGAATCTCTTTAGTTCCATCATCTTGGCTTTGCGCGCCAGCACCTGCTGTCTTCTGATAAGAACAGCCTTGGGTGCCACCGTACATTCCAGTTCCCCACATCGAAGATTGTTGAGCGAGGGCTGGAAGGGAGGTTAGTGTGACTAAAGATAGAATCAATTTACTGAACATAGAACCCGCCTTTGATAGACAAAATACTAGCGGGGAACTATTTAAAACCTGTGGAACTAGACCACAGGTGAATCGTATGTACCAGAGTTGAACGTAATCGTGACCTTACTTCCGATTATCTGATCCTGATGGGGGATATTTTCAGCGCGAAGCTCGCCGGAGTGGAGTTGAGCGATTTCACGCATAATCACCGAACCAATTCCGACAGAAATTCTTTTGTTATCGAAGTCTTCAAATAAGACACGGCTGGCTTTTTTATAGCCAAACTCTTTCAAAGCATTAGGTGTGAATCCAGGCCCGTCATCTAAGATGTTGATTTGCAGCTGACCATTGTGAAGCGTAAGGTCCACATGGATTTTATTTCTTGCAAAGGACGTCGAGTTTTCAAAAGCATTGCGCAACAGACGATCAATCAACTTCGTGGAACCAATGACATGGGTGTCTTGATCATTCAACGAAGAAGACACTTCAAAACGAATTTTTGGATAGCGCGTTTTAAAGACATGGATTTGTTCAGCGATCCGCTCGTGAAGATTTATTTCTTCAGTCCCCACAGAATATTTAGGCTCTGTGATTTGTGCTAAGAATAAAAGATCCTCAACCAGATTTCCAAAGTACTCAACCTCAGAGAAACAAAGCGAAACCACCTCATGGCGTTTTTCCTCAGAAAGTTTTTTATCCGAGTTCTTCAAGGTCTCCAGGAAAGTTTTCAAGGAAGACAGAGGCGTGCGTAGGTCGTGGGCAAGGTCTTGCAAAAGTTGACGACGGGCATGGTCAGCTTTGCGCATATTCTCAACCATACGCTCCAGCTCGCCAGCCATCTGATTGAAAGCTTGAACTAGGGGAGCGAGTTCTTCAAATTTCTTGCTCGGCATGCGCGCGGATAAATTGCCATGCTTCAGCTCGCTCAGAACTTCCAAGGCCTCATAGGCACGCTCGCGATATTTCGAAAATTGATAGAAAAGGGCCAGAGCCACAGAGATCAAAGTACAAACAGCCAAGCTCGAAACCGTAATCCACATCATATACTGTGGACGTGAACCTGACGGAGGACGGAACTCCGTTACGAAATACCAATTGGGATTTGCTGACTTGGAAACATCCAGACTGCGAAAGAAGGAATCGCTGGTGGCTTTAAACTGTAGGGCTTCGCCTTTGTCGAGGGCCGCAAGCTGTTCAGCCGTCAGGGTGACGGGAAGAACTTGCTTGCCATTGCTTAAGCTGATGCCGCCTTTATCGATCAAGTCGAAGCGGAAGGATTCAGTGCCATCGGTGGACTCGTTCATTTTATTTACAGCAAGCTTAGGATCAGAATCGAGCTGTGTGAAAATATGTCTTAGGAAAGGTGAGGGCTTAAAAACCATCTGACTTTTTTCATAACGGTTGTACAAGTAAGACGAAACAAAGCCAATCAAAATAAAAACCAACACAATAGAAACAAACGGCAAATAATTTTTTCTAAAGAGTGGTTTTGTGATCATGTGCTTTTTTCCAATCGATAACCCTGGCCATAAACGGATGTGATCTTGATGTTGTTCACGCCATTTTTTTGCAAGCGGGTGCGGATGTGGCTGATATGGGAATCCACGGTACGATCAAATATTTCTTCCCCGGCAGAGAACACCGAGATCAATTGTTCGCGGGAGATAATAGTTTCAGGTTGAGCAAAGAACGCGCTCAAGATTTCAAATTCACGGCGATTGAGGTTAATAAAAGAATCTCCGGATTTTAGAATTTGCTGGTTCTTTACTAGGGTCAAACCGGCGTAGCGAATTAAATCCAATGAAGCTTTATTGTCGGAGAGTTGGTTCTTGATGCGAGCTAAAACTTCGCGATGCCCAAAGGGCTTGCGAATGTAGTCATTGGCTCCTTCCGTGAACCCTTGAACCACACTGTCTTCGTCACTGCGAGCAGTTAAGAAAATAATGGGAGTGTGAACACCTTCTTGGCGCAACCATTTGCAGAAACTAAAACCGTCGCCATCAGGAAGATTCACATCCAAAAGATAGAGGTCGTTATTTGGAGCCGCGGAAAAAGATCTGCGAGCATCCAGCAGGGAGCGAGCCCAAGAAACTGTATAATTTTCCAACTCCAGTTGCAGCTGGATGGCTTTGCCAAGAATCGGGTCATCTTCGAGAAGGAATATTTGCGCCATAATTTAAACCTACCTGATTTTCAGGGGTAATTGTGGCGTGATTGTGGAGTAGTTTAGGTCCCTAGTCAAAAGTCTTAAAATAAGACGGGCTGCGTCGTTGCGAAGCAGCCCGGAATTATTATTGAGTAGGAGCTGGAGCCGGTGGCAATTTAGCGCAGATCTCTCTGAGTTTGTGCAGTCTCTTCATTTTTCCAATATCTCTCATGCACATCCAGGCATTGGATCTTTGTGTTGGCTTCAAAATGTCAAAGAACACTGTTGTCGAGAACATTCCCGCGGCATCACCTAGATTTCCGGCTGCAGTTTTGGCAGCAGCCAAGGCACTTTGGCCGTCCGTTTTCATGGAAGTTGCACTCATGAATGTATGGCGAACATCCATCCATGCATTCTTAGCTACGGCGCCCAGAGTGTTCTTTTCTTTTTGGAACGCAAAATAAGCATCCTTTAAGGAGGCTGTCTGTGTTGCATCTAAAGCTACGGCCGTGCAGGAAGCCGGCATGGCCAAAGGATTGAACAGATTTTGTTCGACCATAGTAACAACCATTGTTGCCTGATCTTCTTGGTTTTCTTCCACTGCTGGTGTCGCCCCATGTGCTGGCAAAGCCATCGCTGCTGTCGCAAGTAAACTACAAACGTAAAACTTCATTTCGTATCCTCCTAGTTAGTTGTGTGAGCAGATTTTGAATTTAAGAGAAGATAAAAAGGAAGAATTTAAAGGCAGAAGTGTTGAAACGAATGATAATCGCCTGAGTCACTGTCGTTCACCGTTTCTTGTTATCGAGAGCATTTCTGTATTTTTAGTGTGTTCCATGTTCTTTCCAAAATTTTGTGGAACATTTCCTGGCCCAGAATCAGGAAAAAACTTTGCCGCACGAATTTTCATCAGACAACAATGTGTTTAAAGGTGGAGATGCCATGGTAGTTGAAACGGTTCCCAATGTAGAGAACGAAGTACGTCATAGAATTGCTCAAGTTTTAGAGGCCGTCATTACTGAGATGACGTCGACGAAGGCAGGGGTCGAAGTGAGTTATGCGAGCGGCGAAAAGACAACAACTTATAAAGTCGTCTTAGCTCAAGAATTCTGGGGAAAGCTTATTGGGAGCCAGGGCAAGAATATTACGTCTTTGCGCAATATCGTGGGTGCCATGGCTGGCAACAACGGTTTCCGCGCAATTATTGAATTGGTTATTTGAGATTTTCAACATCACGAAGAAAATAATAAAAAGGAGGGTGAGCCCTCCTTTTTACTTTCTAATTGTCTTTTAAATTATGATCTATGACTGCGAATCATCCAGGCCGCTTTTTCGTGGAATGTAATAAGGTCTTCATAAAGCGTGACAGCACTGACTTCACCAGCTTCCTCAGCCTCTTCTAGGCGTGCTTTGAAAGCCGCAGCAACAGTCGTGTGGTCTTGAGTGAGCATCTCAATCATTTGATTGGAGTTCATTTTTTCAGCCGGAGCTTCTTGAATTGTCGCAAATGTTTTGAACTCAGCAAAGCTTCCAGGAGCGCGGGTTTTCAAGGCGCGTAGAACTTCTGCAGAGGCATCAACAAAATCTGAAAGTTGATTGTACTGCTCTTCAAAAAGTTTATGAAGCGAGAAGAACAAAGGGCCTTCGACATTCCAGTGAAAATTTTGAGTTTTAAGTTGAAGAATGTATTCCTCAGACAAAGTTTTTTTAAGAGATTCTGTGACATTGCTCATAGTGTTCCTCCAAAAAGTGACGACCTGTAAACAAATTCATAATAAGGCAAATGACAGTATCTGAACAGTCTTCTTTTTCTATGAACAATATAGAAAAAAACTATAACTTTAAATGTGGGGATTTATAGTTTTATGGTGTGCGGACTTTTTTAAACTCAGACCTTCTGGAAGGTTCTTTTGAATTTCTTCAATAAAAGCCCTCATAAGTGCCTTGCGCTGGAAGTGGGGGCCATGCAGAAGACTGACTTCCCGTGTCGGAATCGTGTTGGTGAAGGACTTTAGACGCTTCTTGTCTTTGACGTCTTGTGCCGCAAGCAGAGGAAGAAGAGTGAAGCCACTTCCTTGATCGACAAGTTTTTTGAGGGTTTCTAAACTGCCGCTTTCGAAAGAGAAGCCTTGTTCTGAATTGAAGTTGTCTTTTTTACGGCATAGAGCCAGGCTTTGTTCGCGGAAACAATGTCCTTCATTCAACAAGAGCACATCATTTTGCGAAAGATCTTTTTCTTCAATACTTTTTTTGTCCGCCAAAGGATGGGTCTTGGCAGCATAGACAAAAAATGGTTCGTAAAAAAGCGGATGAACCGCAATGTTGATATCCTCAATGGGACTCACGGCAAGGCCAAAATCTAAAGAATTATTGCGGATCTTTTCTAGAAGAGGTTGTGTTTCCAATTCTTCGATGCGGATTTGTAAACGTGGATGCGCAGTTAAAATCTTTTTCAAAAATAGAGGTAAAAGATACGGAGCAAGTGTTGGAATAATACCTAAACGAACTTCTCCACTCAATTCACCCTTGTTTTCATTGACGAGTTCTTTAATTCTCTCGGCATCCTGAATAACTAAGCGCGCTTGTTTAAGAATGATTTGCCCTATCGAAGTGGGGCGGGTCGGTTGCTTGGTTCGATCAAAAAGAATGACACCCAAGGTTTCTTCCAACTTTTGAATTTGCATGCTCAGTGTGGGCTGAGTGACGTGACATTGTTGAGCAGCTTGACTGAAGCTGCCTGTATCTGCGACGGCTAAGATATATTCGAGCTGAGTGAGTGTCATAATACAATATTGCCGCTACCAAAAAAAGCTTGCAAGCTTAATTGTGGAAACAGAAGTGGATGTTCTTCAGAATGCGCTCATTAAGAAATCCTTACCACTCTCAGAAAGAGTCGTGGAAGCATTTTACGCGGCACCTCGACACCTTTTTATTCCTGAGTATAGTTTGGAAAAAGCTTATCAGGACCAGGCGCTCACAATTTATAAAAAGCCGCCCTTTGTCTCGACCATTTCTCAACCCAGCTTTGTGCTCAGGATTTTGGATCTTTTGGAGTTAAGCGAAGGACAGAAAGTTTTTGAGCTGGGGACTGGCAGTGGTTGGAATACAGCATTGCTTGCGTTCTTAGTTGCGCCCCGTGGATTTATCATCACGACAGAGATCGTTCCGGAGCTTGCCGAACGAGCTCAGAAAATTCTTGAGGAACGACATATTGAGAATGTGAAGATTTTAAATACAGATGGCTTTGATGGTGTTTCCGACGAAGGATTTTTTGATCGCATTATTTTTACCGCCGGATCCGAAGAGTTTCCAGAAAAGCTTTTTAAGATGCTGAAGCCCGACGGGTTGATGGTCTTCGTGCGCCAGCGTCCCGGTGATGGTGAGTTCTTAGAGCTGATTCGCAAAAAAGACGAAAGGGCTGACGTGAAGATTTCGATTCCCTGTTCCTTCGTATCTGTTGTTCGAGAAAAAGAAATTCGCGATAAAGAGTCCCGTCATCAGGACGGGACTCTTTGAGGCGAGCAGGGCCCAAATCATTCTTTTAAATCATCTAAAGGCTTCTCATTATTGCGAGGGGGCGGGTTTTCCGGGCCGAGTTCTAAAACTCGTTCTTTCTTTTGTTTTAAAATTTCAGCCGGAGTGTCTTTGGGTTCGTCATAAAGATGAAAGCGCTCAGCCATTTCTTCAACGCGCTCACTGGCTTCCTCAATCTTCATGCCCACCTTTTTCTCAAGGAGTTCCGCCAAAGACATGCGCTCTCCTTTGGTCTTTTCTAGCTCATGTTCCGTGAGCTCATGCCATTTAGACATGAGCTCTTGTTTTAGATCTCTCCAGCCGTGGCCAGGTAGATTTGTCATATGACCTCCTATCTAGGAGCAAGAGGTTCCACGATAATATCGATGCGTCTGTTTTGAGCTCTTCCTGCAGCGGTTTTATTGTCGCTGATTGGTTTTTCTGAGCCCACACCAACCGCTTCAACATTATCTAGTGTAACAGCACCGTTTGCGACGAGATAGTCTTGAACAGATTTAGCTCTTTGTTCTGATAAAGTGAGGTTTCTATTCGCACTGCCAGTCGAGTCTGTATGTCCTTGCACAATAAGCTTCGCAGGGCCTACTTGCTCGAGGGCTTCATTCACTTTTTTCATCATAGCTTGATTTTTAGGTCCCAAAGTTGCTTGGTTAGTTGGGAACTGAATTGATTTCAAACGGACCATGACTTTGCCATCTTGAGTGAATACTTCGGCTTCATTTGGTTTGAACTGACTGCGAATGGACGCCGCTTGGTTGATCAAGGCTTGGCTTTTTTGCAGTTCTTGTTGCTGACGAGCCATTTGAGTCATTTCACCTTCAGCCATGACATTTTCTTTGCGAAGACTTGTGATGGCCTTTTGTTGACGTTCTGATTGCAATACCAGGTCTTCAGTGTTTCCCGCTTTGACTTTGTTAGTGACTTCTACCAAGTGCATGGATTCGCGAGTGGCATCGTTGGCAGCACGGCTGATGGCGGCAGAGTTGCGAGGATCAGCATCGATAATTTTTTGAGCATTATCGTATTTCATCGAAGCTGCGCTGTAAGTTTTAGGCGCTAACTTTTGAGCTTTCTCGTTTTCAGCCATTTTAATATTATCTGCAGCTGTGCCGAGGGCTGTTTTACCCACAGCGTCTCTTTCCAGTTTGCGATATTGGGCTACGATATCAACTCCTTTTTTCTCTGCAGGTTTGATGTCTCCTTTTTCAATGTCTTTGGTGACGCTTTCTAGATCCTTTCCGGCTCTAGACCAGTCCTTCGGGAAAATTTCATTCGCTCTGGCTGAAAGAGCACCGCGACGGGCATCTTGAATGTCTTTCATTTGCATGGTGGCAATTTGAGATTTACTGACGCCTTCTCTTAACCATCCCTGTGAAAGAGAGACCTGTTGCAAGACATCTTCACTGCCTTTTCCTGCATCTCGATAACTGATGGCTTTTTTCAAAGAGTCATTGGCTTTAGTGAAATTTGTCGGAGAAAGAACATCCATTTGGCGGTCCCGGGCTTCTTCTAACATGGCCTGAGTGCGATCAATTTCAGTCGTAGGATTTGTAGTTGGTGAAAACTGAGAGACTACTGGCGGAGTGCTAGCACATCCGATAAAACCTGTAGCAAATGCCAACACGATGATGGCAGGTATTTGTCGAGACAACATGAGATCCTCCTTGAATTTAAAATTTCTTTGGGCTGCTTCAAAGTTAATCCTCGAAGAAGGTGAGGTAAAAGAAATTCAAATAGGCTCGGAAATTGTTTGCATAAGAACAACGAGCACAATCGACGTGTGGGCTTAAGCCCGGGATGTTTTCTTGCGTCTTTGAAATTTAATTTGGCGGTAAAGGCTAGAACTGATGAAGCGCAAGGAAGCTAAAAATCGAATAAAGACCCGCAGCAACCAAGATGAGACCACCAATGCGTTGATGTTTTAACGGAGCCGCTTGAAGAGTTTGGCGAATCATAGACGGAACGATGCTTAATGCCGGAAGGCCGCCCAGCCAGAATAGGAACATCACGAAAATGCCGCTCCAAGGACTTTGAGTTGCGATCGCAGCGGTTACATAGGTGTAAAGCCAACCACAAGGAAGAAGCGCCGTCAAAAGTCCCACGACAAAACCAGATTGACTGAGATGAAACTTTTGAACTCTGCGGATTATCGTCACAATTCCGTGAGACTCCAAGAAAGAAGGCAGACCTTTAAAGAATTTTGGAGAAAACCAACGAAGTCCCATTGAAATCAGAATCAGTCCAAAAAGAAATGCAGAGATCCAGCGAAGTAAAACAAACTCACTATTCAGAAAAAACTGTCCGAGTGATCCAGCAAGAAGACCGAGGCTAAGATAAGAGACCATTCTTCCGAAGTGATAAGGGAGCAAGGACTTGCGGTGCCCCATGAGAGTGGCAATGGGCCCACACATGGCGGCACAGTGCCAGCTGCCAAAGAAGCTCGAAGTTAAGATTCCAATGGCTAAGAACCATGCGGTGTTCATTGCGATTTAGGTCCTATTAAGGTGAGTTCTTTTTGAACTTTGAAAGGACTGTCGAGGTTTTGCAAAATTATGCTGGTTTTAATTTGTCCTTTTGCTTTCGACAGCAAAGAGGGGGACATGCGCACAAAGAAATACCATTCGTGGCTTTCATCTTGCCTTAAAGTTAAAGGATTCTCTCCGACAGTCAATTGCACACCCTCATTCACAAGATCCAGAGGAAGTTCCAACTTATAGCGTGCCATCGTGAGACCTTGATTTTGAATATGAATCTTGAACTGATTTAAAATCACCTCTTCACCGGATTCATTTTTCACGTAGGAATAGGGAAGGCCTTGGCCCCTAAGAATAGCGACATGAATAGGCTCCCGTGTCCAGATGGCATAGCTCAGCCCGAAAGCCAGGATTGCAAGTGCGGTTAAATAAATCAAAGACCGAGGACGAAGCAAAGATATCTTTGAATCATCCAAGGTGTTGTAGCGAATCAGTCCGCGGGGCTTTTTAACTTTGTCCATGATTTCATCGCAAGCGTCAATACAAGCGGTGCAGGCAATGCATTCCATTTGCAGGCCATTGCGAATGTCAATTCCAGTGGGGCAGACTTGTACACAGCGATTGCAACTTACACAATCACCTTGTTGGGCCTTTGGAACTTCTGTCGCCTTTCTCGGCTCACCACGTTTCGTATCATAGACCACCGCTAAAGATTTTTGATCGAGGAGTAAAGACTGAATGCGACCATAGGGGCACATGATGACACAGAACTGTTCACGGAACCAAGCGAAGTCAAAAAGAATCAGAGCTGTAAATACAGACACTAAAATAAAGTAAGTAAGATTTTGATCAGGCGGCGTTTGAATCATCTGAACCAAACTTTTGGCGCCGATGAAGTAGGCCATGAAGCTGTGGGCAATTAATGAGGAAACCGCAATGAATAGAATCCACTTGAGTCCGGTCTTAAAAAACTTTTCAGAATTCATGGGACTGGCTTGCAACTGTCGTCGTTTTAGGTAGGAACCTTCAGTCCAAATTTCAATACGACGGAAAACAGCATCAATGAAAACCGTCTGCGGGCAAGTCCACCCACACCACACGCGTCCCCAAATTGAAGTGACAAAAGCCAAACCCAAAGTCAGGAAACCCAGAATGAAAAATATAAGAGGAGCATCATGGGATTTAAATAGCATTCCAAACAGAGCAAACTCTCGATCTGGGATGTTCAATAAAATAGTCTGTCTTCCTTGAATGGTTGTCCAAGGAAGACCCAAAAAAATCACCAGTAAGATAAGCTGAGTCCACGTTCGATGCTTACGAAAGAAACCACGCACTTCGGCAGGTATGATGCCCAGTCGATCCCCATGTTCATCTACGGATGTTA
This sequence comes from uncultured Bdellovibrio sp., assembly GCA_964590635.1. Taxonomy (GTDB): domain Bacteria; phylum Bdellovibrionota; class Bdellovibrionia; order Bdellovibrionales; family Bdellovibrionaceae; genus Bdellovibrio. Next base: position 11,568 of record CAZPYX010000110.1, read on the forward strand.
ATTTGCCAGCATCTAAGTCGCTCATATTCTTATGTCTCCAGGTCCTTGATCACTATTACTTCTTGATGGTCACGTCTTCGCCCTGAGGAGCCTTGGCTCCCGGAGGGTTGCTGCCTTTTTTTGAAAGTATAAAAGAAGCGACGGCATAAATTTCATCTCTTTTTAGGACGGGCCCCCAAGGTGGCATTCCTTTATCAGGTACACCTTCGCGGATGACTTTCACAATATCAAGACGTGTTCCTTTGCCATGAATCCAAAAGTTGTCGGTCAGATTCGGACCGATCAGTCCTTGCAGCTCTTGTCCGTGGCAGGCCGCGCACTTCGCATGGAAAGTGCTGGCACCTAAAGCCACGATGCCGTCTTTGCCAAAGGCTTCCAACAAAGAGTCTTCAGTTTCAACGGGATTTGAAGCTACCACCGCTGACTGTTCTTTTTCCAACTGAGCCATCGCCACTTTCAATTCATCAGTCAGCGTAGGGCCGCCGGCGAATTGATAGTGCAAAAAGTAAAGAAAAGCGAAGATGACGCAGATAAAGAAGCTCCAGAGCCACCAAGTGGGTAGAGGATTGTCATGCTCGATGATACCATCATATTCGTGAAACTTATTTTCAGAATCGCTCATGTGAAATGTCTCCGTCATTAAGTGGCATTTTTTCCATCTGTTCATAGTAAGCTTTCGCGCCTTTGCGGTTGATCCAAATGATCACCGCAAAAAAGAACAGAATGAAAATAAGAAGGCCCAGTGAAGTTAAATAAGTGTCAGTGAAAGAACTCAATCCTTCTTGTTTCATTGTGCCTTTCCTTTCTGGCCCAGCGATTGAAGATAAGCGATCAAGGCAACGATCTGTTTTTTCTCAAGACCTTTCGGTGCTCCGTTTTTTTCAAGATCTTCGGCGATTTCTTTAGCTTGTTTTTGTGCATGAATATCGGCATTGGCGATGACTTCGTCTTCATAAGGTACGCCTAGATATTTCATCACCGACAATTTCTTTCTAAGAACTAGGAAGTCAGTGTCATTCTCTGCCAACCAAGGATAGTTCGGCATGATACTTTTTGGTGTGATCGAGCGAGGATCCATCATGTGACTTAAATGCCAAAGATTTGGATATTTTTTTCCAACGCGCGCTAGATCTGGCCCGGTTCTTTTCGAACCCCATTGGAACGGATGATCGTACATGGATTCTTCAACAGTGGACGCTTTTCCATAACGAAGAACCTCTGAAACGATCGGACGAATTTGCTGTGAGTGGCAAAGATAACATCCCTCTTTGACGTACAAATCTCGACCCGCCAGTTCTAGCGGAGTGTAAGGTTCGATAATATTCGCAGGAGTGATATATTTATGCAAAGACAAGGTTGGATAAATTTCAATCACAGATCCTATAGCAATAGCCAAGAAGGCTAAGACAGAGAAAGTCAAACCCATGCCCTCGAGGTTGCGATGAGCGGCGGTGGTGACTTCATTGTAACCACTGCGTGAAACGGCCTGTGGTTCTTGGGCCGTTTGCGGAGGTGCCATTTTGATAGTTTTGAAAATGTTGTAACACATCAACAGGAATCCGATGATATAGAGCGCGCCACCTAAAGCACGAACCCAATACAACGGCACGATGCGAACCACAGTTTCAATGAAATCTGGGTAAACCAAAGTGCCATCTTTAGCAATCGCTCTCCACATCAAACCTTGAGTGATGCCCGCAGTGACCATAGAGATGTAATAAAGAAGAACACCAGTTAAACCGAGCCAGAAGTGATTCTCGAGCAGTTTTTTCGAATAAAGCTCTGTCTTCCAAAGACGGGGAACCAGATAGTAAATCATCCCGAAAACCATGAAACCATTCCAGCCCAGCGTTCCGGAGTGAACGTGACCGATGATCCAATCTGTATAGTGGCCCAGTGCAGATACTGATTTGATTGAAAGCAAAGGTCCTTCGAAAGTTGCCATTCCATAGAAGGTTAAGGCTGCGACAAAGAACTTGATCAAAGGTTCTGTGCGCAATAAATGCCAAGATCCTTTGAGGGTCAGAAGTCCATTAATCATCCCGCCCCAAGAAGGCGCCCAAAGCATGATAGAGAAAATCATTCCCAATGTTTGTGCCCACTCAGGAAGAGACGTGTAAAGCAAGTGATGCGGACCTGCCCAGATATAAATGAAAACCAAGGCCCAAAAATGCACGATGGAAAGTCGATAAGAATAGACCGGACGGTTCGCCGCCTTCGGTACATAGTAATACATCAAGCCCAAGAAAGGTGTTGTCAGGAAGAAGGCCACGGCATTGTGACCGTACCACCACTGAACCATGGCATCTTGAATACCTGCATAGACAGGATAAGAGTTCATCATGCCAACGGGAATCTCAATGGAGTTTACGATGTGTAGAACCGCCACGGTGATGATGGTCGCGATATAGAACCAGATGGCGACATACATATGTTTTTCGCGACGCTGGCGAATGGTCATAAAGAAGTTGATCGCAAAGACAACCCAGATCACCGCAATGGCGATATCAATGGGCCATTCCAACTCTGCATATTCTTTAGACTGAGAGTATCCCAGGGGAAGTGTGATGGCAGCAGCCACAATAATCAGTTTCCAACCC
>CAZPYX010000111.1:0-9315 GCA_964590635.1 uncultured Bdellovibrio sp.
AAAGCGTACTTTCCCCTACAGAAGTTTGTAAAACAGCTCCGCAAGTCACATAACGACCTTTGTAATTCTCTAGATGATCGTTGCTTCCACCGACATACACTTGGCCAGCAGAATTGATCACACCGTTTCTGCTATCTTCTCCCATTGAGCAGCCACCCAGAGCATGAACTGTCACAGGGATACCGTCCGTTGATCCCAAAATTGGAACTTTGTACTTCGTTCTTGGATTTTCAACGAAAGAGCCCTTAATAGCCTCGGCAATGGCAGTCACAATACTTTTTGAATTTGTATGACCTTTTTCTGATGCCAAATGCGGGAAATCAATTTTGATATTGTCATTCGCAGTTAAACTCATTTGACCACTCGAGCTGTCATAACCCATGGTCAAAAAAACCAGCAAGTCATCAAGTTTATCTTTAAGGATACCACCCAATGCTGATGGCAGACTCGCATCTTGAAACATGATGCCGTAGTCTTTGCGCAGATCAACTTTCGTAGTGATACACGGGCCGGCAATATCTCTTTTCGCGATGCTCGCATTATCTTCAATGAATGGAGTCACGTACGAGCCAAAACCCATATTTGTAATATCCAAGTTCTGCTTATTAACAGCAGACAAGTCATCACCATTTCCAGAAAAGGAGGCTCCCAGTCTTTCGCTGAATTTAAATCCACCATATTTTTGTGATTTCAAAAGAATCTTCGTGCTTCCCAGCGAGCCCGCTCCAAAGATCACGTGATCTGTGTCGATAGTGCCTTTGCGCGTGTATGGAATAAGATTTAAAAACCTTTTCTCAAAAAAACGATAGTGAACACGATATCTCGTTGATCCACTTTTCAGTTTCTCTACGAAATCAACTTCCACTTGTGTAAACAGATTTGCGCCATGTTTTTTTGCCAAAGGCAGATAGTTCATGATCAATGTATTCTTCGCCCCAGAGTTGCAGCCCGAAACGCAGTCACCACATTGATTGCAAAGCCTTTGCGGAACACCTACATGATTCAATTTTCCACTCAAACCCGTATCAAAGTTCGAAAGATTCACTGCCAAAGGAGGATACTCAGACTCAAAATCCAATCTTGAATCAATGTCAGAGCTGTCACTCTTCAAACTCCTTCTGTATTTGCTAGCTAGTTGACTCATCTTTTTAGCTCTTGGCTGATACGGGATAAGATTATCTTGTTCTTCCGCAGTCAGTCCCAAAGAAGAAAGATTACTTCTCCACTGAGAACCTTGTGCAGAATCTATCTTCCAACATCCACCCTTTTCATCTTCGACCCATACGCCTGATCTAAATCTTTCCGCTCTCAGCATGGTTCTAACTTTTTTGAAATAAGGGCGCAGATCATCGATTTGAATCGGCCATTTTCTGTCTGGCCCGCCGTTATTGATATTGCCGACTTCCCCTTTGAATACTTCTTCCAAGGGCTCAAGGATGATATTGGCATTGATATTGGAACCACCGCCCAAACCATTTCCCGCAACGACGTCAATCCCGCCAGTTGACGTCACATTAAACAGTCCCAATTGATTAGAATTGAAAGTTCCCACAGGTCTGATGCCATCAATACGAAAGTTTTCTAAAGAACGTAAAGCATTGGAAGGATACTCACCAGGGATAAACTCGCGACCTCTTTCAAGAACACAGAGCTCGCCGCCAACTTTTTCAGACAAACGGGCTGCTGCCACAGACGCGCCATACCCAGAGCCAATCACGACCACTTTATATTTTGAATTAATGGCATCGGCATTATTCGAAGACAGCCTTTTCCATTGAACCGGCTCAAACTTTCTGCGCGGATCTTTTTTCGGAACTGTGCCGTTTCCTGGTCCATTCCCCGGCGACTCAGAAGACAATTCTTTAGATTCCTCTGGGGCGGAATATTTGATTTTAAAAGCTTTAAAAAAAAGAAAAGCACCGCCAACACCTGCTAAAATTTTCAAATAATGTCTTCTGTACTTTTCCATACTTCTCCATACAAATTGAATACGTTCCAATAAAAACAGGATGATTTTCAGAATACCTTGGCGATCAAAATTTTTGTGTTAAATATGTCTAGCAACATATTCTCTCGACCATCATCGAGCCTGCTTTACCGGCATTTTTTTGGAACAACGAAATTCAGTTGCAAAGACCGGCTCAATCTTTTGCAACTCCTTGGTCGGAATTTGCTCTGCAATCATCTCCGAAATCGCTGCGATCGTTAGCGACGGATTCGGCCCTGTCGAAGTCGGCAGAATGCTTCCGTCGATCACGTAAAGACCCTCATAGCCATAGACTTTACCTTGGGGTGATACAAAACCCTCATCACAGGAAGCACCCATGGGGCAGCCCCCCAAGGGATGTACTGAAATCACTTTTTTCAAATGAATCAAAGGATTTTCGACGTAGACACCGCCGACAAATTTGGCGATCTTTTTCATTTCCGTACGAATTCGCTCAAAATGCTTTCTACTTTCTTTGATCTTCCAACGGATGATCGCTTGATTGTCATCGCGAAGTCGGATCTCACCATCGGGTTTATCGCGGCCCATTCCTAAAAGAATTAAGCAACGCCTCGTAAAATGAGCGCGATCAATGGATTTTGCGAACTCCTCACCAATGTTGAGATCTTCTTGAGGATTTGAAAATTTAAAGATGCCGCGAATATACCTCTTTAAATTTTTGCCAACAAACGATGACAGTCCCTTAAGTCCTTCAAGCTGAGGCATTCGTCCCGAAAGGTACCACGCCACCCCCGAAGGATAACCAGCCTCTTGTAAATACATGCCTTGTGGATAGCCCTTGGCGTCCTCTTTCAATTTATAAGATATGGAGCCCGTGATAACCGGTCCATTGGTAGCATCTACATCGACATCGGTATTAAATATCCAAGAAACAAAATCGCCATTGCCACTCCACTTTTTCCCTAACCAATCATTCAGCAGAGGTAAATGACCTTGCTTCTTCATTTTCAGCAATAAGGAAGTCGAACCTATTGAACCGGCCGAAACGATTACATTTTTTGTAGTGAATGAATTTTCTTGCAGAGGAAATTCGGGAATCACATACGTGATGACGTAATAATCTTCACGTGCCTCGATACGAACCACCTCCGCGTGAGTTCTCACATCCAAAGGTTGCGCAGCGGTCTTGAGATGACGTGCGCGGAAAATATAATTCAGATCTAAAGTGTTCTTCGCATGAATATTACAGCCAATGTCGCAGTCACCACATTTATTACAGCGCGACTGAATGGCTCCGTGCATATTTTTGCTCTGATGTCCTGGAAAGTCTCCTTCAAAGCGCACCGCCAGCGGAGGCAAAGTAAACTCGGGCTTTGCAATTCCTTCTGCTGGAGTCGTTAATAGATCTGCCATCTTTTTTAAAAGAGCCGTCTTTGGGGTATTGCGATAGTAGGGCTGTGATTCGAATGGATAAGGCTTGGCCCCCATGGTGGCAAGCACCCGATCATAATAAGGATCAAGTGCCTTTCTCGAATAGGCCTTGGGCCATCCTTTGAAAAACTCTTCCGGCATACGATGTAAAACATTGGCGTAGATCAAGCTGCCTCCGCCAAGTCCACTTGCCGTTAAAGTCATAACATCACTTTCGGGATTATCTCGCAGCTCCATCAAACCAAATTTTCGATCTTGGGGATCCCAAAACATATTCTTTTGGATATCCTCTGGACGACGCGGGAACTCGTACATTTTCCACTGGCGGCCTCGCTCTAACAAGCAAACCTTGTAGCCTTTTTCGACCAAACGGCAGGTCATCACGGATCCGCCGAAGCCAGAGCCAATCACGATATAGTCATAATCTAACTTCATATCCGACCTCAAAGAGCTCGCAAGGTTCTGAGTTCAAGAACTTCAGAGTGCTGTTTAAGAAACTCAACCAAATGAGGAAAAACCTCTTCATGGCAATACTGCCCCATAAAGACATCTTGATGGCCATAGTTAGAAAACTCTTTGTATTGAACTCTTAAAGCATTCTTGGTTGTCTTTAAAATCTCGAAGGTCTTTTTATTGGAATCTGGAAAAATATTATTCTCTTTACCAGAGATAAATAAAGTCGGCGGCATATCGCGTTTCTTCATCTCTTCAAGATAGTTCATCGGACGTTTATCAGAAAATGACACTGAAGCTTTTGCTAAAAGCATTTTTCGAATGTGCTTGTAGTAATGAAAGCTCGTGCCTCCAAATAAATCCACCAAACGACGATGTGTCACTGGGTGAATATTGCGGTGATTGAAGGCTGCAGGAAATCCCCACCCCCACATAAAACTCACCAAGTGACATGCTGGCTCTTTGCATTCATGACGAATTGCTCTTTCCATCCAGTACAGTCCTTTGCCGAAAGCTTTGCCCGGCATATAGGCCATGCGTGGAGTGATATAAGAATAACCCAAACCGTTTTCTAAAAGTTCGGGTCCAATCATCATCTTCATAAATGCTTGCCAACGAACTTGGGGTGTCAACGAAACACTATTGGAAACAACACTTGCGATATTTTTGACATAACCCGCAGCTAAGGCCGCCATAAATGCCAAGGATCCTACACAGTGAGCAATCACATGGATCTTCACATCATTGCCACATTGTGCACGGATGAACTCAACGGCGCTGGGCACGTCGAACTTGGCAATATCATCAATCGAATATTTATGAGGATTAATGTTATATGTAAAGCGACCACTTCCCCGCCAATCCAAAGACCATACATCTGTAAAACCATTGCCATGCAGATGATTCACCAGGTTTTCATGTTCCGGCATAATGAACATGTCCGTCGAGGTCGTTAAACCATGTAAAAGAAGAACAACATTGCGAGACTCCTGCTTCTTAAATCGTTGTACCGAAATTGTCAGGCCATCGCGAGTGTCTAAGGGGTGTAAGGTGATCTCGCCTTCCGCCACACCTTGGGTCGTATGCATGGGCAAAGCATGCTCATTCCAACGCGCAGAGGTCGTGGTAAAAACAAAGGGTGCGTAGCTTTCCCACATATTGACAGCGAAGGCTTGGAAATACTTTGCCAATAATTTTTTTTCTTCAAGATAGGACGTGGCGTTGGTTTTAAAGCTCTTCATCTGCCGTAAAAAATCAGACGCAGATACTTTGACCGAACCTATGGCATGAACCTGCTTATCTCCATATTTCTCAAAAGTCGAATGACCTTCCCACAGATAATAGTAAAGAGTCGTGGTTTGCTTCCACAGAGCGGAAATATTCTCTTTTAAGATTTCCTTAAAGCCAAAGAAGGTCCACTTCTTCCCTTCCCGGTCTACCAGGAACAAAGTGTAGTGCATCTCTTTTGCCGTATCGAAATCAGGACTGGCTGCCGGTTGGGTGCAGAGTTGAAAGTATCCACTTTCTATGCTGAGTTCTGCGCCGAAGCGAAAGTCTGTGATCTTGCCGGTAATTTGCGAAGGAGTGCTCTGATCCTCCAAGAACAATTCTAGATCGGAAACTTTGATGGTCACAGTGAACTCAAAAGGTTTCCTAAAGTTGTTATCACTGTTGAGCATGAAGAAATCCCGTGAAAGGGGATTCTTTGCAGAGAGTACAAACTTTTTTGCGACAAAATAGCCAGCCATTCTCTCAGTAAACTCAATGGAACGTGCAGAGTGGAGCATTCCTAAACCTCGATTGGTTGGTAAACATTATGGAGTTTTTTGTGCTCTGTAAATATCACCTCAGGACCAAGGCTCGGTGGTCAGAAAAAAAAATTTATGTACTCAAGAGACCCAATGCATTAATGCCTCGCATTAGCTAACGAACCTCCTTTGCCTCCGCCCTAGGTCTGACCTTTGATAGTTGCGTTCGACAGTGCTATGCTGGCCGCATGCAAAACAAAATTGTTAAAGTCGGAAATATTGAAGTAGCTAACAACAAACCCTTCGTTCTGTTTGCGGGATTGAATGTTCTTGAGTCTCGTGATCTTGCCATGCAAGTTTGCGAGCACTTTGTAAAAGTCACTGACAAGCTCAAAATTCCTTATGTATTTAAATCCTCTTTTGATAAGGCGAACCGATCTTCGATTCACTCTTATCGTGGCCCTGGCATGGAAGAAGGTCTTAAGATTTTTGCGGAGCTTAAAAAAAACTTCGGCGTGAAAGTGATTACTGACGTTCATGAAATCCATCAGGCCAAAACTGTTGCAGAAGTTGTCGACGTGATTCAACTTCCCGCTTTCCTGGCTCGCCAAACTGATCTTGTTGAAGCCATGGCTCGCACTGGTGCGATTATCAATGTCAAAAAGCCCCAATTCCTAAGCCCAAGCCAAATGGGCAATATCGTCGAAAAAATCGAAGAGTGTGGAAATGATAAAATCATTCTTTGTGATCGCGGTACAAACTTTGGTTACGACAATCTTGTAGTTGATATGTTGGGCTTCAACATTATGAAAAAAGTTTCTAAGGGAAGCCCTGTAATTTTGGATGCGACCCATGCACTTCAGTTCCGCGACCCTATGGGTGCAGCTTCTGGAGGACGCCGTGGCCAAGTTGCAGAGCTGTCGCGCGCGGGACTTGGCGTGGGCCTTGCTGGCCTCTTTATCGAAAGCCATCCAAATCCTGATAAAGCTTTGTGTGATGGGCCTTCAGCTTTGCCGTTGTCGAAGGTTGAACCTTTCTTGCAGCAAATGAAAGCCCTTGATGATTTGATCAAATCATTCCCTGAATTGAATACGGAAACTTAGCTAGATTATTTAGAGGAAGCGATCATCTCGAGAAGTCCAGGGAATCGCTTCTTCAGTTCATCTGTTCTTAAAGAAGTCATTTTCTTTGTGCCCTCTTGGCGATTTTGTGTCAGCCCTGCATCTCTAAGAATTTTCAAATGATGAGAAAATGTTGCCTTCGTCACTGTATAGTCGAATGTGCCACAGGCCTTTTCTTGATTAGGTACTTTTAAAAGCTGCTTCACAACAGAAATACGTACTGGATCGCCTAAAGCTTTTAAAACAAGCTCTAATGGGATGTCTTTTAATTTAGGATAAAACTCATTTTCCATTGTTAGATATATATCTAACAATGTTCTTGCGACTTCGCAACTCTTATATTAACTTGACCCTTGTTCGATACATATCTAACAAAGAAGATCTGCATGTTGGCTCAAAATAATTCACCCGATTCTCCAATTCATACTGCAACGACTAGCAACGACGTCACCTCGCGTGGACTTATTCTGCTTCTTGGGATTGCAGTCGGTGTTATCGCTGCAAATCTTTATTATGCACAGCCCTTGATCGCGCTTATTAGTAAGTCTCTGGGACTTGCCCCCGAAGCTGCGGGTTTGATTGTTACCTTAACTCAGATTGGCTATGGCTTTGCCGTTCTATTTATTGTTCCTTTGGGTGATCTTCTTGAGAATCGTAAGTTAATTCTTTCTATGATCGTTCTGGCCGTTTTTGCATTAATCGGCCTGACGTTTGCTAATCATATTCTTCCCTATTTCATAGCTGCTTTTGCTGCGGGGGTTGGCGCTTCTGCTGTCCAAATTATTATTCCATTTGCGGCTCACTTAACGCCGGAGATGAAACGTGGCCAGGTGGTCGGCAATTTGATGAGTGGCCTCATGCTAGGCATTATGCTTTCACGACCGATCGCAAGTATTTTGACGGACTTGAGTTCATGGCATGCGGTATTTCTGCTCTCCGCTTGTTTTATGACCCTTCTTGGAATCGCTCTATTTATTTTTCTTCCGCAAAGACATCCTGCTAAATTGAATATTTCCTACTCGGCTTTAATCAGTTCTATGGCGCAGTTATTTTTAAGAACCCCGATCTTAAGACGACGAGCCATCTACCAGTCTTTTTTATTTGGAGCTTTCTGCTTGTTTTGGACGGCCATCCCTCTTTATCTCGCAGGGCCCGTTTATCATCTCTCTCAAACAGCCATAGCTTTCTTTGCATTGGCCGGAGTTGCCGGAGCAATATCAGCTCCCTTTGCAGGTCGCTTGGCTGATCGCGGCTGGAGTCGACAAGCAACAATGACTGCAATGACAATCTCAGCCTTGTCATTTCCACTTACTCATATCTTTGCACCGGGCTCGGCAATTTCTTTAGTGGTTTTGGTTCTTGCGGCGATTCTGTTAGATGCCGGAATCACAGCGAACCTAGTTCTTGGGCAACGCGCGATTTTTTCTTTGCGTGCTAAATATCGCAGTCGTCTGAACGGCCTTTATATAGCGACGATCTTTATTGGCGGAGCTATTGGTTCCTCGGCCGGAGCTTGGGCTTTTGCTCGCGGCGGATGGCTGCTCACCTCATGGGTCGGCTTCTTGTTCCCTCTAAGCGCCCTGATCTACTTCGGAACGGAATGGCTCACAGGTTATCAGAAAACCAAAAGAACCCGTCGCTAAAATAATCAGTGTGCCCTGCGCTCTTGAAGTGGGGATTTTTTCATATTTAGTACCAACTCCTTAGCTGGCTTCTTGATTGGTTTTCTAAACATAGACTCCAGCACTTCTTTTAAGATCAGCGCATGATTGATTTTTTCATCATGGGCCGCATAAAGCAAAGTCACATTTTTTTTCCGAGCCAGATCTGCCAACTCTTTCAGTTTCTCCTGTTGCAAAGAGGCTTTAAGCTCTTTCTTATATCTCATACGAAATTCTTTAAACTTAAGGGGATCATGGGCAAACCATTTTCTGAGTTCTGAACTGGGAGAGATTTCCTTCGACCACTCATCAAACTTTAAGTCCATTTTTTTTAAACCTCGCGGCCAAAGAAGATCTACAAAAACTCGATAACCGTCCACTTTGCTTTCGGGTTCATAGACTCGTTTGATTTTAATCATAGGACCTCCTCTTGCCTCAATATTACCTCTCAAAATATGCAAGTAAAAGATGTCCCATTACACAAGCAAGCATGACCTTGCCGCCATCTCGACCTAGCGAAACTCTGTCGAACCTTCCCAATTCGGCTTCCCGTTCCAAAAGAAATTTGTGAAATCTTTATTCATACGATCGCGCAAAGCTTCGCGTGATTGCCTGTTTTCTGTGGTCCAAGCAAAGCGCGCAAAGTTTTCTCGTTCAGTGTCAAAGTTTCCTAAATAAAAAACAGCATCCAGGCCGTGAACGGTGCCAAACACTTCTCTCCAGGGGGAAGGGGTTTCTTTCCACTGGAAGGAGTATAAATACGTCGAAGAATTATAAAGCTTGGCTAGCAAATAAATGCTACGCACACCTTCTTGAATCGCAATAGATCCGGCCTTAGTCACGGCTTGGAAGGCTGCAAATTTCGAAGTAGCTACAAAATCTTCTGTGGTCAATCCTTGCGGAGAATTTTGGAACCAACCCAGTCGGGCGGGGTTATGACCTGCGCGGCGCGA
>CAZPYX010000111.1:9325-14016 GCA_964590635.1 uncultured Bdellovibrio sp.
TCAAGAGTCGATCCCAAAATTAAAGGCACATGGTGAAACTTGCCTAAGGCGGCGCCTTCAAGACCATAAGGAAACACTTCTCCATCAGCAATATGCTGAACTGGAATCGTATAGTCCTGAGCATTCACGATCTCTTCCACAGAACGTGAATAAAGAAAATTTTTTAACCACGCTTTGTCTTTTGCTTTAATAAAAGAGCTTGCGTCACTCGCCTTGGTAACAAGTCCTGCATTGGTTACAAGATTTTCAATGAAATTTCCCGCACGGGCTCTAGCAACCATTTTAGGATAAGCATTCGGAAGTCCTGAAGAGCAAACTGCTTTATGAAATAATCCTTCTGACAATGGTGTTTGCAAAAGCCCCCACACATTCATACATCCAGCGGACTGCCCCATAATAGTAATGTTATTAGGATCTCCGCCAAAGTTCCCGACATTATCGCGAACCCAACGCAGTGCTTGCAACAGATCCAAGGTGACGTAATTTCCGGATTGATCAAGTTTGTCTTCATCATCGCTGATTTCTGATGAAAAAGCCCCAAGCAATCCTAGGCGATAGTTGACGCTAACAAAAATAACTTTTGAAGCGGAAGCCAGATAAGCTCCATCATACATTGGATCCGAGGAAGTACCTTTAAAATTTGATCCACCATGAATCCAAAAGACCACGGGCACTTTTTCTTGTGTGCTTAACCTAGCTGGTCTCCACACATTCAAATACAAACAGTCTTCACTGCCAATTGGTTGTCCAAACTGCGAAGCCGGAACATTGGCAAAAAAATTCCCCTTTTGTGGGCAAGCACTTGAAAAAGTCTTTGCCGAATAAATTCCATTCCAATCTTGCACAGGTCGCGGCGCTTTCCAACGAAGATCACCGACTGGAGGCGCGGCGTAGGGAATTCCTAAAAAAGCTTCCGTATTCAATGCCGTTCTTTTCCCAAGTACCGAGCCATTCTGAGTGTTCCTTATAAGACTTTGGGAAGCTTGTGAGAATGAAAGAGAGAAAAAAAACAGAACGAAAATTTGATACCTAATCAGAGTTAGCACAAGATCTCCCGTCTTCGAGACCCTTTACCATATTCTTAATGTCGACGCGCAATCAAAGAAATCTCGAGAGTTCAAAGCTATTACCGATTTATGCCAGGTAATTTGTCGCTGAAAAATTCGTAGTCCTGCTTCTTTACAAAGTCAGATTAGCAATGGTCTGCAAGCCGAAGTTTTAACTTTTTAATCGCGAATTCTTTTGCCGCTTTTAAATACCAAAAGCAAGATTCGATAAAGAATAAAAGCTGTCGGTGGCGTCAAAATTGCCCAGGCCACAATGGACTGCAAGCTAGCCATGCCATAGGCAGAAAAAAAATGTCCCGGGTCGTTCATAAATTCCGAGACAATTGTTTTCGGATTCACTGAAACAGCGGGAACGTGAAAGACCCAAGCACCCGCCTTGATAAATACTGGAATCATCAATAGCTGCAGTGGTGCCAACAAATAATTGACCGCTTGTAAAGTCGGTTGATTCAATTTTAGAGCCCACCCCGCAGCCAAGCAAAGGACTGTCGTCGCACCAATAATTGGAAATAGAGAAATAAAAAATCCCATGGCACAAGTCAAAGCCAAGCCTTGAGGAGTTGCGCCTTGCTTTAGCTGATGACCAATAAACTCTCTCACACGTCTCAACATTGAAAACTATCCCCATCGACAAAGGCAGGTCCTTTCATTCTCCATTTTCTATGTCAAACTTCAATGTAATAAAATAATTCTGCCCTCAGCCGTCTTCCCTGTGACTACCCAAAAGCTATCAAGCTCCTCTCCAACGAGCAGCTTACAATCAAAAAAACATTGGCTTAAACCAAAGCCACCGTCTAACTTTTAGTCACCGAAGTAAGCCTTTTCAACAAACAAAAGTTCGATTGCTCATTCCATGATGCTCTATTATCTTGCCTCCCTCTAGGAGACATCTATGCGTCACTTATTATTTGTCTTAATTATTGCCCTTGGCAGCCAGGCAAAAGCCCTAATGAACATAGATCAGTGCTATGACATAAATCAAAAGGAAGTCTTCTACCAACAAACCACACAGATTGGCCAAGCTGGCGAAGGACGCATTCTCAACAACTATCCGGTCATCCTGATCAACCCCCAAATGATGTCCATGTATCAACCCGGAGTTCAGCAATTTATCTTAGCCCATGAGTGCGCACATCATCGTCTTGGGCATATTGTTTCCCTGTATTTTAATAACTATTTTAACAAAACTTTTGAGTTCGATGCTGACTGCGCAGCGATTCAACTTATGCGCGATATGAATCTCTTAAATGGCCAAGTGGTCAATGGGATCTTCCAGTTCGTTGGAGGCCTTGTTGAAGATTCAAGTCATCCATCGGGCGGCAATCGTGTTATCTATCTTCAGCAATGCCTTAATAAGTAAGCTAACTTTAGCTAGGCCAAATACTTTCCTCTCATTCTTGCTTTGCCACTCGGCAACGCCTCTAAATAAATAGAATTTAGATTTATGACTTTCTCCCGAAGACATTCCCTCTGAATGTCTTGTTTTCTATGATCTTCGATAAGGAGATCCTACTCTCAACCGTGCGTTCTTGGCGAAAATACATCGATCACAATTTCTAAGAATCGAGTTATCTATGCCTGAGCAAATCGCTTCGCAAGAAAAACGTCGTCACTGGTTTTGGTGGAGCTTACTTTTACTAGGTTTAGTTGCGATTAATATCTACTACTTTCTTTCACGCCCTTCACAGTCCAAGAACACCGAACACCGTGGACCACGTGCCGTTCCCATTGAAACTGACGTCGCCCGTAAAGGTGATATACGTGTCTATGTCAGAGCCCTTGGTACCGTCATCCCCTTACACACTGTAACCGCAGTCAGCCAAGTTCAAGGGCAAATTCTTAGTACTAATTTTCAAGAAGGCCAAATGGTCAAGAAAGGTGATCTGCTTGTAAAAATTGATCCTCGTCCTTTCCAAGCGGCTTTACTGGAAGCGGAAGGCCAATTGGAAAAAGACACCTCCTTGATGAAACAAGCAGCGAGCAACCTTGTCCGCTATCGCAAGGCCTATGCCGCCAGGGCCATTGCTGAGCAACAAATGACTGACCAAGAAAAGTTAGTGCAACAAACCAGAGCCACCGTGAAGACCGATCAAGGAGTTCTAGCCAACGCCAAAGTAAATTTGGCTTACTGTGATATCCTATCACCCATTGATGGTCAGGTGGGCCTTCGACTTATTGATCCCGGAAATTTGGTGCAAGCAAATGGCGCCAGTCAGTTGGTGGTCATCACACAAATGGAACCCATCACTGTGATCTTCAGTGTCGCTGAAGATTATTTATCTCAAATTCAAAACCAGCTTGTGCAGAAGAATGTTATGCCTGTTGAAGCCTACGATCGCACACAGCAAAGAAAGATTTCAACGGGAACCTTTCTTGCCATGGATAATCAAATCGATCCCACAACAGGTACTGTTCGCATTCGTGCGATCTTCGATAACAAGGACCATGCCCTATTTCCCAACCAGTTTGTAAATGCCAAACTGCTTGTGAACACAAGGCACGACGTTATTTTACTTCCCACCGCAGCTGTGCAAATTGGGCCAAAGGGCTCCTTTGTCTATGTCATTACTTCCGAAAATATCGCCAAGGTCCAAGCTGTTAAAGTCGAAACAACCGAAGGCGATCACGTCGCCGTTCAAGGAGTTAACCAAGGACAAATGGTGGCCGTGAGTGGGTTTGATAAATTGCAAGATGGGATCTCTGTGATCATTCGCAATCCTTCGGAAATTCCAAAGGGACATCCGATAACAAGGAATTAGTATGAATCCCTCAAGAATATTCATTCTTCGTCCTGTCGCCACGACGCTATTCATGGCCGCTATTCTTTTAGCAGGACTCGTGGGATTTCAACAGCTACCCGTTTCCGCACTGCCAGAAGTGGACTACCCAACAATTCAAGTGGTTACGTTTTATCCCGGAGCCAGCGCCGACGTGACGGCTTCCGCAATCACTGCGCCTTTAGAAAAGCAATTGGGTCAATTACCGGGGCTCAGTCAAATGAGTTCAAATAGTTCTTCTGGAAGTTCGATAATTGTTTTGCAATTTGCATTGAATCTTAATTTGGACGTCGCCGAACAAGAGGTTCAAGCCGCCATTAATGCCGCACAGAACTATTTGCCGGCGGATTTACCGACGCCTCCGATTTATAGCAAAACAAATCCCGCTGACACTCCCATTCTGACTTTGGCTTTGACCTCTAAAACTTTACCCTTATCGCAAATTCAAGACCTTGCCGACACACGATTCGCTCAAAAAATTTCACAGGTAAGTGGAGTTGGTTTGGTCAGCATCAGTGGTGGACAAAAACCCGCTGTGCGCATTCAAGCAAATCCAACGGCTCTTTCTTCGTACGGACTGAACTTCGAAGATCTGCGCTCTATCCTACAGCAAAATAGTGTGAACTTGGCAAAGGGCAGCTTCGATGGTCCCAAGCAGTCCTTTCAGATCGACGCCAATGATCAGATCTTAAGCGGCCATGAATATAAAAAAGTCATTATCGCCTATCAAAATGGAGCCCCCATTTATCTCTCGGATGTTGCCAATGTTGTGGATGGCGTTGAAAATACACGACAGGCCGCTTGGATGAATGATGTATTTGCAGGGATCGTGAATGTTCAACGACAG
>CAZPYX010000112.1:0-14002 GCA_964590635.1 uncultured Bdellovibrio sp.
TTTCATACAAAGGGAAGGTGTCGGTGGGACCCACTTCTTTTGCCGTCAGGATGATGATGGCTTCTTTAGACTCTTTAGATTGTTCGCTTCGACAAACCCATTCTGTTTGTTCAAGAGCGCATTTCCAGTTCTCTGGCATTTCGAAGGCGATATAGGCATTACGAAAGACTTTTGCTTGTGCGGAAAAACTGAGTAGAATAAGCGCGAGTGATGCGAACAATTTATACTTCATGCGGACCCCGTGTGGATATTCAACGTTGCGTGTCTGCACTCCGGCTGTGCCAGAGTAACATTCTAAAAGTAACGTTCTAAGTATAATAACAATTCTTCCTCGGATCAAAGACCAAAGGAGAAAATTCTCAAATGAAGAACCTTTATCAACTGACGACCTTCGTAACAGTTATCGCCGAGGGAAGCATGACTGCTGCGGCAGACAAGCTTTATCTTACGCAGCCTGCGGTCAGTCAGCAGATCCGCAATCTAGAGGAAGATCTAGGTGTTGAACTCTTAGTTCGAGGTGTTCGTTCGATCAAAGCCACTCCGCAGGGAGAGGTCTTGTATGAATATGCTAAAAAGATCATTCATCTGACTCAGCAGGCAGAGATCGCCATCAAGTCCATCGGCAATCAGATGAAGGGACAACTTCGCATCGGAACTTTGAACTCAATCGGTTTGCAGTTGATGAGCCCTATTGTCGGCCGTTTAATGAGACACAATCCTGATCTGATGCTTAAGATTGAGTATGATCGCGGTGAAGAGTTGATCAAGGCATTTAAAAAATCAACCTATGACATCATCATTCTTCCTGAAGTGAAGACTGAATTTAATGTCGATCTTGAGAACTGCGAGCAAAAATTTCTTTTAAAAGAAGAGATGTGGTTGGTCGGTTCGAACAAAGACGAAAAAATGCCAAATCAGATTCAATCAAAGGACTTGGGCTCTTTCCCCTTGGTCAACTTCACTGAAGAGTTCCCGCACTTCAATCAACTTCTTTCAGAGAAATTGCAGAATGCGACCAACTCCCAAGTGATCTTTGAGTCTTCCAATGTGGGCACTCTGAAGCGAGTCATTGAGTCCGGTTTAGGTTGGGGTTTCCTTCCGGCCCATGCCATCAAGAAGCAAGTGCGCTCGGGACGCGTGAACCGTGTCTATGTGAAGGACCTGCATTATGAATTGGATTTGATGTTCTATTATAAGAAGAATTCGGAGACCAAGGCTTTGGCCGAGGTTTTCTATCAGACTCTTTTCCAACAAGAAAAAGCTTAGCATCGGCTAGGCTTTTGTCTTAAAAATTGCTTTTTCGTAGCACATAGGTAGTAGCCCTAAGAATTTCGACTCTAGAAAATATTGTTTATGACCGAACTTTCATCTGAATAATATTCGCGAAAGAGGTTCGTTCATGAGTAAACATCATTCCATTCAATTGAAATTGGCGGTGCCGATCATTCTTATTGCTCTGATTGTATTTGGAGCCATGAATTATCTGGTTGCGCAAAATAGTTTGAAGACCGCGAAAGCTGAAGCTGTTGAGAAAACTGTCGCAACTGCACATGCCTATGCCAATGAGATGAGATTGGAACTTGAACGCGGTTTTGATATCTCAAGAACCATGGCGAATCAGCTGCAGGCCTTCAAAACTCACGGCTATACATCGCGCGAACCTGTGCACCTTGTTCTGCAAGAAATCCTAGAAAAGAATAAATTTCTGATCGGCGCATGGACAGGTTGGGAACCAAATGCTTGGGATGGAAAAGACGCTCAATACTCAGGGACAAAAGGAACGGATCAATCGGGCCGTTTTGTTCCATATTTGAATTGGGAAAGTGGCAAGGCATCGCTGTCTCCGCTTTTGGGTTATGATAAACCAGGCGATGGTGATTACTATCTTGTGACCAAAGAACGTCAGAAAGAATCTTTGATTGAACCGTACCTCTATCAAATAGACGGCAAGATGGTTCTTATGACCTCCGCCGTGGTTCCGGTTGTTATTGACGGAAAATTCCTGGGTGTTGCCGGCGTGGATTTGCCTTTAAAGGAAGTGCAAAGACAGGCTTCATTGATTAAACCGTTCTCGACGTCAGAAGCTTTCTTGATTACTTCAAAAAATAATTACGCTTCACATCCGGATGAAAAACTCATCACGAAGGAAGCAAGTTTCCCATTTGAATCCGAAAAATTTCACAAGGCAGTTGCGAGCGGAACAGAACTGGTTTTATCAGGTGAAGATTCGCAAATGAAAGAGGACTACCTTTACGTTGCGACTCCGATGAAAGTGGCGCAGACCGGGGACACATGGACCTTGGTGATTCGCACTCCCTTGAAAACGGTTATGGCCGGTGTCTACGAAATGGTGTGGACTCAAGTGATCATTGCTTTGGCGGGAACATTTATTTTGTTGGTAGCTGTTCTGTGGATGGCAAAATATATTTCTAAATCAATTGGAACTCTTTCAAGTCGTTTGCATAAATCCGGCGAACAAGTGAACGGTGCGATCCATCAGCTTTCTTTGGCAGGTCAAAATCTCTCTGAATCTGCAAGTTCTTCAGCGGCCTCTTTAGAAGAAACGGTGGCTTCATTGGAAGAGATGAGTTCCATGGTGAAGATGAATTCGGAGAACGCCAAACAAGCGGCGACTTTGTCTGCGACAACTTCCGAAGCTGCCGTCAAGGGTGAGCGGGAGATGGTTGCGTTGTTGAACTCTATGAAAGAGATTTCAGATTCTTCTAAAAAGATCGAAGAAATTATCAATGTTATTGATGATATTGCTTTCCAAACAAATTTGTTGGCGCTGAATGCTTCGGTTGAAGCGGCCAGAGCCGGTGAGCAAGGCAAAGGCTTTGCGGTTGTGGCAGAGGCAGTTCGTACGCTGGCGCATAGATCTGCAGTTGCAGCGAAAGACATTACGGACTTGATTAAAGAGTCAGTAGAGAAAATTGAACGCGGAACTGTGAATGCCGATAGGTCCGGGGAAGTTTTGAAAATCATTGTTCAGTCAGTTAAAAAAGTTTCTGATCTGAATTTGGAAATATCTACGGCTAGCGAAGAACAATCAGCGGGAATTCAGCAAATCTCGAAGGCCATGAATCAATTGGATGCTTCGGTGCAAACTAATGCCGCGTCCTCTGAAGAGATCGCAGGTACCGCAAGTGAAATCAGCAGCCAAGCGAAAGTGATGAAGGGCGCAACGGATGAAATGAGCTTGTTCGTTTATGGTGATATCAGCTCATCTGATTTAAAAGCGGCTGCATAAGACAGTCATTGTTTAAAACAAAAAAAAAGGGCTTCTGAAAAGAAGCCCTTTTTACTTTGTAGTGATTGATTTTAGAAGATGACGCTATCAGGAAGTCCCAGGCGAGCGGCGATGATGCGTACGATCTCGCTGGCGGTTTCCTCAAGGGCCCGTTCGGTGACATTGAAAACAGGCCAGCGGCGGTTCTGCTTGAAAATCCCTTCCGCATATTCAATTTCTTTTGCGATATTGGCCATGGAAGCATAAGAACCTCCTGGGTCTTGGCCGAATTTTTCAAGGCGACTTTTTCGGATTCTCTGCAAAGACTCCATGTCAATGATCAAACCGACAACTCTTCGCTGATCCACCTTGAAGAGTTCTTCCGGTAGGGGAGCATTTAAAACCAAGGGTACATTGGCGACCTTCCAGCCCTTGTGACTCAAGAAGATCGATAAAGGTGTTTTACTAGTGCGAGAGATTCCCACCAAGACAATGTCAGCCTTGTCCAACTCTGCAAAAGTTTTTCCGTCATCATGTTTAACTGTGTATTCAATGGCTTCAATGCGCTTGAAATAACGTTCGTCAACGGCGCGTAAAGCACCCACTGTGGATTCAGAATGTACTCCGAAAAAAGTATCCAAGGTGCCCAAGAGGGGACCCAGAAGATCAAAATAGGGAATGCCTTTTCCTGACGCTAATTCGCGAATTTTATTTCTTAAGCCTTCGCTGGCAACAGTGTAGGCCAACATGCCACGACGCTCGAAGCATTCTTCGATGACCGCCTCGGCTTGAGCTTCGGTGCGAACGTTCTTACAACGAATGATATTGATGTCTTTTGTGGAGTATTGAACCAAGGCCGCACGAATCATCGTTGCAGCGGTTTCACCCGTGCTGTCGGATAAAATATAAATCGTATATGTTTTGTTGTCTCCAGCGTCCATCAGTCGGCAAATCCGTTGATCAAAGCACGACGAACATTTTCAGTATGTTCTTTCAACCAAAGATCCGGAAGATCAGAGAAAAGCAGAAGTGCAAAATCCGGAGAAACCTTGATCAACAGGCAAGCCGTTTTATTTTCAGGATCAAGATGGTTTAAATTCAATTTTTGCAGCATTGAGTGCGCATCTGTTTTTAGCACCGTCATTAAATTTACAGACGGAATCTTTACAGTGGCCTTAGAAGGATTTTTAAGAAGTTCGGTCACGCCTTTATTAAAAGACGCCTGAGCTTTCCATTCGCCGTCGTTGTTTTCCAACAGAACACCGGATTCAAAAACCATGGCCAGGCGAGAGAACACAACAATAGCACGATCAATATGATCTTCAGGAAGACCTTGAGAGATTCCGCGTACCAAAGAGCTGTCACGTGACGATTCAAATTCCTTGCGCAAACGCTCGTGCTCTTCAGAGTTGGGATCAAAATCATTTTCTAAAAATGATTGAAGCCTTTTTTGAAAGTGTGAAATCTTTGATGCTAATGCTTGAGAGAGCTTCTCCATAAACGTCCTCGCTGGCTTACCTAAACTGATGCAACCGCAGTCACATACAATCTATTGTGAAGCTAGATGCCGAGGTTAATCAAGCACGACGGTGAATTCTTCGAAACTGTGATGGCGCACCCAAGCTTGCTGAAACTGCCCAGCACTTTGTCCAGGAGGCAAGAAGATGCGCAATGCCGGCTCTTTAAGGCCTGACCAAACCTGGGCAACCTCTTTGGACCAAGAGGCCATGTCATTGTCCCAAGGCACAACCACAACCCATTTGTTGGGCAAAAGTTGTTCAGAAGCAATCATCATCGGAGCGTGCCCAGAGACGGGACGATAAAATTTCTCTAACTCAGCTTCCTTCGTCACTTCATTGACGAACAAAGGAGTGATCGCCATTTTGTGACGAGACGATTTGCAAATTTGGAAGTTGAGGTACCAGTCGAGGCGGGCGGTCCACTGTGACTTTTCCAATTGAGGCACAATCCACAGCTCAGATCCGGGGTTGAAAGCGCTCGCTTGGGAAAGCACACTCATGGACATCTAGTGACCCTTGCCGACTTGGTCAAGAAGACCATTTACGAAACTTGCTGAATCTGAAGTTCCGTATTTTTTAGCGATCTCTACGGCTTCATTGATCGCAATGTTTTCTTTAATTTGCTCAGAGGCAAAAATCATTTCGTAAACTGCAACACGCAAAATATTACGATCGATCGTTGCCATGCGCTCTACTTTCCAGTGAGCACTTGCGGCCTGCATTTTTGCATCGATCGCGGCTTTGTTCTGATTTACACCAGAAACCAAAAGGCTCGCGTATTGAGTGACTTCAGAATCAAGACTGGGTTCGAACACAGACAAGAAAGTCTGAATGCTGATTTGTGGCGCGAACTCAGTTTGAAATAGAATTTGGAGCGCGAGTTCTCGGGCTTGTCGTCTTGCTGTCGTTTTCATGGGTTTGCTTTTTCTCGCTTTCAACAAAGTTCATCGCTGTGAGGCTTAATTGTGGATTACTTGCATCGACAAAATCAAGCAGTTCGGTGTCTTCCAGGGTCTCAACAAATTCTTGAACGTCTTTGAAGGTACGATAAACGCTGGCGAAACGAATATAAGCAACGTCATCGAGCTGCTTCAATTCGGCCATGACTTTTTTGCCGATGAGACGTGAGGAGATTTCACTCTCGCCACGGTTGATGGCCCATGCAGAGATTCTCTCTACAACGCCGTCCAGTTGTGCCAAGCTCACTGGGCGTTTTTGCACGGCTGCTTGAAGTCCATTGTGGATTTTATCTTTCGAGAAAGGCTCGCGGCGTCCGTCCTTCTTGATGATGAACGGGTAGGCCAACATAATTGTTTCCACGGTAGAGAAACGAGCCTTACACTCAAGGCATTCACGACGGCGGCGGATGCTGCCATCTTTCTGCACTCTCGTATCTAAAACTCTGTCGTCAGCGTGACCACAAAAAGGGCATTTCATGATTGATTTCCTTAGGCTTAAGTCAGGCCGAAACTGCTTGCACTTCGACGTTGTCAAAGTAGGCCTGCCAAACTAGGCGGAGAGTAAGGATCAGGAGCTTTTTAGTCAATGCAGGAGTCTCCGGTCCAGGCTTGATTGCTATGTGCGTCATAGACTTACTTATCAGAGTAAAAAGCAGTTATGATGGGGGGATATTGAGGTACGTATGAAGACGATTGTTTCCATGATTTTGCCCTCCCTGATTTTATTGGTTTTTGGCGTTTCTAATGCGATGGCGCAAGAAGCTCAACCACGTGTGGGCCGTGATGCTGCAGCAAAATATTTTCAAAAACGCGGTGATAGCGAACAGAGTGGATCTCAAGTCCAAGGTGCCAGCGACCACTATTTGGCGATTTCCTTCGGCCGCTATGTGTCTTCTCAATCCTACGATTGGGGCAAAGAAGGTCAACAAAATGGAGTTGGCGGAAATGGCTTGGATCTCACGTACAGAGTGGGAGAGTGGTACAAGTCGATGGATTTGAATTTGCGCATTGGCTACAACCAATACGACGTCGGTGGTGAAGATGCTTCTAAGCTTTCCTTCATGCCGATGATCACGTTCCCAGATGCGGGCTCACGTTTCCCTCTGTACTTCGGAGCCGGCGCGGGACTTGGAGTGTTCTTAAAGCAAGCGAATGGAAAATCTCCATTGTCGTTGGATTACCAGTTAGTGATTGGTGCGAGATTTTTCGATATCCTTGAAAATACTGGCTTCTTCATAGAGGCTGGGTTAAAGAACCACCTCCTTATAACAAGTTCTGGTCAATTGAACGGAACCTTTTTGGCCGGTGGCCTGGTATTTACATTTTGAAAATTCATAGACATCTCGTAGAAACAGTCATCAATGCTCTTGACGAAGTTTTCTTCGACCAAAAATACGCTGATAAAGTTATTCAAAAAAATCTAAAGTCCCATCCTAAGTGGGGCTCTAGAGATCGCAAATTTTTCGCTGAAACAATTTATGAAGTCGTTCGTTGGCACCGCCTTTTAGAGTTCATCGCGGATGCGGACGATGCTTGGCGTATCGTCGGTGTGCAATGGTTGCGCATGGGCTTTGATCTTCCGGCTTGGCCTGAATTCGAAGGCCTTAGCTATGACTACCTAAGAGCGAAAGAAAAAGAAGCCGCTGAACATTTCACGATCTTCAACTCTATTCCTGATTGGATGGACGAGTTGGGGCGTAAAGAATTGGGTGCCAAAGATTGGGAAAAAGTAGTTCCTGCTTTGAACAAGCCAGCCGATGTTTTTCTTCGAGCGAACGGTTTGAAAGCGACTCCTGATCAGGTGATCGCGGCCCTTGACGCCTTGGAGATTAAATCAACGAAAGTCAGTCCGGATCTTCCGCATGCGATTAAGTTGAATGAGCGCAGAAATATTTTTATCACCGAACCTTTCCGCAATGGCCTCTTTGAAATTCAAGATGCTGCTTCGCAAATGGTTGTGCCATTGTTGGGTGTAGAGCCAGGCATGCGAGTGATTGATGCTTGTGCCGGAGCCGGTGGTAAATCTTTGCACATGGCTTCTTTGATGAAAAACAAAGGTCGCATTATTTCTATGGACGTTTCTGAATGGAAATTGCAGGAACTGAAAGTCCGTGCACGTCGCGATGGTGTGGATATCATCGAAACTCGTATGATCGATTCAAGCAAAGTGATCAAACGCATGCATGAACAAGCAGATCGTTTGCTCTTGGATGTGCCCTGTTCTGGGATGGGTGTTCTGCGCCGAAATCCAGATGCAAAATGGAAACTTGAGGCGGATGAAATTGCTCGTTTACGCGCACTTCAATACGAGATCCTGACGGGTTATTGCAATATGACCAAAAAGGGCGGCTTGATGGTTTATGCAACGTGTTCTATTCTGCCTTCGGAAAATGAACAACAAATTGAAAAATTCATGGCTGAACATGGCAATGAGTGGACTTTGTTAAAACAGATCCACACTCGCCCTGATATTGAAGGCTATGACGGATTTTACGGAGCTGTGCTGAAGCGCAATTCTTAGTTTTTGTTGCTATAAATGAGTGCATTAGTGAAGCCCGCAGTTTGAAGCTGCGGGCTTTTTTGTATGGCAACACACTGCATTTAAATTGAAATTACCGGAACGAACTTGATAAAACCTTCGGGCAACAGAGGGGGCTGCATGATTCGTGCTTTGGTATCATTGGTTTTAGTTTTGGGTTTGTCATCGTTCGCGTTTGCTAACGATAAAACTTATTTTCAAATTAAAAAAATATCTGTGACCGAAGTAACTGATCAATACCTAATCCACCCGATGGCGGACACTCTGGCACTTGCCGACGATTGCTCTACACCCGCTCGTCCATTTTTGATTTCTCGCACGGGCGAACAAAAAGTAGAAGGTCTAAATCCTTTAGATCAGCTTCAAGTTTGGGTGGATCAAATCATCAATATCGGGAAAAAAATTTGGGCTATCGTTGAAGCGGGCAAGCCGGTTTCGAATATCAAAACAGACACAGCCAGTGCGTTGCCCCGCGGAGTGCAATGTTGGACTGACATGTCTGGTTGGTCGGTGCCTCAGTCAAAGGTTTATCGTGTTCGTTATGAAAATGGCTACGGCGCGGACGTTGTGGATTTCACATACCGTGTGATGTTCACAGCCAATGGCAATGTGGATGGCGTCGGTAAGTACATCTCGAATGCGACCTTCTTGCCGGCGAATCTTCGCGTGGGTTGGGGCTTTAAGTTCGATGCCAATGCGCAAATCGCTTCAGTGTTCAATCAAGGAACAAAGCAGAATCCTCTAGCTGGAATGCAAATGAATATGCAATGGAGAGTAGACTCCCCATTATTCCATGAAGAGACCACGGAGAGTTTCTTTATCAGCGGTGACAACAAGCTTATTAAAATGAAGTAAGCAGGTTCCTCGGGCATTAGAAAAAGATTTTAATGCCCGACTTGATCCCGGACCGTTCTGTGATCGTGTCGATCGTGGCTGGCGCCAATTTTGTTTTTTGAGTTTCTTTATAGTAAGCCCCAAAGACCCGCAGAGCTTTAAAGTCGATGAAGGCTCCATATTCGGTGAGCTCTGAATTTATATCTCCCAGATCGCTATTAGAAGTTGGCAAGTAGTAGCGATACTTTCCAGTCACCCCAAAATATTTGAAAATATATAATTGCAGCTCGGCCTGACCAAATTGTTGGCTTAATTTTGTGGCGGTGGCCGTTGATTGATCGTCTCGAGATCTTAAGCCATACGACATAACTAGCGATGAATTTTGAATCGAATTACCAAAGACTCGCAGATTGAACATCCCGGCAAAGTCCGTGAGATTTTCTGCAGAGTTGTGTTCATACTCAGCGCTGAGACCTACCAGCTGGGCATAGGCGGCCAGTTCGCCGGAGTAAGAGTTGTAGGACTTTTGCTCCGTATTGTCGTGAAGATCCGTTTTATATGACAAATACGAGCCTCCCACCATGAATTCAAAGGGGGACGGGGCATTGAAGGATAGCCACATATCCATTTGGCGATTGCGGTCTTTAAGTGAAAGCCAATCACTGAGGGACCAACGGCCCTTTTCTCGATTGGCGTAACGTTGGGTGAAGTCATAGGAAGACAGCCAATTATTGCGGGACTGGGCCTGCGCAGTGCTGCTAACGGCTCCTAAAAAGAGAATAATGCATGACAGAAGCAAAGATGAAAATCTGGACATAGAACCATTTTCCGTCTTTTATGGGGCATCGTCTAAGATTTCCCGTTTTAATACGGGGAAAACGTCTCAAATAAGGATGGACTGTGGTTCACGATTTAGATCCTTTTGCTTTAAGAATTTCTGGTGACTTCGGAGTTCGCTGGTATGGCCTTTCTTACATGATGGGTTTCATTTGTGCTTATCTGATGATCAAGTGGTTGGCGCAAAAACAACGCTCTGGTTTGACACCGCAAATGGTGGGTGACTTTGTTACCTACGCAGCGATCGGAACTTTGGTGGGCGGTCGTTTGGGCTACGTTGTTTTTTATGGCCCGGATTTATTTTTGAAATTTAAATCGGCATTCCCATTTTGGGGAGTCCTTGCAGTGAACGAAGGCGGCATGGCCAGTCATGGTGGCATGATCGGTATCGTGATCGCGGCTTTGTTGTTCGCGCGCAAATATTCAGTCAACGCCCTTTATCTTTTCGACTTGGTGGCTGTCTCTGGCCCCATCGGCGTTTTCTTTGGTCGTATCGCTAACTTCATCAACGGTGAGTTGGTGGGGCGCCCTTGTGATCCATCGTTTCCTTTGGCAGTGAAGTTCCCCCAGGACATTTACTTGTGGCCGGCTCAAGAGTTTAACAAACTTCCAGAACTTGCCAGTGTCACAGAAAAAATCGGCGTGAGTCGAGATCAGTGGTTGGAGCTAGTTGGTAAATTCCATATCGACATGACTTCGCGTGATCAAGTTTATGCGATCATGAATAAAATTGTAGAGCAAATTCAAAGTGGCAATACGGCGGCGAAAGAAGCGATTGCACCGCTACTAACAGCCCGCTATCCATCACAGCTTTTTGCAGCTGTTGGTGAAGGTCTCTTTGTGTTTTTGGTTTTGTTCTTCTTGTGGAGAAAACCTCGTAAGCCTGGCTTCATTGCGGCGATGTTTGTTCTTTTATATGCGATCGTGCGTATTGTGGATGAGCACTTCCGTATGCCTGACGTACAAATTGGTTTCCAGTGGCTGGGATTGACCCGTGGTCAGTGGCTCAGTATCGCAATGTTTGTTGCGGGATTGGTATTGATGTTTGTCTGGACTCGCGCAAGCTCGTTGAAAATTCCGGGCTGGGGGCGTGGCCAGTCGATTAAGTTAAATCGCAAATAGTTTTTTAGAAAAGGACCCGGTGGGTCCTTTTCTTTTTTGAGGAATTGCATGCGAATTTTACTATTTTTGATATTAGTCACGCAGAACTCTTTCGCAATGAAGAAAGAGATTAAGATCGCGGTCTACAACAATCCACCCCATGTATTTGCGGACCCGCGTGGCGCGACGCCGGCAACGGGGGCGGCCATTGAATTTATAAATATCTATTTCGGTTCTAGAAAAGAATTCAATGTCAAAACTGTGGTGATGCCGTTCCCGCGTTGTTTGGCAGAGGTTGGAAGTAAGAAAGTCGATGTTGGATTTTTATTTGCGAAAACTCCGGATCGTGAAAAGAATCTGCGCTATTCATCCACTAGCTTGGCAACAACTCAGTCGCGAGTTTTGGTGTTGAAGGATTCTAAACTCAAAGAGATCAAAAGTTTTGATGACCTTAAAGGTTTAACTTTGGGGCATTCCGCAGAAACCTTTATTCCGCCAGAACTTTTAAAGCTCGGGGTGAAGTTTGATTCGCTTAGTGGTGTTGATCACATGGCAAGAAATGTGGAAAGACTGCGTTTGAAGAAGATCGACGGGCTTTTTATAGCTACAGGAACTGCGGCAGCTTATGTGATGGACCTTGAAAATAAGAAGAATGAATTTCGTTCCTTGAAAGTTCCCAATGAACTGGAACTTTTTGTGGTCTTTCGTAAGGACCTAGATTCTGAAACATTTAATGTTCTTAACGGAATCATCGAAAAGAATCGTGCGAACTATCAAGCTATTCTAAGTAAGTATTTAAAAGACGCTCCATAGAGCGTCTTTTAAATAAGATCTATTGAAATTTATAAGTCGCAAGTTCACTGCGTGAAATCGTTGTCTGTTCGCCAGAACCAAAGTTCTTTACGGTGACTTGTTTGTTCTCGACTTCAGAACCTCCCAGAATAAGGGCATAGTGTGCGCCCAGCTTATTTGCCTTCTGCATTTTCTTGCCCATTTTTCCGGAAAGAATATTTTCAACTTTAAGCCCGCGACTGCGCACTTCGTGGGCGACCTTAACACTTTCGTCTTCGCCTTGATCGTCAGCTCCGATGACAGCAACTAAAACCTCAGGTTTTGTTGCCAGTTCACGGGGAGTTAAATCTGCAAGACGGTCAATGCCCGCGGCCCATCCAACGCCCGGTGTGCGTGGTCCACCCATGGTTTCAATCAAACCATCGTAACGTCCACCCGCAAGCACGGTGCCTTGGGCTCCAAGTTTTGCTGTCGTGAATTCAAAAACAGTGTGGCAATAATAGTCCAGACCACGAACAAGGTGCGAGTTCACTTTGTACGGAATGCCCAAGCGTTCAATGCCCGCTAAAACTTTCTTAAAGAATGTCTGTGATGTTTCATTTAAGTATTGTTCAAGCTTAGGTGCATTAACGTTAAGTTTTTTATCGCCCTCGTCTTTGGAATCCAAAATACGCAATGGATTTTTCTCAAGGCGCATTTTGCTGTCGGCAGAAAGTTGTTCTTGGTGAACTGTGAAGTATTGCACCAAAGCTTCTCTGTAGGCAGCACGACTTTCGGCATCCCCCAAGGTGTTGATTTCGAGGGTGCAGTCATTGGAGATACCAATTTTTTGTAGAAGGTCCCAAGCCAAACCGATGCATTCAACGTCAGCCAGAGGGGAGTCATAACCTAGACATTCTGCGCCCAATTGGTAAAATTGACGATAACGACCTTTTTGTGGTCGCTCATATCGAAACATAGGTCCTGAGTAATAAAATTTTAATGGAAGGTTCTGACTCATGCCCTCAGAGATAAAAGCACGGGCAACTCCGGCCGTTCCCTCAGGTCTTAATGTGAGGCTTTCGCCTCCACGATCTGTAAAATCATAAGTCTCTTTATTTACAACATCGGAAGTTTCGCCGAGAGTGCGATGAAAAACGTCAGAAAATTCAAAAATCGGGGTTTCAATTTCTCCGAAACCGTAAAGCAAAGCTTTCTCATAGGCTGATTCTTCGACAAAACGGAAAAGAAGACTGTCTTCTGGAAGAAGGTCTCTGGTGCCTCTAACTCTTTGGATTTTCCCACTCGTCATTTAATTGGCCTCTCTATCTTTCGGGTAACTAGTTATAACAGACCTGCATAAAGGGCGCAAAGCTATTGCAATTGGAAGGGGCCGGGTCTTTAATAGATATATGAAGAATTGGATTTTGGGCGGTATTTTCATCTTGGCTGTGGTCCTTGGCGCAGTGATTTATCAGAATATGGGTGGCAATGCCGCTGTGTTATCTGGTGCCGAATTGGACTGGCGTATGCTGAGCGAGATGGATTATATCACCGGCAAGTCTTCTAAAGAGTTGGAAGCTTTGAGCGGCAAAATAGTCAAAGTCCCAGGCTTCATGGTGCCCCTTGAAGATGAGCAACGTGCTGTGAAGGAATTCCTGCTGGTTCCAAATGCTCAAGCTTGTATCCATGTGCCACCGCCTCCACCGAATCAAATGATTTATGTGAAGATGAAAAAAGGCACGGAGGCTGTTTTTGAGCCGATCTGGGTCTATGGAACTTTTCATGTTGTAACTAAAAAATCTATGTATGGCGATGCCTCTTTTGAAATCATTGGCGAAGGCGTAGAGCTGTATAAATAGCTTAACTAAAGCGGAGGATCTTTATGTTTAAAGTACTTCTTGTCTCAGGTGCAACTATGGTTCTGAATGCTCTTATTTTTGCGGCTCCAGCTATGGCGCGCGAAGAAAAGGCCCATACTCACGGCTCAGCTCGATTGGCCATCGCCCTTGAAGGTAAAAACGGCAAAATTGATTTCGATGCTCCGGCTTCTGCGATCTATGGCTTTGAGTATGTCGCAAAGTCTGCGAAGGATAAAAAAGCCAAAGAGCAGGGATTACAAAAGGTCGAAGATAAAATCGCTGAAATGATAGTTTTCGATCCCTCATTGAAATGTGAAATTAAAAAAGACATGTACGAGGTTGATCAAAAA
>CAZPYX010000113.1:0-13931 GCA_964590635.1 uncultured Bdellovibrio sp.
CAAGAAACTCGTAAGATGTCTTCTGGTGGTATGATCAGCAGCAGTGATGTGGGCGCGTTGCTTGCCATTCTGGTTCAATCCGTGAGCGGTAAAAAAGCTTTGGAGATTGGAACTTTCACCGGTTACACGGCGCTAAAAATGGCTTCGGCTTTGCCTGCGGATGGAAGGCTTATCTGCTGCGATACTAGTGCAGATTGGACCAACATCGGTCGTAAGTATTGGGACGAGGCCGATGTTGCCTCTAAAATTGAATTAAAAATTGCACCGGCCTTGCAGACTCTCAATGCTTTGATTGCTAATGGTGAGCAAGCGACTTTTGATTTCGCGTTCATTGACGCGGATAAAATGGGTTACGACGCCTATTATGAAGCTTGTCTGAAACTGCTTCGTCCTGGTGGCTTGGTTGTTTTAGATAATATGCTGTGGGATGGGGATGTTGCTGACCTTCAAGTTCAAGATGAAACCACAAAAGCATTGAGGCATTTGAATGAAAAAATCAGCAACGATTCTCGGGTGAGTTCGGTGCTTATGACAGTTGGCGATGGCTTGATGCTCGCGCGTAAAAAATGATTCAATTAAGTTTTAATTCTCAGCTTCATTGTTCGCGTCAAACGGCTTGGGACTGGATCACTTCGGTGGAGGGCATCTCTCGAGAGCTGCATCCCTTGATTCGCATGTCGGTTCCGGGGAATATACACAATTTAGCGGATGTGAAGGTTCAGCCCGGAACAAGGTTATTCCGCAGTTATTTGTTTCTTTTTGGTGTTCTGCCTATGGATTTTTCAGATTTAACTCTGGTGGACTTTAATCCTTTGTGTTCATTTAAAGAGCAATCTCCGATGGGCTCGATGAAGCTTTGGATTCATGAGCGGTTCTTAGTAGACGCGACAGATGGTTCGGGAGATATTATTTTAAGCGATCGACTGACTTTTCAACCACGTTTTGCGAGTGGATTTGTCGCGTGGTTCGTAAATAAACTTTTTACGCATCGTCATGAGGTTTTGCGTCGGACTTTTCTCAAGCCAGCTATTACGATGGTGTGAACATCTCGGTCACTCAGCGGGCTTGGTAAAATGGTGAAGGCAGCGACAAGATACTCGAACGGACAGGTAGCTTGTGTGTGCCGGTTTATTACCCTCTGGCGTGGAATAAGGACAAGATAGATCTGAATGACCTGGCTCAAAAGCGTTGGGGCGACCGCTGGGCCGTCGATAAGCTCGCTTCCCACTTCGGTTGGGGCCGTACTCTCGTGGTGCGAATACTTGGCCAGATTAAAGCCAATCCGGACCTTATCGAGGACGGGGCCATTCGTTCACGGATAAAGTCACGAAAGTACCGACTCATGGGCTCAAACGACCGCATGGTCGAAGGAGAAGACGATGTTTAAGGCAATTAGCATTTTTTTGGGAATTGGCCTTACTGTCGGTATTGGGGGCTCAATATATGACACAGCAAGACAGACGGCGCTGTCTGCCAAGCACGCCTATCAGTTCGATCAAATCAGTTATGCCAAGTTCACAAAGGCGATGACCGAGGCGAAACCAAGGCCCCCTGATAGTCATTAATAGTTTTTTTAATTTTTCACATTTTAAGTTTCATTTTCAGGGCTGGATCATATCCGGCCCTTTCTTTTTGAGGAGTTCTTATGGATTTAAAGAAAGTTGCTTGTTACGCCCGTGTAAGTACTCTCGATCAGTCAACTGGTATGGAATCACAGATTCGAGTTTTAAAGCAATACTGCGAGCAGAACAATATCACGAATGTTGAATTTTTCACCGACGAAGGCGTCAGCGGCACAAAAGCAAGCCGCCCAGCCCTTGATCGAATGATGGCCGCTGTTGATAGAGGCGAGATCAGTTCTTGTGTCGTCTATTCTTTTTCTCGTTTCGCCAGATCGACTACGCACCTCTTAAATGCGCTTCAAACTTTTAAAAAGAAAGATGTGCATTTCTGCTCATTGACCGAAAAAATCGATACTAATAGCGCGGTTGGCGTAGCGATTTTTTCGATTCTGGCATCAATTTCTCAACTCGAAAGGGATCTTATCAGTGATCGTGTGAAAAATGGTCTTGCAAATGCAAGAGCCAAAGGAAAACTGATCGGAAGAAAAAAACTCCGCGACTCAGAACTGATTCGCAAACTCCTAAAAGCTGGTATGAGTTATCGCAATATTGCTTCGGTCGCTAAATGCAGTCACGGTTCTGTGTCTGCTGAACGAGCGGCGATGAAGCGAGAAGAACAGGACGCGAAAAATAAAACGAAAGACGTAAAAATTGAAGAACCAGCTAAAAAGACAGAGGTCATCTTTCCAGAGATAAATCAAAAGCCTTAATCACTAACTTACTCATTTCATGCCCTCTGATGACCTAAAAATCCAGCTAATGTTCGTCTCGGTCGTGAAGTCATATCTCTCACGACGGAGACGAAATTTCAAAATACTGAAAGTCAGTGTAAATCAAGATAGCCACTGCTAAGGATGCAAGTGGTTTAATTCAGTAATACAGGCTCAGAAGCAACTACACTAGCTCCGACGAGCGACACTTCCATCTTAGCCCCGCCCACGCAAACATAATCAGGGCCTGATGACTGCATTTCCCATTTACAGTGCTTAACTACTATTTCATATTTTTTATTATAACCCTCGATAGTGTTGACCTCCGTCACGCGGTTTCCATAGGTCATGAGCTTTTGGTATTGAGCAGGTACGTGGCCTAACATCGTTAGAACTGTCAGTGCATCGCTAGACAGCGGCAATGTTTCTGCAAAAGCAGATGAAGTTGAAAAAATCATAAGAGATACCAAAAATATCTTTTTCATAAAATATTCCTTTTTATTTATTGGATTTTATATTTGGAAGTAAATTTGTCGGTGAGTTATTCTACTTTGCTCATGTAGTATTCAAAAATATCGGAGGTCGACAGACTTCCGCTTTGAATTCCCGCGGCAATTCCAGTTAGAACAGCTTGATGCAAATTTGATAACAACTTTTCATAGCGCTGACGTTTGGGGTTCAAGATAAACATATTCTCTTTTTCTTCAAACATATAAATTCGCAAGGTGTCTAAGTGATTCGCAAGGCTCGATCCTGCGAATTTTAAGTCATGGAACGTCCTTACCCACATGCTAAGGCTCGGATCTGAAGAAAGTAAAAAAGTACCTTCTTGGTTGTCGCGATACTCGAAGACCTCATCAAGATTTATGATCATTTTTCCAAGGGCCATTTCTAAAACTAAGTTTTGGACGTCAATATGAGAAGGAGGGTTCGTCACCATAGACTGAATAAAGCGATAGCCCTCATGGATTAATGTGGTCGCTTGCATACCTAAGGACATTTTATTCCAAAGTTCGACTTCTACAAAAATCGCAGTTCCACCTATGTTGTAGATCACAGCTCGCGTATTTCCATGCGAGCACTCCGGAGCTTTCGAGTAGTCCGCGCCATAGCTCTTATTAAATTTAGTATTGACGCCAAAAATTTGAGAGTGGTTCAAATACTCTTCAATATAGCGAGCTGTGATCGGCGATGATTGAAGGCCTAAAGATAAAATACGCTGTACTTCCGTTTTTAAACGGCTCGTGTAGAATTGGTCTGGTTCATTGTCACGCAATGGGCTCAGGTTCATAAAGCCCACTTCATTCAAAAACTTTGTTAGTTTCACTTTCTCGCCCGCTGCTCGAGAAATATTTAAAGGGGAGCCTTTTGCCGGAACTAAATCCAAAAGCACAGGATCTGAATCCGGAGTCAGCATACAGATATTGCCACCACCGCCATCAACACCAGTTCCGCCGCGTGTGGATTTTAATGTCTCAAGTGCTGCTTTGAATTTCTTTGTTTCATTGAGTTTGTTAAGTTTCGCGAGGTCCTTAGGATCTTGTTGCAATGTCAGAGACTTCAAAGCGCTTGTAGGTAAGGAACCCATTGTCTTAATTTGAGACAGTGCCAAATTCGGTAATAGCATTGTCACAAACGCTACAACGAGGCCGAGCTTAAATGGATTTGAGTCCTTCATTTTCATACTCCTTAAGTTAGATTCAAGTTCCTGGCCAATATAGCTCTGTGCATTATTGGTATCTAGATGATTGATATCTATTATCTCTTTAAAAAATGACAAATTTGTATTTTATCATGGTAAGATATTGAAAGTATGATGAAAAAGACGATTTTTAATTTCGATAATTACCGTGATTTTTTGAGGAATTACGTTAAGGAGCTACCTAAATCACGAGGAGCCCTCAAGGCCTGGGCAAGGCATTTAGAGGTGCATACTACGTTGGTCAGCCAAGTTATGGTGGGCAAACGTGACTTCACTGAAGAGCAAGCTTTAGAGCTTTGTGATTTTCTTGGCCTGAGTGCTCTAGAAAAAGACTACTTCTTAGAGCTTCTTCGCCTTGAGCGAGCTGGAACCTCGAAGCTAAAAAAATATCACCAAGAAAAAATCAAAGAGTTCAGTGTTAAAGCATTAAAACTTGCCGACCGAATCGATACAGAAAGACTACTCACAGATCAAGAGAGTGCGACTTTTTATTCTTCTTGGATGTACTCGGCGATTCGTCTTTTCTGTTCCATTGGTGAGGGGCAAACCATTGATGATATTTCAGAGAAGCTGCAGCTACCTCGGTCGCAGGTGTTGGCTGTTGTGGAGTTTTTGCGCGATACCGGATTTATAAAACAAAATGGTGCGCGCTTTGAGATAGGTTCGCGGTATACACATTTAGGAAAAGGCTCACCGTATTTAAATCGCCACCATTCCAATTGGCGGGTGAAGGCCTTGCAAAAAATGGATTCGGTAAGCGATCAAGAGCTTATGTATACCGCTCCTTTTTCGATTTCTGAAAAAGACTTTGGACTACTAAGAGAACAAATGGTTGGAGTCATCCAGGAATTCTTAAAAACCGTCAAAACCAGTGAAGGCGAAGTCGTCGCTTGCTTTAACTTGGACTTATTTAAGTTATAGCTAATCTAATATTTTGCGGCCTATGCTTTGGAATTAGAACTGTATATGAACCAAATGATTGGCCTAGGTTTGGATTTCAGGAACTCTGCGGTCACAAGTCTGTGAGGTCCCAGGGAAAAGCCCGCCGCCTGAACAGCCCTCCCCGGATATTGCGAACGATAGTTCAGAAATGCCCGCAATTTTGTTCTATTAACCGTTGCTGATGGGGTTTCACTGAGGGAGTTGGACCTTGGCTGGGCGGGCTCCTAAGCATTTGTAGACAAGGCTGGCATACTCAAACGCCGCACACCGACCTCGAAAGTTTTTGATCATTCGCCCTTTAGGGTATTTAAACCACCATCGACGCAGTAAAGATTGATCTGGTTTGCAGCGGCTGCTGCCTGAAGTTTCGAAATCTCTTGTTTTACTTCTGCAGCATACTGGGGAGCGGAAACTACACAGGCTGCTCGATTTTTGCGAGGAACTACAAACATATTAATCGAAGTCGGCTCCCTCATTCCTTCAAAGCTTGCCCCGGTGCTTATGTCTGCGAGATCTACATGCAAGCAGGGATTTTCGGAAATAATCGCCATACGAGTTGCAAGGGAATCAGCAGTCTCATTTGGATTGGTGAGAGATATTGCGGCTCCAATTACAATCCCGTCGACAGACATCGCGTTCCGAACGCAAGGTAAATCTGTAGTGGTTTCTACGGCGTTAGCAAGCGAGGCGCATAAGCACAAGACTAAGCCAGTTCCGATCTTCGTAAAAAGTTTTAAAAAGCACTCCATTTTGACTCCTTTTTCATAATATTCCGCCAGCAGGAAGTGTATTTTCCCGTAGGCGGTTTTAGAAATTGTTGAAGAATAATCTATGTTTTTATTATTGGGCTACTGAGGCTGTGGATATACGGGATCACCAAAATTAAACCACTGCAAAGAGATCATCCCATCGAAGAAGTCCGCTGGGCTAACCTGATCAAGTTCATGAAGGATGTAATAATTTGTCAGCCGCACCTGTTTCATGATTTGCCCTTGAGTTCGAAGCCCGTGGTATTCATGGTGAAATTGATAGGCGAGATAAACATCTTGTTTTATCGATGCACGAAGCACAATTTCATGAACAATCGTCGAAGCTTGAAGCGCTAGCAGTTCATCTGGCTTCAACTTTTTGGACCTAAATAGATCTTCGTCCACCCAAACTTCGCCAGCTGCAGTTTGAACAGCGACTTGGTCAGAAGGAAATGGAATACCCGTGACGGGTTCGGTAAGCTGTTTGAGTTTTCCTGAGATAAAATACCAGGTCAGATCCTTTTGGGACGCGGCAAATAAATCCTGCAGCTCGCTTTTCCACCAATCCTGCGATCCTATCTGAAGATTTCCAGGCTCAGCAGCAGGTTTCAACTTTGCATTCAAGACCGCGAGGAGTGGACGTACAGACTGTTTGTACGCAGGCTCCGATGAAATCGGATGCAAATATTCTTCGATCAATTTTCCGTTTATAGAATTTGCTCCGCCCCCATCCTTAGTCCCCATTGCCAATGTCCTTACTTCAGTTTCTTGCTGCGCCGGCGGTCGCTGTTGCGAATTCTGCGGAGAATTTGCATTTTCAAGTTGTGCGGCCATAGCTTGGTCAGCAGCGGAGCTTTGTTGAACGCCTGGTTTCGTAGCGGCGGCGAAAGCCACATCTACGCTCAAAAGCGGCAGAATTGAAAAAAAGCTGAACAAGAGGACTTGCTCCAACTGGGTTTTATTCGATTTCATTTCAAATACTCCTTGGTTTTTCTTATGTTCAAAATTAGTGCCTAATATACAGGGCTTGACGCGCAGTAATAGATTTTTAATGTAAACTTCACTGAAAAGAGTATACTCATAGGTAAACATTTTTAAGGGTTAAAATTTATGATTTCCCTGTTTAACTACTCGGATTTTCGGAAGTTTATAAAAGATCGATTTTCAGAGATGCCAAAGAAGGGCTATGGCCAGGCACATAAGCTGGCGCAATTTCTGGAGGTACACACAACCCTAATCAGCCAAGTTTTGAGCGGGTTAAAAACGTTCACGTTAGAACAAGCGTCGTTGGCTTGTGAATATATGGGACTTACAGAACTGGAAAGCGAATATTTCGTCTTACTCGTGCAGTTGGATAGGGCTGGCAATGAGGCCCTCCGAACGATTTTGCGGCGACAGATAGATGGCCTTAAGAAAAAGTCTTCTGAGCTCATTCACCGACTTCAGGCTGAAAAGAAAATTAGTGAGGAAAAGAGAGCGATCTTTTATTCCGATTGGTCCTACTCCGCAGTCAGGCAGCTTTCTGCGATCAACGGGTTTCAGGATTTGGATAGTATCGCTGAATATTTTGATCTCCCTAAAAAATACACACGATCCATTGTCGACTTTCTTTTAAATACAGGTATGTGCAAGGAAGAAAAGGGGAAAATCCGCATCGGTCCTAGCAGCACTCACTTAGAGTCAAGTTCACCATGGGTGCGCGTGCATCACACAAATTGGCGCCAGCAAGCTATTCAACACATGAATTTAGACGAGGTTGCGAAACTTCATTATACTGCGCCACTAACAATTTCCAAAAAAGACGCTACAAGGATTCGGGAAATGATAGTTAAGTTCCTGGAGGAGGTCGATCAGGTCATAGATCCATCGCCTTCAGAAGAGCTTCGATGTTTGAATATCGATTGGTTTCGGGTGGGAAAAAAATGAGATAAATGCATGCCCGGGTTAGAATTAGAAATGAGTCAAAGGACGTGCAATTCCTGACCGCAGCCACCCCCTTGCCGGCGCTGCGCGAGTGCCAGGTTTTTCTGTGAAATCAGAAACTCAGCTTGATTGTTCACCACCGACAAAAAGCGGTGAAATTTAGAGCGCTGAAAATGGGGACCTTCATTGGCCGTTTTTCAGGAATGCACATTGGACCGTTACAGTTTGCGATTCAGAAGACGCTGGATTCTTGTCGAAAATTCGTCGACTGAAAAAAATCACCCTCCGAAAAAAGTCCCGTTATGCATTTAATTTGCTTTGGAATTCCAAAATTCTGAATCGAGCAAACGGTCAGGAAACAAATCATTCTCATGGGATCTATGTTCACTTAAGATCTGCGAAAAAGATCGAACGGCAGGTCTTGTGCTACAAAATGCAAGCTTTTAAATCAGCTTGATCAAATTCGAGAAGAATTGAGAAGCATCTCAATCCGTCCATTGTCCTGTTTCACGGATTCAGATCCGCGAAATCACGTGGTCACTTCTATGAAAGCTGGCAACTTTTAGGGTCTTACTTTAAATAGATCTTCAAAATTATTTAGTTGCACCATGAATTTGCGGACTTCCGGATACTTTTTATCTAATTCCTGAACTTTCCTTATAAGACTACGGCTTCCCTCAAGCTTGAAGCTTAAAGATATTCCTGTTTTTATCTGATTACTTGAATTGCTAGAAGTATTAAGAGGCCAAAGGTGTCCATTCTCTGGGTTCGCTGCATTTTTCTCGTGGTCAAATAAAGACAAAATTCCCTTTGATTTAAATGCAGGTTGTATGATTTTCTTTAAAACTTCAGCTGTGTCAACCTGTCGCATAGATTTCTTTTTTAAGATACCATTAGCAAGCTCACAAAATAATTCTGGATAAACGAAATCTTCCAATTCACAGTTAAAATTCTTGTCGTACTCACCAGTCGCCTTTCCCGCGATGCATCCGCTACCCTCACCTGCGAAATTCGGAACAAGCAGACATTTGAGAATTAAGTTCGGATATTTTTTAAAATCAGAAGTAACCTTGTTGAATACCTCTCTACCAGCTGAATCATCATCGAATATTATACATAAATAAGCTCTATTGTCCTTGGACATCTGGCTGTTGTAATACTCAAGCAATTTGGGAATATTCGATACTCCATTAGCCGAGATAGTCTTGGGAAGGGTTATCTCAAAATATCCGGCAAGTTGTTTAAAATAATGAAGGTCGCTTTCGCCTTCAAAAAGAATATTATACCTGTCCAGAGGCAAATAGCTTGCTTGCTGAATTCCTAATTGGCTACGGATCTTCTCTTCGCCATTCACAGAGTCTAGATTAATGCTGGTAGTTCTGATATTTTTCGAACCATCGATTTCCTGAACTAACAAGAAGACGTTTCTGAGATGAAAAGTATCGATAAAAACGGACGAGTGAGTAGTAAGCAAAATCTGGAGTTTTGATTTACTAGCTAGGTCTAAGAGAAAAGAATGCAGCTTCTCTTGAAGGCGTTGATGCAAATATGCATCAGGTTCATCAAGTAAAAGTAAAAATGTCTTATTTTTAATTTTCTCAATAATTCGACTCAAAATTAACAAATAGGTAAGCCTTTGGAGGCCAGATCCCTTATTTGAGATGAGTTTGTTAGAGTTGTCTTTTACGAAAAATTCCAAATCATCCGAGATCAACTCTCTAAACGTATTTGTATTAGAAGAAAGTTCTACGTCCGCTTCCCAGTTTTCATTGAAATGCTTGAAGGATGGGGTCAGATCTTCTGCGAGGTGTTTTAAAATATCGAGTAATCCTTTTGAGTACTTATCGTAAGCTTCTTTTAGATCAGCTTTTACGCCTCGAAAACGAGCGGTTTCGTACTCGGAATCATACATGTCTTCAACAATTTCATTTATCAGATTAGGAATAGAAAGATTTAAAACAGGAACATATTTGCAGAGAAATTTCTTTGTGAGGCCATCACAAACTTCAGAAGTAATTTCCTCTTTTTTTCCAGAAGTTTTAATTTCGAAACCGGAAATTGTGTCTTTTTCGGTTCTAAAATCTCGGGTGAGTTGGTATTGCTTAGAGTCCACCTCAATTTCAATAAAGATTACCGGTGAGCCTTTTTTGCCCCATCGACCCTCGACTTTTGATTGCGGACGATCTTCCTCCGATTTATATTCTGATGGATTGAAGAATAAATTTATTGCTCTTAATACATTTGTTTTACCAACGTTATTTTCTCCGCAAATCGATGTGATTCGAAATTCACTCGAAATTTCCAATTTAAGACTCTCGATAGAACGATAATTTTTGATTCCAACTGCAAGTAATTTATTCATCTGAGCCTCTTGTTTGATAGCTAAACAATAATAGCTTAAACTATTAAATCTTGCTAGCTAAAGCAATTCTTGCATGGGCGATGATATTGAGCTGAAAGTTCGAATTTCTGTAGATGACCTACTTGGGTTTGATATTCCACTTATTGCGTAGAAAACGAATTAATTCTGCGTATTCTTTTCTTTCAGTCTCGGACATATCACGTCCCAAATCTATCCATGCAGCCTCGCTAGGAGGCAATGTTTTGAAGTTCGTTTGAGGTAAGTTTTCAAGAGTCTGCTGATCTACGCCTCTAGCGAACAAGAGTCTTAGCAAAGTGTCTGCACTCATAGATTGTCGTTTTATAGTCGTGCGAAGAGTCTCAGGGCTAATTCCGGAGGTTTTTGCGAGGCTGTTGCGCTCTTTTGGGGTCATTCCCGAAGGAACAAGCCACGTTAAAAGTTTTGAAAGTGTTTGTTTGGCCCGTTTGTCTATGTCGCTCATTCCGGAAAATATCCTTTGTTTTCAGGATATTATGCCGTAGTTACAGAGACTTACTAATTCAAATATTGAACCTAAATAATACTTGATTGGTTCAATATATGTTTATAGAGTCAGGGCATGAATGAACCTATCGAAAATGAATCGCCATATCGTATTTATCAAATTGAGGACGTCTTTGAGTCATTTCAAGAGTATCAGCGCTATTTCATGAAGGCCCTGGCTTTGTTTCAGGATATGAAAAAAAGCCGGAACCCTTCGATGAAAATGATTGTGCCGGAATACCTTGAAATTGAATTCGCGCCAATTAAGGCTCCTCGACTGTATTTCCCTCGCTGCAAAGGGGTCATTGTCGTTCAATTGCCCGAGGCAGGTCTGTCACCTAAGCAAAAGGGCGTCGTAAGGCCTAAGAAGCTCATGGAATACAGTCCACTGGTCAAAATTAATGAACACTATCAGGGCGACCAGTTTGCAATGAGAATGAAAATCCTGAGCCCAGAGAAACGGAAATAATAGAGCAATCATGAAAACAAATAATAAGCTCGGGCTATATCTAAAACAGAAACGGCAGATGGCGGGCCTTTCTCAGGCATTTGTCGCGAATAAGCTTGGATACTCAAGTCCTCAGTTTGTTTCTAATTGGGAGCGCGGAGTATCGGAGCCTCCTATCGAAACTCTAAAAAAACTGTCGGCAATCTATGAAATTGACGTTGATGAGCTATTTGAAATCACGTTGGAACATATCGTAGCTAAGGTCACGGACAAGATGCGGTCACAATTTTTTGGCAAGGCCAGAGTAAGCGCGAGATCCAACCGATAATCACCGAGGTTCTGAAATGAGTCGCCTGTGAAACTCAATGTCCTTATTGTCGATGACCTTCCAGATATTCGTGTATTGGTAAAATCCATGCTGACCTCAAGCTTCCAGTGCGCTGTCATCGAGGCAGATTCAGGTCAAGCGGCCTCTCTAGAACTTAGTAAGATCAGATTTAATTTGGTCATAAGTGATCTTGAAATGGAAAATGGCACAGGAACATGGCTTTATCACCAGATGCGGGAACACTTTCCCGAGATCCCCCTAATTATACTTACAGCAAACCCTAATAGCGTCGATCTACCGCCAGATAATACCTTGAGGGCAGTATTTGCCAAAGATCGAATCTATGGCCTTTATTGCTTCATTAAAGAGAATGGTCTCCTAAGCTAACGGCTACAAAGAGGTGTCAACCTGATACCTCTTTGGCGAAGCTTCATTCAACAGTGAATGTTTTACCTGGCGGGGGTAAACTTGCACAAGTCTATACGATAATACGAGGTTTTCACGGCATCAGCCCCGCGCACTGGGATTGCATAGATTTTCGTTGTCTCTGCACAAACTTAGGGGGCGCGATGAGTGCAAATATCCTAGTTATTGATGACGACTTGAGCTTTCTGAGCTCGATGAAGTCTATTATGAGAAAGCAGGGATATCGCACCAGCGTTGCTTCAAGCCCGGGAGATGCTCTGAAGATTTATTCGCAAGAGCGAATGGATTTCGACCTTTTGCTGATCGACTACAAATTTAAAAATTCAGACATTACCGGAGCTGATTTAGCCGAAGTAATAAAAAGACAAAATCCTCTTCAGCCTTTTATTTTCATGAGCGGTTTTGACGACAAAGACTTTCTAAAAGCCATGCTGAAAGTTGGATCTTCTCGTAACTTCATAGAAAAAGGCACTGGACCGGAAACCATAGTCGAAGTTGTTCGTCTGGCCTTGTCTGAACTAGGAATAAAAAATCGTCCAGAAGAAGACACACTTGAGGACGAGATGAAGAGAGAATCTGAAATTCGTACTTTCGGAATCGTTGGAAGATCTAAAGCACTCCACTCAATTGTACGACAAGTTGAAAACTACAGAAAATTCAAATCAAGATTTTTGATATTAGGCCCCACTGGATCTGGAAAAGAAGCTATTGCCAAGGCCTTTCAAATTCCGGGCAAGCCATTTTATGCCATTGACTGTACGCGCTTCATGTCCGGCCAGGAGCATTTCTTAGAATCCGAATTATATGGCCATAAAAAGGGTGCCTATACTGGCGCGGATCAGGATAAGCGCGGAGCCTTCGAAGTCGCAAATGGCGGAGTGATTTTCTTGGACGAGTTGCATTGTCTCTCTTTAACAGCACAAAGTAAGCTTTTACGGACACTACAAGAAATGAAGTTTAGAAGACTGGGCGATAGCTCCGGCCAAGAAATGCCATTCGATGCGACAATTGTGGCGGCCACAAAGCCAGAAATCCTATCCATGATGGAACATGGAGAGTTCAAAGAGGACTTGTATTATCGCTTAGCCAAATCGGAGATAAGAATTCCTGCTTTGAGTGAAAGGCCGGAAGACATCAAACCATTGGCACAATTTTTTGCTGAAAAGTATTGCGTTAAGCATAAATTATCCAGAGTTCTTCATCCCCAAACCATTCGTGAAATGGAAGCCTATTCTTGGCCAGGCAATATCAGGGAGTTAGACGGCGTCATTGATGATCTTATTATGAAGTCACAAGATGAAGTTATCACTCCAGAGCAATTTCAAATTTATTTGGCAAAAAGGCTATCGGCGAAAAGTGAAAATGAAAACAAAACACTGGAGAAACTGGATTTGACCGTTGATTCGATTGAGGTAGATTTCATCATTCAGGCCTTAAAAAAATCGCGGTTCATTTCCAATGCCGCAGAGGCACTTGGTATTGCACGAACGACTTTAAATGACAGGCTTAAAAAATTCAAAATAGATCCTTATCAATACTTAGGAACGGAGAAGTAAATTATGGCTTTCACTGAATTGGCTTTATTGAGTTTAGCTTGGAATCTTGCTGTCAATCCGACCGACGCTGATATCCAAAAATATCAATCCTTGAACCAAGAGGATCAGGTGAAAATTCAAATGCTTATCGACCAGCAAGACACTTTGCCAAGTGAAATTGAGAAA
This sequence comes from uncultured Bdellovibrio sp., assembly GCA_964590635.1. Classification (GTDB taxonomy): domain Bacteria; phylum Bdellovibrionota; class Bdellovibrionia; order Bdellovibrionales; family Bdellovibrionaceae; genus Bdellovibrio. Next base: position 13,456 of record CAZPYX010000113.1, read on the forward strand.
TTGAAAGAGCAAGGTAAAACCGAGGAGAAAGATGGAGTTAACCACGCTCCAACATTCGAAACTACTAGATAAATGAAAAGTAAAAGTAGCGTTTTGATTTTAACGGGTTTTCTAGTCATCGTAGCCATAGCTTTTTTGTGCCGTGGCTTTTTGAAGGAATTTTTAATGACTGCTCAGGTTGAGAAATTAAATGTTTATTTGCCAGTTGCTGCTAGCTTGCCAGATCCAGCAAGCATCAAGAATACGGGGCAGTGGTATGTATTAGGGCATATATCTTCGGGCCTTTCTCAATTTGACCATATCGAAGGAAAATTTAAACCTCTCCTTGCCGATTACGAAGTTTATTCTAGTGGTGTCCACTCTTTCACTTTGAAAGAAGATGCGAAATTTAGTGATGGCTCGCCGATCACTGCCCACGACGTTGTGGCGTCTATCAAGAGGCTCTTGATTCGTAAAACCTCCACTCATTTCCCTCT
>CAZPYX010000114.1:0-13830 GCA_964590635.1 uncultured Bdellovibrio sp.
CCCCGCGTGTTTAATTTTACCTTTTAGTAATTTTTTCAAACGGATGTTTCGTTTTGAATTTTCAAATAATGGTTAACCCTCGCATTACCGCCAGAAATCCCAATTTTTAATTAAACCACCCTTTAGCCAATAGGATTTACCTTTTGTCCCACGATTATTTCTCCTCAAGTACTACGTTAATGTGACTCGTTTTCTTACGAACACCGAACGCGCGACCTTGTGCACGAGGACGGAATCTTTTGAGAACGGGACCTTGGTCAACCCAGATAGCTTTAACAACCAAGTTATCTACATCCATAACTTTTTTGTATTCAGCATTGGCAACAGCAGATTCGATCAATTTCTTAACCATACCTGCAGTCTTTTTGTTCAAAAAAGTAAGAACTTTTACTGCTTCGTTCACGTCTTTGCCGCGAACCAAGTCAACAACAAGTCTTGCTTTTTGAGCGCCTACTCTTGCGTGTTTAAGACTAGCTTTAACTTCCATTACCAACCTCTACTTCTTAGCTGCAGGAGCTGCAGCTTTCTTCTCAGCATGACCGTGGAAAGTTCTTGTTGGAGCAAACTCACCGAGTTTGTGACCAATCATGTTCTCAGTGATGTACACTGGAACGAACTTTCTACCGTTATGAACTGCGAACGTAAGTCCAATAGTCTCAGGCAGAATTGTTGAGCGACGAGACCAAGTCTTAATAACTTTTTTGTCGTTTTTTTCGATCGCATGGTCGATTTTCTTTTGAACAGAAATATCAACGAATGGACCTTTTTTAATTGAGCGTGCCACAGTCTACTCCTACTTACGTCTCTTGATGATTGAAGAGTTAGTTCTCTTATTGTGTCTCGTCTTGTAACCCTTACATGGTTGACCCCATGGAGTTACAGGATGATGACCTTTACCCACGCCTTCACCACCACCGAGAGGATGGTCAACTGGATTCATGTGCATACCACGAACAGATGGGCGGATACCTCTCCAACGAGAACGGCCTGCTTTACCAAGATTAATATTTTCATTGTCAGTATTTCCAACTTGCCCGATAGAAGCGCGGCAAACTGAAAGAACCTGCTTCAACTCGCCAGATGGCATACGTACTTGGCAGTACATATCACCTTTACCAGCCAAAGTCGCGCTCGCACCTGCACCTCTGCAAATTTGACCACCTTTACCAGGACGCAATTCGATATTGTGAATTACTGTACCTACTGGGATAGCCATAAGAGCCAAAGAGTTACCAGGTTTGATATCGGCTTTTTCAGAAGAAACTACTGAATCACCAACATTCAAGCCAACTGGAGCAATGATGTAGGCTTTTTCACCATCAGCATAGCTAAGAAGAGCAATACGAGAAGTTCTGTTTGGATCGTATTCGATCGCAACAACTTTCGCAGGAACTTCAAGTTTGTTACGCTTGAAATCAATCAAACGGTATTTACGTTTATGTCCGCCACCTTGGTGACGAATAGTAATTTGACCGTGATTGTTACGAGCAGCTTGTTTTTTTAGAGGAGCAAGCAAAGACTTCTCTGGAGTTGTCTTTGTGATTTCTTTGAAATCGAAACCAGTCATTCCTCTGCGTCCATGAGAGCGTGGGGCAAATGTTTTAATACCCATCTCTATACTCCCTCAAAAAGAGCGATCTTCTCACCTTCAACAAGCTTAACGTAAGCTTTTTTCCAGTAAGGGACCTTTGTTAAACCGAACTTTGAGTTTTTAGAATGACCGCGGCAGACGCTAGTTCTAACGCTATCAACTTTAACTTTAAAGTTTTTCTCTACAGCTTCTTTTACTTCTGTTTTAGAAGACTTCATGTCTACTTCGAACACGTAAACGCCAGCTGCGTTATGATAAGTATTTTTCTCAGTGATGAGAGGTGTTTTGATAATTTGTTTCATTACGCCTTCTCCAATGAGCAACGATCAACGATTTTCGCTACAGATTCTTTAGTGATAACTGCAGCATCGTATTTCAACAAATCGAATACGTTCAAACCTTCAACCGGGAAGTATTTGAATGTCGGTAAGTTTTTAGTTGCTTGGCTGAATTTGTTATTAACTTCAGAATCCACCAATACAGCTTTAGTCAAACCAAACGCTTTCAAACGTTTGTTCAATTCTGCTGTTTTACCTTCAGAATTCATGCTGTCCACAACGAACAACTTGCCTTCTTTTTGTAGATGAGAAAGAGCCATGCTCAAACCCAAACGGCGAACTTTTTTAGGAAGGACGAATGCGTAGCTGCGAGGCTGAGGACCGAACGCAGTACCACCACCAGGCATCAAGATAGAACGGCTAGAACCTTGACGAGCTCCGCCAGTACCTTTTTGCTTAAATGGCTTCTTACCGCCACCGCTCACAAGACCTTTTGTTTTAGTCATATGAGTACCAGCACGACGGCTAGCCAATTGCCATTGAACTACAGTGTGCAAAACTTCCTTTTTAACAGGAGTCTCGAAAACATCAGCAGCCAAATCAATTGATCCAACTTTTTCTTTTTTCCAGTTTAGTACATTTACTGTTGCCATACTATTCTCTCACCAACTTAACCAAAGTGTTTCTAGCACCTGGAACTGGACCCTTAACCATAAGAACGTTCTCACCAGGGATAACGTCTACGATCTCGACATTTTTCACAGTCACAGTCTCATTACCTAGGTGACCAGGGAATTTCTTACCCGGCATTACACGACCCGGCCATGTTCTGTTACCAGAAGAACCAGGACGACGATGGAATTTAGAACCATGTGAACCAGGTCCACCGGCAAAGTTCCAACGCTTCATAACACCAGCAAAGCCTTTACCTTTAGACTTAGAAGTGATTTTTACAACATCACCTTTTACCAAGCTATCGATAGAAACTTGAGCACCAACAGTAAGACCTTCTGGATGAGCTTGACGAAGTTCTTTTACGAACTTAGCGCCATTTTCAAAACCAGCACCTTTAAGGTGGCCTTTTTCTGCTTTGTTTGAGTTTTTAGCTTTTTTAGGCTCGCAAGCTACTTGAATAGCCTCGTAACCATCTTCTTCATTAGTTTTGATTTGAGAAACAAACCAAGGCTCATAACGAAGAACTGTAACAGGAATAGCTTCACCTTTATCATTATAGATAGTAGCCATTCCCTCTTTGAATGCGAACAAGCCGTTGAGCTTTAGGCCTTGCGCAGAAGTATTTGTGTTTTCTGTAGATTCACTCACGTCTTACTCCTAGATCGCCGACAATTTAATTTCAACGTCAACACCAGCAGAAAGATCCAACTTCATAAGTTGATCTACTGTTTGTTGCGTAGGTTCCAAAATATCGAGCATACGTTTGTGAGTTCTCACCTCGAACTGCTCACGTGATTTTTTATCAACGTGCGGAGAGCGAAGAACTGTATAGCGATTGATGCGGGTTGGCAAGGGGATCGGGCCCGCAACTTTTGCGCCGGTACGACGAGCAGTCTCAACGATTTCTTTCGTCGACTGATCAAGCAATTTGTGATCGAACGCCTTAAGGCGAATTCTAATCTTTTGACTTTGCATAACACTTCTCTTCTTGTAAGGTAGCGTAATTACTAGCAAATATGTTTAAAACTAACGTAAATATCCCATCGAAAACTTGCCCCGAATTAGCCCTTGCAGCCGTGATTTCACCAAACGCGGGGGGTTTTTTGTAGATTTATACGTCACGAGTGCGCGAGTATGCGCAACTAAAAAATCTTTGTCAAAGGGAAAATATTAAATATTTAGTATCTTCCAATTTTGTGGAGAATCTCAGCTTTTACCTTTGGAGGAACGATGGCGTACTCCAAGAATTCCATACTGAAACTCGCTCTACCCTGACTTAAGCTGCGGATATCCGTCGCATAACCAAAGAGAGATGCCATTGGGGCCTCTGCAGAAATTACCTGCCCCCCACCTTGGCGCACATTCATAGTGAGAATTTTTCCGCGACGAGAATTGAGATCGCCAACGATATTGCCCACAAACTCATCAGGGCAAGTTACTTCCAGCTTAAAGATAGGCTCCATAAGCTCAACTTGCGCCTGCTTTACAGCATCTCTGAATGCCAAAGAAGCAGCAGCTTTAAATGCCATTTCCGTAGAAGCCTCTGGACGGACCTCTACAGCGTTCAAAGTTCCTTTGATACCGAGCATAGAGTAGCTCGCCAAAGGGCCAACCTCGGCCGCCTCACGGAAGCCGCTTTCGACAGCCTTCAAAAATGGAGCTGTAAATTCTTTAGACACTGAAACCTTGCTAACGAATTGAATGTGATCTGCTTGAGGAATTGACTCAAGAGTCAAAGAGACTGAAGCGAAGTTCGCATCACCCGCAATCTCACGTTCATACACATGAGTCGCAGTCGCAGAACCCGTGATAGTCTCACGATAAGAAACTTGTGGTTTACCGACATTGGCTTGAACTTTGTGCTCGCGCAACAAGCGGTCCACCAAGATATCCAAATGAAGCTCACCCATTCCCGAAAGAAGAATTTGTCCAGTTTCAGGATCCGTCCTTAGCTTACAAGAAGGATCTTCCTTCTGAAGTTTTTCCAAGCCTTGCAACATCTTCTCTTGATCAGCAGATGACTTAGCTTCGATGGCCACAGAAATAACTGGCTCTGGGAATGTGATAGATTCAAGAACAACTGGATGAGATGTTTCGCAAAGAGTGTCACCTGTGCCTGTGAATTTCAAACCCACAACAGCGCCGATATCACCAGCTTTTAAATCAACAACTTCTTCGCGAGAATTTGCATGCATTTTTACTAGCTTTTGAATGCGCTCTTTTTTCTGTGTGCGCGGATTCAAAAGCTGATCACCTGTTTTTACCACGCCCGAATAAACACGGATGTAAGTCAAAGAACCAGAAAACGGATCATTGGCAATTTTGAAAGCCAAAGCTGCTACGTGAGCTTCAAAATCAGTTTTGCATGGAATTTCTTTTTCAGGTTTTTCAGGATCATGTCCTAAAATAGCTGGAACTTCGATTGGCGACGGAAGATAGTCGATAACCCCATCAAGCAAAGGCTGAATACCTTTATTTTTAAAAGCAGCTCCACAGAATACCGGGAATGCTTTCAACTCAAGAGTTCCTTTACGAAGTGCCGCCTTTAATTCAGCCACAGTCACTTCTTCTCCATTGAGATATTTCTCGAGGAGGACATCATCAAACTCAACGATCTTCTCAACGACTTCAGTACGGAAGCGCGCAACTTCCTCTTTCATGTCATTGGGAACATCGGTAGTTTCGAAGCTGTCGCCAATGGCTGCTGTTTGACTCCAAACATAAGCGCGATTTTCTAATAAATCGACAACGCCACGGAATGTATCTTCAACACCGATTGGAACTTGAACAGGAATTGGATTCGCAAGAAGACGGTCTTTGATTGTCCCGAAAGACATCACAAAATCTGCACCCACGCGGTCCATTTTATTGATAAAACAAATTCTTGGAACTTTGTATTTGTCAGCTTGTTTCCAAACAGTTTCAGACTGAGGCTCAACACCGTTTACACCGTCAAAAACTGCAACAGCGCCATCAAGAACGCGCAAAGAACGCTCAACTTCAATGGTGAAGTCAACGTGCCCGGGAGTATCGATGATGTTGATGCGATGATCTTTCCAGAATGCCATAGTAGCAGCAGACGTGATAGTGATACCACGTTCTTGCTCTTGAACCATCCAGTCCATAGTGGCTTGGCCATCATGAACTTCTCCGATTTTATGACTTTTTCCAGTGTAGTATAAGATACGTTCGGTGGTCGTCGTTTTACCGGCATCGATGTGAGCCATGATGCCGATATTACGAGTATACTTGAGATCAGCTACAACTTTAGGATCTTTAGCTGACATGAATACAGATTACCAATTGTAGTGAGAGAAAGCCTTGTTCGCTTCAGCCATTCTGTGAACATCGTCTTTCTTCTTAATAGAGTTGCCTCTATTGTTGTAAGCGTCGATGAATTCACCAGCCAAACGTTTAGCATAGTCTTTTTCGCCACGAGCGCGAGAGTACTCTACCAACCAACGCATAGCCAAAGCCAAACGGCGAGAAGGACGAACGTCAACCGGTACTTGGTAAGTAGCACCACCTACACGGCGTGAACGAACTTCGATAGAAGGCTTAACATTTTCAAGAGCTTTCTTGAATACTGCCATTGGCTCTTCATTTGGAACTTTACCTTCAAGCTCAGCAAGAGCTCCGTAGAAAAGTTTTTGAGCTGTAGCTTTACGGCCTTGGATCATCATTTTGTTAATGAATTTAGCAATAACTAGATCTTTGAAAACTGGATCTGGAATTACTTCTCTTTTAAAGGTCTTTTTACGACGTGACATGTGTCAATTCCTTATTATTTCTTAGGTCTCTTAGTACCGTATTTAGAACGAGCACGTAGACGGCCGTTCACACCTTGAAGATCCAATACACCGCGTACGATATGGTAACGAACGCCCGGTAAGTCCTTCACACGACCACCACGGATCAAGACAACGCTATGCTCTTGAAGGTTATGACCGATACCAGGAATGTAAGAGATAACTTCAAAACCGTTAGAAAGACGGACTTTAGCTACTTTACGTAGCGCTGAGTTCGGTTTCTTAGGCGTAGTCGTGTAAACACGAGTACAAACGCCGCGGCGTTGAGGGCAAGATGACAAAGCCGGAGACTTTGTTTGGTTCTTTTGAACTGTACGCTCATTTTTGATGAGCTGATTAATTGTAGGCACTTTAAAAACCCCTTAAACAATTTATTCGAAATCCTCGAACTCAGGACGCTGGAAATTACATTACCAAAAGCGCCCTGGTCAAGACTTTGTTATTAAATTTATTTCTCCAAAAGGGCTGTGAGATTCCCTTTTGGAGCTTTTTACACATTTTTTGGACCTAATCCACCCCGGCAAACCGGAAATGGACCGTTCTAACCTTGGTGAGGCTGAGTTGAAGACGTCATACCTGGCAAAGCTGCCACGTAATTTGTATCGTCGTCTTCTGCTACAGACACTTTCCAACGTTTGTAAGAAGTCAAGCCTGTACCAGCAGGGATCAAACGACCCATGATGATATTCTCTTTCAGACCACGCAAGTAGTCTGTGCGAGAGTTGATTGCTGCTTCCGTAAGAACTTTCGTTGTCTCTTGGAATGACGCCGCTGAAATCCAGCTATCAGTACTCAAAGAAACTTTCGTAATACCTAGAAGAAGTGGGCTGCAAGTAGCAGGTTGTCCACCTTCACGGTTGATACGAGAATTCTCTTCGTCGAAAGCATATCTTTCTGCTTGCTCACCTGCCAAGAAACGGCTGTCTCCAGCGTCCTTGATTTCTACTTTACGTAGCATTTGGCGAACAATCACTTCGATGTGCTTGTCATTAATACCAACACCTTGAAGTCTGTAAACTTCTTGGATTTCATCAACAAGGTATGCAGAAAGGGCTTTTGCACCCAGAACCGCCAGAATGTCATGAGGATTTGTTGGACCGTCCATCAACGCCTCACCGGCTCTTACGTACTCACCTTCTCTTACAGCAACGTGCTTACCTTTAGGGATGAGGTATTCTTTTTGCTCACCCACTTCAGGAGTTACGATCACACGTTGTTTACCTTTAACGTCTTTACCGAATGTCACATAACCATCGATCTCAGAGATGATAGCTGCTTCTTTCGGCTTACGAGCTTCAAACAATTCGGCAACGCGCGGAAGACCGCCCGTGATATCCTTCGTTTTAGAAGTCTCACGATGCATTTTCGCGATCACGTCACCTGAATGAACTTCTTGTCCATCAGTAACTAGAAGTTGTGCACCCACTGGGATCAAGTATCTCGCAGGGATGTCACGGCCTGGAAGTGTCAACGTCTTACCGTTGCCATCAACTAGGAATACAGTCGGTTTGTTATCAGAAGATTTAGACTCCATGATAACTTTAGTCGCGAAACCAGTAACGGCATCGACTTGTTCCTGCATCGTAGAACCTTCTTCGATATCCTGATATTGGATCTTCGCAGAAACCTCTGCGATGATTGGATTCGAGTATGGATCCCACTCAGCAACCGTCTGACCTTTAGCGATTTTATCGCCTTCTTTAAAGTTCAAAATAGCGCCGTAAACGAGTTTGAAATTCTCTCTCTCACGACCAGTTTCGTCCATTACTAGAGCGGAACCGTTACGATTCATAACAGTCAATTTACCATTACGGTTTGGAACTGCATGAACGTTAAGAAGTTTCAAAGTACCGTCGTAACGAGAAGTATGAACTGATTGTTCAACCGCACGAGAAGCCGCACCACCCAAATGGAACGTTCTCATCGTCAACTGTGTACCAGGCTCACCGATTGACTGAGCTGCGATGATACCAACGGTCTCACCCAAGTTCACAGTCGCACCACGAGACAAGTCACGTCCGTAACACTTCACGCACACGCCACGTTTAGATTGGCACACGAGAGCCGAACGAATATCAACTTTGTCGATACCAAGGCCTTCGATAGTTTTAACATCATTTTCAGTGATCTCTTGGTTCGCTCTAACAACAACATTGTTAGTTGCTGGATCAACAACATCTTTCAATGCCGTTCTACCAAGGATACGGTCGCCGATATTTTGGATGATCTCACCAGCTTCGTAAACTGGAGTGATTTCCAAACCATCTTCGATACCGCAATCGATCTCAGAAACAACCACGTCTTGAGCAACGTCAACCAAACGACGAGTCAAGTAACCAGAGTTCGCAGTTTTCAAAGCTGTATCGGCAAGACCCTTACGAGCACCATGCGTAGAGATAAAGTATTGAATAACTGTCAAACCTTCACGGAAGTTTGCAGTGATCGGAGTTTCGATGATCTCACCTGATGGTTTCGCCATCAAACCACGCATACCGCCCAACTGACGAATCTGCGCAGCGGAACCACGGGCTCCGGAGTCAGCCATGATGAAGATCGGATTGAATGAAGGCCCAACAGTTTCTTTACCGTCGACTACGAACGTTTGTTTTTCAATCGCGTTCATACCTTCTTTAGCAATCTTATCTGCAGTTTGTGCCCAGATATCCACTACCTTATTGTAGCGCTCACCATCTGTGATCAAACCTTCATCGTATTGCTGTTGGATCTCTGTAACTTGTTTTTCAGCGTCAGCAATCAAAGTTGCCTTCGCAGCTGGGATAACCATGTCATCGATACCGATAGACATGCCTGCCGCAGTTGAATATTTGAAACCAAGTTCCATGATTTTATCAGCCAAGATACAAGTCGCTTTTGCACCAGCTAGACGGAAAGTCTTGTCGATCAAAGCTGCGATTTGTTTCTTATTCATCGTCAAGTTCACTTCGTTGAAAGGAACTTCTTTGGGTACGTTGTCAGACAAGATCGCACGACCCACTGTCGTTTCTTGAACTTTGCCATGCAAACGCACTTTACAAGCCGCTTGTAGGTCTACGAGACCAGTCTCGTAAGCATACTGAGCTTCTTGAACGCTTGAGAATACTTTACCAGTTCCTCTTGCTCCTGGACGCATACGAGTCAACCAGTACAAGCCCAACACGATATCTTGTGATGGATTGATGATTGGCTTACCAGATGCTGGAGACAAGATGTTGTTCGTAGACATCATCAAAACGCGAGCTTCAACTTGAGATTCCACAGAAAGTGGAACGTGGACCGCCATTTGGTCACCGTCGAAGTCGGCATTGAATGCCGTACACACCAAAGGATGCAATTGGATTGCCTTACCTTCGTGAAGTACTGGTTCGAAAGCTTGGATACCCAATCTGTGAAGAGTTGGCGCACGATTCAAAAGAACTGGATGTTCTTTTACAACGTCTGCCAAGATATCCCAAACTTCTACTGTCTCTTGATCAACTAGTTTTTTAGCTTGCTTGATTGTAGTCGCAAGACCTTTTTCTTCGAGTTTGTTGTAAACGAATGGTTTGAACAACTCGAGAGCCATCTTCTTAGGAAGACCGCACTGATGAAGTTTCAACGTCGGACCAACTGTAATAACCGAACGACCAGAGTAGTCGACACGTTTACCAAGAAGATTTTGACGGAAACGACCCTGTTTACCTTTGAGCATGTCAGAAAGTGAACGAAGAGGACGTTTATTCGGACCAGTGAATGTCTTACCGCGACGACCGTTGTCCAACAACGCATCAACCGCTTCTTGAAGCATACGCTTCTCATTGCGGATGATGATGTCTGGAGCGTTAAGCTCTTGAAGACGTTTCAAACGGTTATTACGGTTGATAACACGACGGTAAAGATCATTTAGATCTGAAGTTGCGAAACGACCGCCATCTAGTGGAACTAGAGGACGAAGATCAGGTGGCAATACTGGAAGTGCTTCCAACATCATCCACTCAGGCTTGTTGATAGAGCCTTTGAAAGCTTCTACAACTTTAAGACGCTTAGTGATCTTCTTCATACCCGCTTCAGATTTGACATCTTTAGCTTCTAGACGAAGTTTGCGTGACAAGTATTCAGGGTCAATTTTTCTCAAAAGGTCACGAACAGCTTCGCCGCCCATGCCGTATTTGAAAGCTGGACCGAATTCGTTCAAAGCTGCGTTCAAAGCTTCTTCAGTCAATACTTGGCCTTCTTCCAATGTAGTTTCCATTGGATCGATAACCACGTGTGCTTCACAATACAAAACTTTCTCAACGTCTTTCAAAGAAAGGTTGAGCAAGTTACCGATACGAGAAGGCAACGAGCGCAAGAACCAGATATGTGCTACTGGAGTTGCAAGCTCAATATGACCTAAACGTTCACGACGAACTTTAGTTTGTGTAACTTCAACGCCGCACTTTTCACAGACGACGCCACGATATTTCATACGCTTGTACTTACCGCACAAGCACTCGTAGTCCTTAATAGGACCGAAGATTTTCGCACAGAACAAGCCATCACGTTCAGGCTTGAATGTACGGTAGTTGATAGTTTCCGGCTTCTTAACTTCACCAAATGACCAATCACGAATCATTTCAGGTGACGCCAACGATACTCGTACGGCGTCAAACGAAAGTGGATCTTTTGGTTTATCGAAAAAATTCAACAAGTCTCTCAAAGAACACCCCTGTTGTTAAAGTTTAAATTAATGCTGACCCGACTCACTTGGAGTCGAAACAGATCCACCACCCTCGATACCGTCGTCGCCAAGATCTTCATCTTGGTCACGAAGGATGTCGGACTCCATCAACTCTACGTTCAATGCAAGAGACTGAAGCTCTTTCACCAATACGTTGAATGATTCAGGTAAGCCCGGCTCAAGGATATTTTCGCCTTTTACGATGCTTTCATACATACGTGTTCTTCCAGCTACGTCATCTGACTTAACAGTTAGGAACTCTTGTAGTGAGTATGCAGCTCCGTATGCCTCGATCGCCCAGACTTCCATCTCCCCTAGACGCTGACCACCGAATTGTGCTTTACCGCCCAATGGTTGTTGCGAAACGAGTGAATAAGGTCCGATAGAACGCGCATGGATCTTCTCTTCAACCAGATGGTGAAGCTTAAGCATGTACATGATACCGACAGTAACTGGGTTCGTGAACGGCTCACCTGTACGACCATCGAACAGGATAGATTTACCAGTCAAAGGAACTTCAGCTTTTGCAAGCAAGCTCTTTACGTCTGCTTCACGAGCACCGTCGAATACTGGAGTGCCAACGTGCACGCCATTCTTCATACGAGTTACCATTGCTTTCAATGAAGCGTCGTCAGCACCGTCAAGTTTCGCGCTGATTTCGTTATCACTGAAGATATCTTTCATCTCTTTACGAGCATTTTCAGCGTTCCACTTAGTTAAGTGTTCACCTAGTTGCTTACCAAGATTGTGCGCAGCCCAACCCAAATGCACCTCGAGGATTTGCCCGATGTTCATACGAGAAGGAACGCCCAGTGGATTTAGAACCATGTCAACCGGTGAACCGTCTGCAAGGTATGGCATGTCTTCAACAGGCAATACTTTAGAAACGACACCTTTATTACCGTGGCGGCCCGCGAACTTATCGCCGACTTGCATTTTACGTTTAATCGCAACGTAAACTTTGACCATTTTGATCACGCCAGGAGGCAACTCGTCACCTTTACGGAGACGATCGATTTTCTCGTTGAATACCAATTTAACTGCGTCAAGTTGGTTACGAGCATTGTCGATGATTTTGTTAACTTGGAACTCTAGGTCTTGCTCAAGAGGGATATAGTTCAACAACTCGAATGGAATTGTTTCGATATCCGCTACAGTGATGTTTTGACCTTTATTAAGAAGCTTTTGGCTTCCGTCTTCATTCAACAATACGCCAGTAGTGATTTTACCTACCAAGATATCGCGAAGTTTAGAGATCGAGTTATTTTTGATAACGTTTTGTTCAACTGCCAAATCTTTTTCAAGTTTGCGTTTTTTCTCTTCGATGATTGAAGCCAAACGTTCGTCACGGTCAGCACCTTCACGAGAGTAAACTTGAGCATCGATAACAGTTCCGTAAACGCCAGATGGAGCACGAAGAGATGTATCACGTACGTCGCCCGCTTTTTCACCGAAGATCGCTCTCAAGAGTTTTTCTTCAGGAGAAAGTTGTGTTTCACCTTTAGGAGTAACTTTACCAACTAGGATGAAGCCTGGACGAACTTCCGCACCGATGCGAACGATACCAGAGCTATCAAGATCTTTAAGTGCTTCTTCACCAACGTTGGCGATATCGCGAGTGATCTCTTCTTTACCCAATTTCGTGTCACGCGCTACGCACTCGAACTCTTCGATGTGAATAGATGTGTAAACGTCGTCTTTCAACAAACGCTCAGAAATCAAGATAGAATCCTCGAAGTTGTAACCCTGCCAAGGAGTGAAGGCTACTAGGATGTTTTGTCCCAATGCCAACTCACCAAGTTCAGTAGAAGGTCCGTCAGCAACGATGTCGCCTTTAGAAACCTTGTCACCAACTGTTACGATTGGTTTTTGATTGAAGCATGTATTTTGATTTGTGCGTTGGTACTTAGTTAGATTGTAGATATCTACGTTCGCACCAAGTTCTCCACCTTTAGCAAAACGACGGATAACGATACGAGAAGCATCTACTTCCTCAACGATACCATCATTTTGAACAACGACAGATGTACCAGAGTCACGAGCAACAAGTCTCTCAACGCCTGTTCCAACTAGTGGAGCGCGAGAACGGAGCAAAGGCACCGCTTGACGTTGCATGTTCGATCCCATCAATGCACGATTGGCATCGTCATGCTCTAGGAACGGAATCAAAGACGCCGCGATAGAAACCAACTGAGATGGAGAAACGTCCATCAAAGCTACTTTTTCTTTATCTACGATTTCATACTCACCGTCACGACGAGTGATTGTCGTTGCAGTTTGGATGGCTTTGTTTCCAGCTTCGTCACGAGCCGCAGGAGCGATATAGTGACCAGCTTCTTCAAGAGCTGACAAGTAGTTGATGTCTTTAGATACAGAGCCTTGATCAACTTTTCTGTACGGAGTCTCAATGAAACCGTAGTTGTTGATACGAGCGTAAGTAGCCAAAGAAGCGATCAAACCAATGTTTGGTCCCTCTGGAGTTTCAATCGGACAGATACGACCGTAATGCGTAGGATGTACGTCACGTACTTCGAAACCTGCACGGTCACGAGTCAAACCGCCGGGTCCAAGAGCAGACAAACGACGTTTGTGCGTGATCTCTGACAACGGATTCGTTTGATCCATGAACTGAGACAATTGAGATGAACCGAAGAATTCTTTAACAACCGCGTTCACTGGTTTAGCGTTCACGAGGTCATGAGGCATCATTGTCTCAACATCTTGAAGAGACATACGCTCACGAATCGCACGTTCCATACGAACGAGACCGATACGGTATTG
>CAZPYX010000115.1:0-13670 GCA_964590635.1 uncultured Bdellovibrio sp.
CCGCTGGCACATGCTCGCGCTCTTCGTCAATAGCGCGACTTACGCAGGGTTTACAGAAGAGCAATCGGTTGTGCCGTGTTCGAAAGATTCAGACTGTGGTCTGTTGAGTTCAGCGGCTCTTACAAAAGAATCTGATCCGGTCCCATTGGAAGATGAAAGCTGTTATTTCTCGAAGGAGAAAATAAATCTTACTGCTATGGAGTTGGTTGAGAAATTCGTAAAAGATGGTCTTTCGGGTAAAATTGTGAAATCAGGCAGTGGCGCTGCTGTCGCGTGTCCGGGTCATTTGGATGCGCCGGCTAAGATTGAAATAGTTACTGACTTTGAATTTAAAAAGCAAGAAGTATCAAATAATGAAGTTGTGGAAGTTATCTTGCTTGATTCCAGTGAAAAAATGAAATTTCAAGAGACCAATAGCGATGTTGAGGCAACATATAGATTGATTCGAACTCCCTATGGCTTACGCATTTCAGAATTCGATTGGTACGTGAGACGTTTAAATGTCAGCCAAGTTCCGACGTATATTTCGCCTGACAGATGGGCTGATGATCAAGAGGAAAAGTTCATAAACGCAATGGTGAAAGCTAAATTACGATGAGCCTAAATATTGTTCCGCCGAGGCATGAGGTTGTGAACAGTTCGCTGACAACTAAGCAGAAAGTCATCAATGCTTTGTTGGGGATGCCTGCGGCAGGTTGTGTTGGTGGGATGATGACTACTTTATCAAATGGTCCTATGACCCTTCAGCGCTTCTAACAATTGGCTATTGGTTCCTAGGTTTTGTTGTTTCAGTTATCATCTTCTATCGGTTCTCCTATAAAGATACTTCGCCACCCTCTGAAATCGATATTCATAAAATTCATTAAATTTTCTAATAACTATGAATAGAAAGCGCAAGATGCCTGCCGATGAGTATCAAGTTAACCTTGATGACCTCAACTCAAAAGTAAATGGCTTCAGTTGGAAATATCTAATTGCAGTGTTAGCAGTCTTTGTAACTGGTGGGTTGGTCTTCGTGTTTAAAAAACAGAAGCCAAAATGACTTTAAAGCTCTCAATTTTTCCTGAGAAAGACCAGCCAGCTTATTTCGAGGTAGTCCAGTCGATCTGTGTAACTTGTCCCGTCGGTATACATATATTAATGTTTATAGTGTGCGCAATTTCGGGAGAGTATAATGAAATTCTATTGGTGGCCGTTTGATCCAAATTTGACATCGATGGGGAAGGCGAAGGTCTTCATTATTAGTTGGTGTCAGGTAATGGTTTCATTTATCGTGATTGGATATTTAATGGCTATTTTTAGTAGCGAATACAAATATGCCAAAGACTTCACGAGCTCCCACCCTAAATTGGTGGGCGCTGTAGGAGCAAATGACACGATGGGGTTTAGCACTGCGCACACGACGTTGCATCGATGGTTCAGTAAAACGGACTCCACAAATATGAATACGAAACAACGAGTGGATTTCCTCGTAGCTGATGGAACAGGTTTTAAAAAGGACAAGGATGATAAGGGTTCCAATCGCGGCGAGGTTCGCATTGTGATCGGCTATTCAAAGACGGGGGAAGTTATTCCCTTTGGCGCATGGACCCGCGCTAGTTGGAAAGATATCGGCAGATACTTGAAGTCAGAAAATCACCCATCTGAAAAATTAAAATTTAAACCTATTGCGGGAACACTTATCACTGATGGTGAAGAAGAGCTTGTACGAGCCCTTAAGAAGCTTGCCAATAGCCATCAGAGATGTTTATTCCATATGACCCATGAACTAACCCCACTCCTCAGATACAAAGATATTGTCGGCAAGGACGAGGCCATTAAAATTTCCGAAGAACTCAATGAACTTTTATATCTCGATTTACCCGAGATGGATGTTGAGCCACTGAAGTCGATCGAAGATAAATTAAAAATCGAAATTAAAGTTACAGAAATGAAGACAGCAATTGATAATTTCATAAAGGAACTTCACGCTCTTGGTTACAGAAAGGCAAAAACTTTTGTGGAAAATGCGAAGGCGCAGCTTTTTACTTATATCGACAACTGGATTAAGACAGGAATCTCAAATCCTAAAGTGACTTCACTTGTTGAAAGAATGATGCGTGAAATTAAACGACGAATTAAAAAAATCGGTTTTAAGTGGAGCGAAAAAGGGAGCTGAGAAAATGACAAGACTTGTGCTGCTTCAACTCAGTTCAACAAAGCACTTCTGGGAAACTCACTGGATGGAAAAAATGGGTGTCAGCGGGAACATCAAATTAACTTTTCTAGGTGTATCTATAGAGTAGGTCTAGTTTGAAATTCCCAACAACTTTCGAACGGTATCTATTTATTCATCCGGAAAGTCCTTGGGAGAATGGGTACTCTCTTTTAGAAGCCAAGGTTATCATTGAGAAGTGGAGGACGCATTACAACACCAAGCGACCTCATAGTTCTTTGGGATATAGGCCGCCAGCCCCTGAAGTTTTTAAACCAAACTTCCGAGAAGCTGTCGGCCATCTATGAACTTAAAAAGTGGTACAAAAACTCCCGGCTCGTCAGCACCAGGAACTCCTTTTGCTAAAACTTAGTTGTGGTAAACCAAGTATAACAAAAGTCCTGACTGCCCCCGTTAATGATCTAGAGCCTATTTTCTTGCATGTTGAAATTGATTGTCATCAATCCGCATATCACCATTTTTTAAATTCAAGAAGATGGCCTTACCACTAAGATCAGATTCAATTTTGGTAGCTTTGCATACTTGAATGATCTGGTCCATATTAGTATTGGACTGTGCGTTCTTCTTATCGCCTAGTTTAATATATAAAATATTGTATCTAGGTATTTCACTGTAAGTAATAGCTGATAAATTGTATTCACGAACACAGTTAAGTTTCCTAACGTCATTCAATTTGACCCAGGAATCTGTGCCAGTATCCTGATGATGATAAAAACCATTTTCTGGAACAACATCCCCTGTGATGGCATTGACGTAAATACCTACACGCTCTTCATTTGCTTGAGTTCTGGTTGCCAAACAACCACGAAGCCTCTCTCTATTTTTTGGTTCATCAAGATCTAGACGAATTAGTTCTCCCGAAAGGGAATTCTTATCTCTTTGATATCCAATAATTAATTCTCTCTTAGCACCAAAAAGATCTTCGATAAAGTCACCAGTCACATCGCATGTCACATCGGCACCCTTTTCAGTGGGAATTCTCAACCAACCATTTTCAGCGTAAGCCGATGTGGAAAGTATAACCAAAAATGTAGACACAAATAGAAATCTTAATTTTGAAAGCATACGAAGCTCCAATGTTAATACTTTAATATGTTGAACCATGAACTCTATGCAGCATGTATCTGCAAGTGATATACCAACCCTCGTATTTATAAATAAATGGAACTGAAAGAGACAAAGAATTAAATTGGAACCTGCTTCTAGAAACTCAATAGAGTGTTTGAAAATGATACACCGATTAGGATTGGTAATTCCTGACTAACTTGTTTGAGAAATATTACTCCACCAATGCAGAGTCGCCTACTCGAACTTCAGATTTAACGTTTTCAATTCGAGCAAAGTGAATGCATCGTCAAAGACTTGATCAGTTGCAAATCAATTGTTGCACTTCAACGGACCAGCTGCGCAACCATCTTGAAGCATCAATATCGGAACGGCCACCGAGTATTCTAATTAGTTCTTCGATTCAATATAAACGGCATCTTAAAGTGTCACACAAAAATTCCCATATATTTCTGGTAAATGACATGTCTTTGCCGAGACTAGTTTTGAAAGCGCTGGATTTTATTTAGTGATGGCGCATCTCGAATCGTTGCAGAGTAAATTTTTTAGAGTATTAACCGCAGGTTAACATGGCATTAATCATTCTCTAGTCAGAGTTTCTTTTTCTTCCTATAACAGCCTCATGGAAAATCAAAATGTCGGCCTAGTACACTGTTTGGAATGGACAGTTTGGTTTGGCGACGACTCAATATCGCTTTAAGCTTGAGAACATGCGCTGTGGTATATTCCCTTGTGATCTGAGCGGAGACAGCTCTGTTGATGGTTGCCTATTGATGCTTGTAAAGGCAGCCATGGATAATGCTCTTCGCAATGCAGGTATTAAAATAACAACGAACAATGAATACGAATTGCCGCTGGAATGATAGAGGCTTTTACGAATTTTTGAAAACGACAACTAAGTCTTACCATCCCGAGATTGGAATTTTCAGATCAAGGTTGATGGTGACATTATATGCGAAGTGGATATAGGTCGAAGCCCATGGGCCCTGGCCGGGGGAGCTGCCATTAATACATATAACTTCAGCCCACAATTGGGTTGAGTTGTAAGCATAGACCTGACCTGAACATTGCCCGCCATAGTAGATCCCGATTGTGCCGACGTAGGCCCTGCGGTCAAGGGCGCTGGAAGGAACCGGCAGCTTTGCCGTGTCGACCGAATAACCTCCAGGAATGGTAATTAAATAGTTGCCAGAGCCTGCAACCCCCGCTGCTGTCTGCACATAGTTCCAGCGCATCTCCATCGTGTCACCCACGCGCCGCCAACGGACTGAATCTGTGGTGTTTGTGCCTTTGGTGGGAGCTGTGGTTGTTGCACTCAAAGTCGCTGCACCCGCATTTGTCCAGGAGGTCAGTGCTGTGCTTGAAGCTGTCGTCTGTGTCGTGCCATCAGGAAACTTGATGCCTCCGGAAGTGGATTCGATCACTCCATTCACGGAAAGTGCCTGGCCCGGAGTGCTGGTGCCGATGCCAAGGTTGCCACCGTTATAGTAAATGGAAGTGCCGGACTGACTCCAATAACCTGGAGAGGGTCCACCTGTTGTCCAAGCAAGGACCCTGAGGGATGCATTTGCATGTGTTAAGACAGCAGTGGTGCCGCTGCCATTCACGAAGGAACCGATATTGGGATCGCTAAAGGTGACGACCTTGATGTTTGTGTTGTCGAAGGTCACGTTGGTAAGACCGCCATAGGCTCCGTAGCCATAAGCGTACTGAGACGAAACGTTGATAATTTTTCCGGACGAATTATCCTTGGCCAGAACAGTAACATATAACGGTGTCACGGCTAAGCCATGGGGAAGTGTGAACGTATTGTTGACCACGGATTGAAACCAGCCGGAATCAAATTGTGCGCCGTTGGTGGTGGAAGCAGAAGTTTGCACGCTGCCATCCGGGAATTTGATTCCCCCCGAGGACGAATAGATGACACCGTTGACAGTCAACGGTGAGGAGGCAGAGGAAGTTCCAATCCCCACATTTCCGTTGGCTTGAATTCTCATGCGTTCGCCGGAATTTACCCCAATAACCAAAGGTCCATTTTCTGTAGACCAGAGATCAAATTCGGATCCCGTGGGACCGATCCAGCTTTGTGTAGAGCCTCTTTGGAATTCAATTTGTGCGGAATTCGAAGTCCCGGAACTGCCGATGCGGGCGTAGACATCACCGGCAGACTGCAAATGGAACTTTTGAGCAGGGCTGGCGGTGCCCACACCAACATTGCCGCTGGTGTCTATCGTCATTCGAGTGGAGCCGTTGGTTTTCAGTCCCAGTGTATTGCCATCATTGGTGCCAAGAGTTGCCGCTGCACCAAAAGAGTTTCCTCCGTTGATGTAGGCACCACTAGCTCCGGTGGTGGGAAGGTCCGCAGAGGCGATGGCTCTATAGCTGGCAGCACCCGCACTGCCGTTCGGAGCAGCAAGGAAGGTGTTGGCCGTTCGGGAGACGGTATTGGTGACTTGTCCATCATTGATCGCAACAGACTGACATTGAAAAGTATCCGAAGACGACTGCCAGTACAGAGATTGATTTGCCGAACATGCGGCACTGGCAAAAGCTCCGCCAAATGGAGTGATCGTTGATTTGATATCAGCCAGATTGATGCTGGTGCCGGACCAATTCGTTCCATTGTATTTGAAGAACTGACCGTTTAAAGGTGCCCCAGCACTGACGGCTGTTCCTTGGATCTTTGCCACGGTCGGGCCGGGATAAGTGCCAGACAGATCTCCACTGGCGCTTCCAGACGGAGCAGCCGTGGTGGAGGGTGTGATCCAATTCAGATTTCCGGAAGTGTCTGAAGAAAGTACCTGACCATTGGATGCCGCGACACCCGTGGGGAATTTCAAAATGTAGCTGGTGCCGACCGCAGCTGGCGCTTGCAGAGTCACAGTGTTGGATCCTGCATCCCGCAGAATAACGCCAGAAAGATTTGCAGATCCGGCGGCAAAGTTTCCGGAACCATCACGTTTTATTATTGCGGAAGCTGTGTTGAGATTTGTGGCAGCATTTGCCGCCAGTTCTGCACTGTGAATAGTGGCGGCAGTGGATCCGCCCACAGAAGTGACGGTCGCAGCTACAGAGCCTGAGCCACTGGCACTCACATCCGAGGTCAAAGCTGTAATCGTACCACCAGATCCGACGTTGGATGCGACCTGAACCCAGGATGACCCATTGTCGAAGTAAATTTTTTGAGTATCGGTGGCAAAATAAAATCGCCCGTTGGTAGAGGCTGCGGATTTTGAAGCATCAGCACCCGCTTGCATACTGATGACGTTACCTGCATTTTGGACTCCGTCTGAAATACCCATGCCTGACAATGTGGTCGGATTAGTGCCTGCAGTGACACGGCCTTTGGCATCCACGGTGAGAGATTTGTATGTCCCTGCGGTGATGCCTGAGTTTGTTAGAGTTAATGTTGTAGAACCCGCTGATGAGGTCACGTCCCCGGAAAACGCCGGCATATTAGCAGCGGGAATTATCCCGCTTAAGTCCGCCGTCGCCAGTGGTGCATTCACAAACTTGGTGCCGTTGAATTTCAAATAGTCTTTATTGGCAGGTGTGGTGATGGTTAGGGTATTGCCCTGAAGCGCACTGACCGTGGCGGTCGCAGAGCCGGGACCAACTGCGGTTACATCTCCAGTTAAAGCGGTGACGTAATTTCCAGCTGCTTGTTTGCCATTGAAGGTATTCCAGTCTACAGAGGCCAGATATCCATTGGTAGATGTTGTTGCTTGAGTGATGGAGATCGCCGGAGTCGAGGATCCTGTTGCGACATTGATAGGAGCTGTGCCGGTGACATTAGTCACGGTTCCGGGATTTCCAGCAGGCAAGGTCGAGGGAGCCCATTTCGAACCATCCCACTTAAGCACCTGATTGAGTGCGGGCGCAGTGATATCCACGGGATTGTTCTGTAGAGCTACGACCTTTGCCGCTCCAGTCGTACCTGTGACATCTCCACTCAAGGTGGCATTGATCGTCAAACACTGAAAGTTACCAGCGACAGAGTTCCAGTACATTGTCTGACTTGAAGTGCAGTTGGCCGAAGCGACATAGCTATTGAAGGCAGACTGGGTCAGATATGAACTCAAAGAAGCATTCAAGCCACTGACATCTGACGTAGCAATAGCAGAAGGACTCCACTGAGTGCCGTTAAATTTAAAAAATTGTCCGGAAGTGGGTGTTGTTGAAGAAACGCCAACCCCCTGCAATCCAACGACGTTGGGCCCAGGATAGGTTCCGGCAAGATCACCACTAGCTACTGCACCGGTTTGTATTGCATTCACAAGACGCGGGTCATTGCCTGCAGCAACAGTGTTAGTCGTAGTTCCTACATTCACAGTAATGGTCGGAGTCGATGTACTGTTGCTTATAGAGATATAAGAATTAGAGGAGGTGACATTGGTCACAGTGCCGCCCGAGGTACCACTCACAGGGGCGCAGGACAAAGCACTGCCGTCCCAGCTCAGAAAGGTTCCTGCCGTGCAGGTGGGGAGGCCGGTTTTAATTAAAAAGTCTGATGCGATATTGTTGCCAAGTTTTTCCGCGGATAGGGCGTACCCGGCAAAGGGAACAGAGCGAATCACAGCGTCCGGTGAAATCAACTTCCAGCCAACGCCATCGAAGAACTGAACGCGCAGTTTTCTTCCATCGCCTGTTGTGGTTTGATAACGACCACTTCCCGGTGTGCAGCTGTAGGTGCTTCCGGAACTTGTGCAACTGCCGCAGGTGAAGCGGGTTGAGTTGTTAAAGGCATCAAGAACATTGGTACCGGCACCATTCGGATACTGAATGGCACCTGAGCCGATGGGTACATCAAACACGCCCCCGGAGTTGGTCATGTTATAACCGGTCACCTGTTCTTGAAAAATCACGCAGCTGCCTGCTGGATCTGTTATTTGAAATACAAATGAGACATTGCCGTACTCTAGCGGAGAGCCATCTGATTTTAGAATGCGCCCCTGGTAGGTCAGAGTTTGCGGAGACGCCATGGTCATCACTGCCAGAAACGGAATCATCACGAAAGTACACGAAGTTAAATATCTCATGGTTAACTTATCGGCACTTCTTAGGGGGGCTGAATAAATTAACCGAAACTTTTTATGAAATAATTGTGTATAAGATTTTTATTTTCGCGTCGCTTTGGTTTTTTTGTTCCTAAATGTGTCGGAACACCTAGTTAAGGAACCCGCCTACTTAGAAGAAGCAGTACAGATGCCCTCCTTATTGAGAATTGGAACTTCCTCATAAAAGAAAATGTTCCTGACGTATGCATGTTTCAATTTGGGAAGATGCTCACAGACCTAGCTCGCTGATGTTCCCATGGTGTTAAGTCTTAGGAACGTCAATGAGTCATTTTGAATCATGGTTAAATCAAAGAGCGTCTGTGGTGACTTTTGCGGCGTTTGCAGCGTGAGTTCCTCTAAACGAGCCAGTATTTCAAATTACATTGCGCGATCTAGAATTAGTTTTGAATAATTTGAACTTGATAAATCAATTCCACTCGTTCCAAAGGCAACTTTCCTAAGTGCCAACTTTCAACCTCTGGTATATACATTTTGTCCTGTTTAAGAGTCTCGTCAATATCCCTTAAAGTTTTTATTGATGATAAGTGTTGTGGGGCAAGAATTAGAAAATAGGACGGCTCTGTAGTCCATCTTCGATTGAAGTAGTCAAAAAGAATCCAATCTTTGCGAAAGACAGTTTCTTCCTTGCCGCGAAGGTCGAACATACAGACTGCGTCTAAATGGTGCCCCAAGCTCTGCTGTGAATGAACCGAAGTAGTCCGATATTTGCCTGTCTGATTGGTGTCGACATAGGCGCAGGATTGGATGTTGTTCCAACTCCTAGAAGTCGTGAAATGAAATACATTACCTAAAAGCCGTGGAAATAACTCACTTGGTAATTCATCCTTCTTGAGAGTTAGCTTTTTTATTTTCAAAAGTTTCCTAATTCTGTTTGGCAAATTAATTTTTAATTCATCGCGTTTGCGATTTGTACCAACGTTGAAACTCGCTCAAAATCATGGAAATCGTAGCTTTATTGAGGTGTTATCTCAGAGGATACAGCCATTTCATTCTGATAGCGATCTTTTTTCATCATAAATATGTTTCGACGCTTTTAACTTACAAACGTCAATTGAGTAAATTAAAAAATCCACGCGGCTTACGTGACTCTAAAAAACGAATTTTCAGTTTGAGGGCTATTGCCAAACCTTACCCATCTATTATGATAATATTATGTCCACCACATGCAGACTATTTTGTAGCATTCTTTTGTTCCTGACTCCTCTTGGGAGTCAGGCGGTCGTCTTTCGTACTTGTGCTCAGGATTTTTATCCGAAATTTTATCTTTTTAATAAAGAAATTAGAGGATACTCCATTGATATTATCAAGGCCCTTCATGGAGTTGATCAAAATATCAAATTTGTTGGATACGATCAGTTTTGCACAATTCCACGTATCGAGAAGGATTTGCAGGCAGGACGTCGGGATGTTTTTATAGCATCCTTTAAAACCCCTGAACGGGAAAAAAAGTTTTATTTCGTCGATGTACCACTTCATATATTTAGATTTGTTCTGGTGGTACGAAAGGATGAAAGTGCTAAAATCAAATCCATCAATGATTTGCGCTCGAATAAGTCGGGTGATGTTGTGCTGACTCTTTTCGGGACGGCTCTGCAGCTCTTTCTTGAACGTCAGCCAGGTCTGAATCTGGATTCTTCAGGAAGAACCATCGAAGTAAATCTAAGAAAGTTAGAAAGTGGTCGAGGACGTTACTTCATGGTCACCGATCTGGGAATCAGGGATATTTTAAGTCGATCTCAGTGGAAAGATAAGTTTAAAGTTCTTCCCGTGGTGCTAGCTTCGCAGGCTCAGTATGTGATGGTGTCACGGAAGGTCCCACCAGAGGACGTCGAATTATTGCGCCACGCTCTTTCCAGTCTTCGGTTGTCTGGCAAGATGGACGATATTTTTGAAAGATATGCACCTTAATTTCGCAGCGGAATTCCCGTTGAGTTGAATTTAACAACTGAATTTACCAACTAATCTAGGATAAAAACGTTGTTATTGGCGTCGATGGCTATGTCTGAAGGGGGATATTTTGACTCCGCAAGTGCGTATCAGTCAACGTTTAACACCGCTTTCATCGTTGGATGAAGTGAGCAGTGGTAGGCGATGGAGCCTTTTTTCTTAGGTTTGTATTTCCAATGTTTGCCGGGATTTATGACTCCTGATTTGAACTCTCCGGAGTCTGCTGTGACAGTGTGTGGAACTAGGTCATTGTTCATCCAAGTGATACTTTGATTTACTTTTACTTCTACGAGGTCGGGGTTAAATTTCATCATATCGATCACTATGGTCTGCCGTTGATTTGTAGTGGCTGAATGAGATTGCGCTCCACTTTGAAAAGCAAAGAAGAGCGCAAAGAATATCAGATTTATTTTTCCAAAAAGAATCACGTCTTCTGGGCTTTACTGCATTTTGGATTGAAGACTTTTCGCATGTTCCAGATGGGCTTCAAATGCGGGACGGACTTTTACTAGCAGTGCTTTGAGTTCTTCATTTTTTGCTGAAGGAATCAAAGTTTTGTCGATGGCGTCTATGACAGCTTCGTGATAGGAAACTTCATGGTCAATATAGGCTTTATCAAAGTCTTTACCCTTAAGATGTTTAAGATTAACCATGTTGTCGCCGCCACCTTTTTTAAGAGAGCGGCTGGTGTCGTTTTCTTCAGGAGTTACCTTTAATTTTTTGACCAAGTCGACGGCACTTTTATTTACGGCGGTGTGGTCCGTAATCATTTGTTGGGCGAACTTTTTTACTTCTTTGTTTTTGGATTTATGCTTTGCTAATTTTCCGGCATCAATGTCTACCGTGTTGGCTGTTACTACAATTGCGGCAATTTGCGGGTCAGAAGGACCAGCAGGGGCGGCCGCTGTTGTGGCAGGCTCTGCTGCATAGGTAGAAAGAGATAGTAAAGTGGATGCTAAAATAAGTAGGCATTTGTTCATCATTGTAAAATCCTTTTGAGTTTTATTTAGGGCATTGAAATAGATCGACTATAGTTTAAGCACGCGAAGAAGCTACTGATGAGACAGTCTTTGTTAAAATAAACTATGAAGGAATAAGAGATCTTTGCCACTTCTGTGGTTTGGCATTCCTGCAAAGAAAAGAGATTAATTGAGAGTAGCCCAGGCCGATCTAAGAAAAGATGCGATTAGAACCTGGGACTTTGTGGTCAAGTTGAGTTGAAAATTAGAAATTCGTATCCATGGTGCCATCGGAGTTCAGAACTCCTACGTGGTGTTGCAAGGCTGTATCGTAGGTTGTAAATCTTCCGCCAATGAAGATCTTGTCATCGCTTTGAATTTTTAAATTTAGAATCTCGCCGTTGGGCCCGACTCCGATATTGCTGCCGAATGTAGCATTTAGCGTGCCGTCTGTATTTATTTTGGTGATAAAGTTCTGTGCTACTCCGTTGAAGGAGGCAAAGTCTCCGCCGGCGATAATCTTGCCGTCGCTTTGAATTCCTAACGTATAGATATCGCCATCAAACCCGACGCCTTGATTAAAACTGAGGTCTTGAGTTCCATCACTATTGAATCTTACGATGTAATTCGGTCCAGCACCGTTGTAGGCGTCGAAGTCGCCTCCCGCGACAATTTTGCCATCGGCTTGAAGTGCCATGGCCAAAACAGAACTATTAAACCCTCCAGAGCCCACGTTATTATTAAATGCTAGATCTGGAGAACCATCTGAGTTCAGTCGGCCCAAGCAATCTGAGCCCATTCCTGATGATGAGTCAAAGTCTCCCCCGACGAAAATTTTTCCATCACTTTGAAGGGCGATGGAGTAGATTCCTGAATTGATGGCAGGAGCAGCAAAACTTCCATCCACGGTTCCATCATTGTTCAGCCGCAGGATGTATTTTTTCGGCGCTCCATTGAATGTGGTGAAACCGCCTGCTGCCAGGATTTTCCCGTCGGATTGTATTGCCAGAATCGAGATCGCTTGATTGAATCCGGCTCCAAGGTTCGTCGCAAACCCGTTGTCTATACTTCCATCGGCGTTGATTCGTGTGAGTCTATTTTGTGAAACTCCGTTGTAAGACGTGAAGTCACCGCCAATTAATATTTTGCCATCACTTTGGATTGCCGTTGCGTAGACGACGTTATTAAATCCAGAACCTGTATTAAACGTTATGTCGAGTGTGTTATCGGCGTTTAGTCGAGCAATGCGGGTTTGAGAGGTTCCGTCAAAGGTCTCGAAGCCCCCGATGACAAATATTTTGCCATCGTTTAAAACATACGCGTCGGTAACTCCGCTGCTAAATCCTCCCTTGATGTCAAAACTGGAATCTTTCGTGCCATCTGAATTCAAACGCACAATATAGTTTTGGGCAGTTCCATTGAGTTTTGAAAACAATCCGCCCACAATGATTCGACCATCGCTCTGAATGGAGAGTGAATTGACGTCATTATTAAATCCTGCATTGACGTTGAAGACGCCATCTGTGGCGCCGATATCAAAGGTGTTATCTTTTGTGCCATCGTTATTAAGTCGTACCAAAAAATTATAGGTAGCAGAATTTATGACACTAAAACTTCCGCCTACTAAAATTTTCCCTCCTTGAAAAACAAAAGACGTGACGGATGCGCCAAATTTATTTCCAGTATTGAAGGTCGCATCCAAGGAGCCATTGGCATTCAGTCTTGTAATGCAAGGTTCTGAACCATTGAAGGAGGCGTAATTTCCTCCAACCATGATTTTGCCATCACTTTGTTGGGCAACTATGAAGATGGCTCCTCCTGACATGCCTCCAAAGCCTGTTGCAATGTTAAAGGTGCCATCTAAGCTACCATCAGAGTTAAGACGGCTGAGGCCTTTCTGGGCTGTTCCAGCATAGTTTGTGAAGGATCCGGCTACTAAAATCTTTCCATCGTTTTGCAAGGCCATATTCCAGACATAGGAGTCGAAGCCCGATCCAATGTTAAAACTAGCATCACGAGTTCCATCAATATTTAAACGTATGATTCTGTTTTGAGGGCCTCCATTGAAGGTCGTAAAGAAACCCGCCACTAAAATTTTCCCGTCACTTTGCAGGGCGATGGCCGTTACACTTGTATTAAATGTAGCGATGTTAAAAGTTGTATCTAAGGTGCCATCACTGTTGATTCTAGTAAGACGATACCGCCATGGATTGACAGCCCCGGCCATCATCAACGTTCCAGCTAAAAGAATTTTTCCGTCACTTTGAACAGCGCGGGCTTGAACCGTATCATTGAACTTTGGGTCCATTTGGAAAGTTGAATCAAGGGATCCATCAGTGTTCAAGCGAGCCCGATGTAAAATCATGTTTCCCATATTGCCGAATTTCCCAGCCATGATGCGTTTTC
>CAZPYX010000116.1:0-13653 GCA_964590635.1 uncultured Bdellovibrio sp.
AAACCATGGTTCATAGTATTTTTTCGTCGTACCGCTTTTACCAGCGACTTCACGACCTACGGCACGAGCGCTTGCTCCGGTTCCTTTTTTGTCTTCAACAACTCCTCTAAGAAGGGAGGTCATAACAAATGCCGTGGTTGGCTTGATCAACTGATCTGCATCATCGAAGAAAATATTCTGAGCAAGAGCAGCTTTTTTTGGTTCTTTCTTTTTGAACTCTTCAAGTTTCGCTGGGTCCTTAGCGATAGCAAGATAGTCTTTACGACGATTTTCGAAATCATCGTCGTAAGTTTTAAGCTCTTTTTCCATGCGCGCATCAAGGGAAATCGTTTCCATCAATGTTTTGCCGTTTTTGTCTTCAACTTTATGAATCAACAAAGGGCGAGTGCGTTTTCCTAGGCGACCCAGTTCAGAGAATACTTTGGTCATCTCATACAAAGTCACACTGCTTGATCCAAGAACCAAGGTGAAGTCAGGATTTAGTGGAGAATAAATTCCCAGACGGTGTGCATACTCAGTAGCCCAAGGCACGCCCACGTCTTCGATCACTTTGACCGCTGGAATATTCAAAGATTGTGAAAGAGCATTACGTACGATGATATCACCACCGAAACTTTTCGAGTGATTCGCAGGTTTCCAAACTTTTGGATCGCCTTGACCTTCATCGTCTCCGCCAGCACTGTTGCCACCCTCTTCGTAAACCAAAGGAGCATCCATGATCGGAGTTGAAGGCGTATAGCCTTTATCTAAAGCAGACGTGTAAACAATGGACTTGAATGAAGAACCCGTTTGACGAGGAGCTTGGATGGCTCTGTTGAACTCACTCTTTCCAAAGCTCGTTCCGCCAACCATAGCTAGGACATCTTCAGTTTGTTGGTCAATGGAAAGCAAAGCACCTTCCACAAGTGGTTCTTGATCCAATTCAAGATCAACATACTTCGCAAAATCTGGAAGTTTCGCAGGAGCGACATTCTTCTTCTTGCTTTGACCAATGTTGCGCGAAGGGGAGAATCTGTCACCCACAACACGTACTAATATCACATCACCTTTTTTCAAGGCATCCGAAGGCTTCTTAATTGTCGCAAGATCATAACGCTTGTCAGAGTCAGGTTTGCGGGCCCAAGTCATCGTATCGAAGTCAATCAAGCCTTGAGTATCAGGAAGTTGCACGTACACCAATCCCGTAGAGTCGTCGATGTCGTGGACGATCCCTTGAACAGAGTCACGAATCTTGATGTAAGTAGGCAGAAGAGGATGTTCCTTCGCAGCTTTATCATCACGCTTTGGAACGATGTCGGCAAATTTTCCGTCAGGCATAATGATGCGCTCTGGAGTGGATTCACCCACAAGCTTTGATCGAGTGTCCTTTAGGAAAGTTTGAACACCTTTTTCATCAGCAATATTTTTCAAAGGCCCACGGTAGCCTTGGCGTTTATCAAGACTTTTAAGACCCGCCATCACAGAGTCTTGAGCTGCTAGTTGCTTCGTAAGATCAAGGCTGGTGTAGATGCGAAGACCTTTATCCAAAACCATATCTTCGCCAAGCTGAGTGACTAGGAGCTGGCGTACAGTTTCAAGGAAGAATGGAGCGAACTCTTCATAGTTTTCACGAACGTAAACTTTCACAGGCTCTTTGCCAGCCTTGTCGGCCTCTTCTTTGGTGATGAAGCCAACATCAGCCATACGATGTAACACGTACATCTGACGTTCTTTAGCGCGAAGTGGATTTCTTACCGGACTGTATCCGCTTGGAGCTTGCGGGAGACCTGCTAGGATTGCCATTTCTGACAAAGTTAATTTAGAAACAGGTTTGCGATAGTAAGTTTGCGCCGCTTGTTCAACACCGTAGGCACCTTGTCCGAAGTAAATTTGATTCAGGTACAAGAACAGGATGTCTTGTTTGCTTAAGTTCTTCTCCATCTCAAGAGCAAGTAAGATGTCGCGCATTTTACGAGTCAAAGTTTTTTCAGAAGACAAAAGCAATGTCTTAGCAACCTGCTGAGTAATCGTCGATCCCCCTTGAACCGAACGACCAGCTCTTAAGTTGGCTAAAGCAGCCCTGAAGATAGCTTGAGGATTGATACCCTTATGTTGAAAGAATTGATCATCTTCCGCCGCCAAGAAGGCATTCACTAAGTTTTTTGGAATCTTGTCATAGGGAACCAAGGTGCGGCGTTCGCGAAAGAACTCGCCGATCTTTTTTCCATTGCGATCATAGACTTGAGAAACCAAAAGCGGTTCGTAGTCTTTGACAGTGATAAGTTGTGGTAAACTTGACTTAACTGATTGATAAACTAGAAACAAACCGAAGATACCAATGAGGCCAAGAGCAGTGATGAGCAGGATGATTTTCTTAAGCACTTGAGGGGGCTCCTTTAACAAGCCCCCATACTATCAGTGCATATCGTACGGGTCTAGGGACACTGGTCCGAAGACGAGTCTATTTAACTCCTTCGCGATAGCCTTCGAGTGTTTGGCGAGTTTCTTCATAGCCTTTTTTGAAACAGGCTTTTTTGGCAGTATCGGTGCTGTTGTTGAAATTATCCATTGTTGTCAAAGCGGTATCGACGCTTGAGGAGATATCGCTTGATGCATCTTCCGGTGAATAGTCACTGCTACGAGACTTAGGTGCAGCACCTAGAGTCATGAGGGAGTTGTTCAAACGGTTCAGTTTTTCGGTCAAACTTTGATTCTTTGTAGTAAGGGTCTGTAAATTCGTTTGCATTTTTTGCTGCGCAGCCAACATTTTGTTTTGGTTCGTTTGCATCAGTTTTACGACTTTTTGAGTCGCATTGTCCTCTTCAGTCTGCGCATCGTTTTGCATCTCAGTTAGTTGCTCTTGAGCAGTATTTAAACCGTTTGAGATTTCATCACTGGATTGCTGAGCATCCGTGATTGCTTTGTTGATCTGATCTTGCTCCTGCTTCTTTGACTTATTTAAGGCATTACGTTGTTGCGCAAAAGAATCCATGCAATCGTTGTATGTATTGATCAGATCGTCTTTCTTTTGTCTAGCCTTAGCGATGTAATTGCCGCTGCCATTAGTGGCAATAGCATCGTAGGCTTTCTTTGCATCATTAACAGCTCTCATGCAGGCACGTTTACCTGAGGCATCTGTCATAGCAATAAGTTGGAGCGCTTGGTCTTGCTGAGACTTGATTAACTGACCACGAAGACTTAAAACATCGGAGCTTTTTTTGCGAAGCTCTTCTTTTGCTTGGTTTTGGCTTGTCTGGAAGTCAGCAAGTTGTTTACGCTTCTTGTCTTTCATATCAAGCTTTTGCTTATCGAGCTCTTCTTGTGCTTTATTGAGGTCGTCCTGCAAATCTTGAATCTGCTTATTAAAATCGTCTTGAACTTTTGCTTTATCGTCATTGAGGTCAGCGAGTTCTTTTTGCGTCGAATCAATATCTTTGGTGATTTTATCTTTTTCTGACCAATAGTCACGACCGCTCATTTGTGGGCAAGAGTTCTTTGCCTCTGATTGGCCTAGGACAGCCCCAGCCAATTGTACATTTTGGTTGCTGCTGTTTTGTGCTAGTGCCTGAGCTGTTGTTGAGAAAACATCAGAGCCCATAGTAGAACCACATGAGATAGATGATTCAATACACTTGCTGACACCACCTAGTCCCGCTTTTCTACAGGCAGATCCGATATCCTTCACAGCGTTTGAAACAGTTGTTTGAGCTCGTTGGCAAGCATCATCATTATTTCTTAATAGAAGAGAAGCTAAAACACTACTTGTATCTGCGGATGGTGTACTTGAAGAAGATGACGGTGTCGGGTCAGCGGCGAGTGCCGTACCCGAAAAAATCGCCAGCACAGAAACAACTTTGATTAGTGTTTTGACAGTCGTCTTGTTTGTATAGTTCGAAATGTGATTCATTTGAACTCCTCCCCGATGCAGTTTGATGATGCAATTGCAGTACCATTTATCGGCACTTGTGGAGAGAAAGTTTACGCCTCAAATTGAGACGAAAAAAAGGGAGTGTCGCCACTCCCTTTTAAGGAAACATAATTAAATATTCATTCCTGGGGCGGTGCCCTTATCTGAATACATGGTCGAGGTCTGAAGGCTTCCACAATGAGAGCACTTACGGGCTTTCAACGGGATGGTCGACAAGCACTCAGGACACTCTTTCGTATCCGGTGCTTTCGCTTCTTCTTTCTTTTGCAATCGGTTGATCGCTTTGATCAACATAAAGATGGCAAAAGCTACGATAAGGAAGTCAATAACAGCATTGACGAACAAGCCATAGTTGAGGGTCGCAACACCGTCTTTCTTTGCCGCATCTAAAGTGGCATAAGTTCCGCCATTAAGTGCAACGAACAAATTCGAGAAATCCACCTTGCCCAGCGCAAGACTGATCACAGGCATCAAAACGTCGCCGACAAATGAAGTTACGATCTTTGTGAACGCCGCACCGATGATGATACCGACGGCCAGATCTAAAACATTGCCTCGCATGATAAAGGTTTTAAATTCTTTTAACATAGAACAGTGTCCTTTCTTTAGGCTCTGTGATGTCTAAAATTTTGCCACAAGGTTCATTGTAGACGTAGTTGTTGAATGCTTTCCACTGTCTGGTGGCTGATTTTGATATTGTAATAGGTAGGCATAACGCAAAGAGAACACCGAATTAAGCATGATGTTGATCGAAGCTTCGGTGTTAAACAGATAGCCGTCCGCGTTCGTAAAGTTTGGAAGATATTCCGCCCAGTACTTGAAGGACAATGTTTTATCCCAAGACTTATTCACCTCAGTGTAAGCACGACCAAAGCTGTCATAAGTCACGCCACTGTTGTCAGCAGGTTGCGTTTTTGAATAACGATAACCAAGCTCGGCAAACCAGTTTAAATCATCTGTTTTGATGATGTTATACTTCGCGCCGATGTCCGTAGAATCCCTTTGCAGATAGCCCGCAAAGATATCACTTTCAGTTTTTTGACCAATAAAGACGCTCCAAAGATTTGAAAGTTCGCGATCATAGCGAACGCCAATGTCCCAGTTTCTTGCACTTTCAACGCTGTTTGCTTCGGCTTTGATGTAGTGACCGAACAACGTGTAAACGTTCTTGTCTTGAGTATAAGATGTTTTCAACTTAGCGGCATAGCTTTCAGAATCCGAACTGCCACTTGTTACAATAGCGCCGGCTTCTGCTTCACCTTTAAGTGGAGGAGGTGGGGCATCTGCAGCATGCGCCGAGAAGGTTAAAAGGAAAACTGCTGAAATTAGCAGAGCAGAATATTTCATAGGACCTCCTTAAACTGATGTTTAGTTGATAGATAAAATGACTTCGAGTCAAATAACAGCACGTCAAAAAAATTGATATTAAGAGATCATCAAATGAATACGATTCATGACAAAAAAGAGATGAGATCTTTAGAGTTTCTTGTTAGATTTCCAAAGACGCCAATGAGGTTTTAGGAATGCAAAAAGGTTTTAATTCGGATATCACCGTTCGTGGACAAAAATATCATGTGCAAACAGAAGATTGGGGTGCGCAAAACCCATTTTTGGTAAGCCGTATTTTTTGTAATGGCGCCGTGATGAAAACAATTAAAATTCCCCATGACCAAGTTCTAAAATCTGGCTCTGCCCACAGAGAAGAGGCCATTAAATTAGCTCTTCATCGTCAACACTCCACGATCATCGACACCTTGATGTCGGGCGGAATGCCGTAAATTTTTAAAAACCTCGACTGAAGGCGAGTATTCAAGGGCCGACATCTTCCATAAGATGAGGGGATGATTGAATTTTCCCACGTATATAAGACATATCCTGGCCCAGTACATGCTCTCAAAAATATTGATTTGAGCATCGACAAAGGTGAATTCGTTTTTTTGACCGGTCCCAGCGGTGCAGGAAAGACAACTCTATTTAAAATGATCTCTGCCTATGACATTGCAACATCTGGTGGCGTGAAAGTCGCTGGCTATGATTTGTCGGAAATCAAAGATGGCCAAGTGCCATTCTTTAGACGCAAGATCGGCGTGATCTTCCAAGATTTCAAATTGCTCAAAGACCGCACGATCTTTGAGAATGTCGCCTTGCCTTTACAGATTCGCGGCGACAAACCCTTGGCAATCTCTCGTCGAGTTTCAGAAGTTCTTGAACAAGTGGGCCTCGCCCATAAACATGATCAATATCCTGAATTCATCTCGGGTGGTGAGCAGCAAAGAACGGCCATCGCAAGGGCGATCATTCATCAGCCTGGCGTTCTCATCGCCGATGAACCAACGGGGAATTTAGATCCTCGCTTGAGTGAAGAGATCATGGATCTTCTTGAAAGAGTTTGTGCCCAAGGAACCACGGTCTTTGTCGCGACCCATGATCACGACATGGTAAAACGCAGAAAAAAACGCACGCTTGAGCTGCGTGATGGAATGATTGTAGGGGATACAAAATGAAGCCTCCACAAAAGAACCTAGCGCTAAAGCTTTCAACTTTGATTGTCGTTACAGCCTGCTTTGTGGTGATGGGAGCGGCCCTTCTTATTTCACAGAACTTCAAAAACATTCTGACACTGTGGGGAGAAGACGTGCAAATGACCGTCTATCTTTCCCCCGAACTTTCGCGACAAGGTCGCGAGGGCTTAGAAAGCTTTTTGAAAGAGACCGGAAAAGTCGGCGAAGTCAGCTTTGTGAATCAAGAAAAAGCTTTGAGTGAATTTCGCACTCAACTTGCCAGCTATGCACCCGACATGAGTCAAGATGAAGAACTCTTAAAACTTATCCCCGCAAGTATTCAAGTGAAGTTAGCCCCCTCAGTGACGATCCAAGAGCAAATGCAGGTTTTGCAAAATTTGGCTGCGGATCTCAAGAAAAAAGAGGGCGTCGACGAAGTAAGCTACGGCCAGGATTGGGTCGAAAAATACGGAGCTTTAGTTGCCGCCGTCGAGGTGACGATGCAACTTTTAGGAATCGTTATCTTAGCAGCCTCTTTATTTGTGATGTCTAACGCCATCAGAGCCTCCGTTCAATCGCGCAGAGACGAAATAGTTGTTCTAGAAATGATTGGCGCAACGAATTCGATGATTCGTAAACCCTTCTTAAAAGAAGGCGCTTTATTAGGACTGATTTCAAGCGTCCTAGCCGTGGGTCTATGCTTCGGAACTTATTTGGTATTCAAAAACCTTTTGGTCACCAAGCTGAGCTTCCTGCAACTAGGGCAGCACATTACTTTTATCAATCCGTTTTCCATCGCGATCTTGATTGTTGGCGGAACAGCCCTGGGCGCATTCGGTTCTTACTTATGTGTGCGCAGAATTAACGACGGCTGGGCCGCAAGTCAGAGAGCTTAATTTGAAATGGCAGAAGGCCATGATGGCCGTTTTCTTTTTTATGTCTATGGCAGCGCAGGCTTCGACTCCTGTCGAGGCGGACAGTCTTGCCAAAGACTTTGAATCCAATAAAAAGAAGATCGAAGATGCCGAGATCAAACAGCGCCAGGTCCTTTCGGGCTTGTTTGAAATTAATAAGAAGATTAAGAAAACCGTTACTGAAAGAGGCGCCTTCTCTCAACAAAGAGCCTTGATTGAAGTGAATATTAAAAACCTCACGCAAAAGGTCGAGGAACTTGAAGGCAAAGCTAAGTCGCAAAGAACTCTTTTGGCTGAGC
This sequence comes from uncultured Bdellovibrio sp., assembly GCA_964590635.1. GTDB lineage: Bacteria > Bdellovibrionota > Bdellovibrionia > Bdellovibrionales > Bdellovibrionaceae > Bdellovibrio. Next base: position 7,622 of record CAZPYX010000116.1, read on the forward strand.
GTTTGCGCGCAATTTATAAATTAGGCGGACCGTCGGTGGCTCGCTATGTGTTCTCTTCCAACAGCTCGTCGTCGTTGGAGCGAAATCTAAAAATCCTGGGCATCGTTGCTGAACGAGACCTGGAATTGATTAAGAACTATCGAACAGATCTCAAAGATCTTCAGTCTAAGAAAAAGATCCTAGCCCAGCGCTTAGAAAGTCTTAAGTCGATCGAAGTAAAGATTTCGGGACAAGAAAAAAAGCTCATTGCCGAACAAAACCTCAAGAACAAACTTCTGGATGGGATTCGTAAAAGCAAACTATTCGCTCTTAAGCAGATCAATGGTCTTCGCGAAAAGTCGACACAGTTGAACATTGATGATGCCGGGGTGTTCGACCTTTTATTCAAACCTTCTTTTGGCGATCAAAAGGGCGAGCTGCCTCATCCCATTCTTGGGGTCGTGACTCGCAAATTTGGACTTATGAAAGGCCAGGATCAGCCGTACACTTTATCGAATAAAGGTATTTTCATTTCTGCCGCAGAAGGCAGTCCGATCAAATCGGTGTTCGAAGGAAAAGTTTCTTTCGTTGGTGAGATCCCCGGATTTGGAACGACGTTGATCGTCGATCACGGAGACCACTACTACACTGTTTACGGCCATGCCGAAGGAGTGAAAGTAAATGTGGGGGATGAGATTACTCAAGCCCACGTTATTGCCGCCGCAGGAGCTTCCTCTGGTGACAATCCTGCTGGAATTTATTTTGAGATTAGACATTTTTCCGAACCCTACGACCCGCAGCTGTGGATGAAAGGACTTTAACTACATGCAATCAATGAAACGCTACTGGAAAACCTATATCTTGGGATTTATTTTAATCCTGACGATTTTCATCATGGCAGAAACAGGTTTTCAAGTCCCTGCATTCGCGCAAGAAAGATATGCTGATCTTCAAAATTTCAGCAAAGTTTTAAATCTCATCCAGCAATACTATGTTGAAGAAGTTGATACGAAAAAACTTGTCTATGGAGCGATTAAGGGAATGTTGCGTGAGTTAGATCCTCACACGAACTTCATGCCTCCAGAAATCTTCAAAGATTTTGAAACTGAAACCAGCGGAGAGTTCGGTGGATTAGGGATCGAGATCTCTATCCAAAACGGTATCCTGACTATTATCTCTCCGATTGAAGATGCTCCAGCATGGGAAGCGGGAATCAAAGCCGGCGATAAAGTTGTTGGCGTTGATGGAGCAAGTACTAAAGGCATGACTCTGGTTGAAGCTTCGCAATTGATGCGCGGAAAAAAAGGCAGCAAAATTGTTTTGCGTGTTGTGCGTGACGGGGAAGACAAGCCTCGCGACATCTCGGTCACTCGCGGCAGTGTGAAAATTAAATCTGTTAAATACACAGACATGGGTGATGGTTTTGCCTACGTCAGAATCACAAGTTTCATTGAGAACACTTCGAAAGATCTTGAGAAGGCTTTAGAAACTCACGTGAAAAACAATAAAGGCAAAATTTCTGGATTGCTGATCGATATGAGAAGAAATCCAGGTGGTTTGTTGGATCAAGCGATCAAAGTCAGCGATATGTTCCTGAAAGAGGGCGTGATTGTCAGTACGATTGGTCGTAATAAGGCTGAAAAAGAAGTGGCCTCTGCGACTAAAAAAGGAAAATACACGGATGTTCCGTTGGTAGTCCTTGTGAATGAATACACGGCCAGTGCTTCGGAAATCGTGTCGGGGGCTCTTCAAGATAACAAGCGCGCTTTGATCACGGGGCAACGTACATTCGGTAATGGCTCCGTACAATCTGTTATTAAGTTGGGTGATGGCAGCGGTTTGAAACTGACTGTTGCTCGTTACTACACTCCGAGTGGGGTTTCGATCCAAGCGGAAGGTATCCATCCGGATATTGAAATTGATGATGTGGATGTCGATGCATTCTCGAAGTCCGTCGTAAAAGGACAGACAACTCGTGAAGGTGATATTGCTGGTCACTTGAAGGGTGATAAGGAAAGGGCCGCTGAAAAACTGGATCTTAAAAAAGGTACCGAAGAAGGCGCGATGGCTTGGTGGAAAGATTTAGGCTCGAAAAAAGACGAAAAACTGTCGCCTCGCGACAAACTGTTGAAGTCAGATTATCAAGCATTTCAAGCATTTAGCTACTTGAAAGCGTGGAACACGATGAAGGGTTTGACGCGCTAGTTATTGCCTCTCTGAATTAGGTCTCCTACTCTACGCGCCTACTTGAGGGGCAGTTTGGGAGGCCTTTTATGTTAAAAGTTGTCTCTATAATTTTGCTACTTTGTTCTGCCGCGAAGGCCGCTGATTTGCCGGGCTTCGCATCGGGCAGTGATTTTTCAGCAACACCCATCGAGGGAACCGTTATTATGACCTGCGAAGGTTTTAACGGAACTAGCGAGGCGACTTACAGCTGCCGTGACGTTGTTTTGGATCCCCAAGCTTTCGATACATTCACAGGCCCTGTAGATCCTCGCGCAACGCAAGTAGAACTACGTGCTGACCATGAAGACGGTTCAAGCCGCGTGAAAATGGCCGGCTACAACGGCAAAACTGGCAAAAGCACATCCACTTTCAATCTTTGGGTTTCAACACTTTTCCAAAAGCCATTGTTGATGGCCGGTGTGAACAAACTTTCCTACTCTGTTTACAGCGGCACAGGATCTGAGGCCTTTCAAGAATACGCCCGCGGAACCTTCGTACTAACAGTAAAGCGCAATACCCTTCGCCGTTGCCCAACAACCCAGTACCACTCAACAGACGTAACAGATTGCAACGCCCAATACTCAATCTGCCAACGCTACTTCGAACAATACAACAACTGCCGCTGAGGTACGGACACACTTTTGGTGTCGCAGCTGCGTTATTTTCAAGGGACCGCTCTTTAGCTTTTAAATTATTGTTAAAATCAACGCAGGCTTTTCTCCTCTGAAAACGAGGTCTATCATTTCCCTATAAGGGGAATCGATTTATGAAGTTTCATCTGTGCATTTTGATGGTTCTAGCTTTATCGGCCTGTGCAAGTAAGCCCGTTGAGAAGTCTGAAATTACAAACGGCTTTGATGCCGAGTTAACAAACTATCAATATCCTTTTCCAGTAAAATACTTCCAGTTCCACGCACAAGAGCAAGACTTGAAAATGGCTTACATGGATGTGTCACGAACAAGCGACACAGAGAAGGTGATCGTGCTTCTTCACGGAAAGAATTTTTCCGGAGAATACTATGAGGATCTTGCTCATCGTCTGATGGATAAAGGCTACCGAGTTGTCATCATCGACCAGATCGGTTTCGGAAAATCGACGAAGCCAAAAAGTTTTCAGTACAGTTTCCAGGCCCTGTCTTTATACACCAGCAATCTTCTGGAAAGCATTGGCGTGACGAAGTATCAGTTGCTAGGCCACTCCATGGGAGGAATGCTCGCGACACGAATCTCATTGATGTATCCCGAGCGAGTTAAAAAATTATTTCTCATAGATCCGATTGGCTTGGAGGATTGGAAGACGATGACTTCCTATCACAGCATCGATCAGTTTTATCAGGCCGAGCTCGCAAGTACCCCAGAGCGCGTAAAGAAATATCAACTTGAAAGTTACTACGACAAGAACTGGAAACCTGAATATGATAAATACATCAGGGCCCCGATCGGTTGGATGGAGGGACCTGATTATCCACTCATTGCCTGGAATGCAGCCCTTACCTACGACATGGTTTTCACGCAGCCAGTTTATTATGAATTTAAGCTTCTGAAGATGCCCACGGTTTTAGTAATCGGAACCCGTGACAAAACCGCTTTGGGAAAGGCTTGGGCACCGGAAAAAGTAAAAGAAAAAATGGGTGATTATCCTAAGATGGGTGAGACAGTTGCGAAGATGATTCCCAAATGCAAACTTGTTTCACTCAAAGGCCTGGGCCATCTTCCATTCATCGAAGCCCCCGACCAATTTTGGAAATCCATCGAAAAAGAACTTTAGGTGCGTTGAGGTACGGACACACTTTTGGTGTCGCATCTGCGTTAAACTAGAATGCTAGCTTAATGCAGATGATACTTTCTTCGTGATTCCCGATCCAGAGGCGCAAAAATAGTTTTTCTAAGATTCTGCTGAATAAGAATTTGATTTTTCTCTTCAAACTCTTGGTTGAGCCATGTTCTTTCTGCGTGTGCCTCGACGGGAATATCAGAAAACCAATTGTCTCTTTGTGCGATGTGAACATTTGATTTAGTAAGGGTTGAGTATTTGTAGAGTTCTACTTTCGTGACAACACCTGCAGCGACTGGATTTCTTGCCACGTATTTAAAAATCGCAGAGAAATGCTCGGGGTGTCTGATGAGGCAGGCCTTATAGGGACCGCCAAAGATGTGATTGATTCGACGGGCTTTCGTATTAATTTCCCGGCTCACAGTTTTTTGAAACCAGGCCATGACTTCACCAAGATTGTGAGCGGAATCGCAACTCCCAATGAGATGGTAGTGATTGTCCATCAAGACAAAAAGATAAACTTTAAATTTGAATTTTTCCTGAGCCGAATTGAGGTGTTTAGAAAAGACTTTCCAACATTCATCAATGGGGAGATAGAACCAGTCTTTGTTATTGGCTCTGGCCATAATGTGATAGGGATGTTCGTCAGTATAAATGAGTGGTTTTCTAGGCATACTCAAGGCGGCTGCGAGAAGGGTGCCTAGAGCAAGGGAGAATTAACGCATATGCGACACCAAAAGTGTGTCCGTACCTCGAAAAAAAAGGCTCTCTTGCGAGAGCCTTTTTGAGCTTAGTTTGCTTCGTCCTTTAGAGAGCCTGCTGGAACTTCATTTACTTTTACAGATTTGTTGAGGAAGTTGATCACTTTCTCTTCTGTGATTTGGTAAGTAAGGCGGCTGGCTTGATCTGGACGGCCGTAGAATTCTTTGATGCGAGATTCTTCGATACCAGTTTGTTGAGCGTACTCAGCAAATTTAGCGTCTAGATCTTCTTTCTTCGCGAAAAGGTCATGTTTTTTTGCAATAGCATCAACCAAGAATGAAGATTGAATCATCTCAGTCGCTGTTTTAGCGAAATCGCCATCCCATTTTTCAACGTAAGAAGCAAAGTCAGCTTCGCCCATGCCTTGTTCAGACATACGTTTTTTGAAATCTTCAACCAATGAAGCTTTTTGTTCTTTCAGCAAAGATGGCGGAACTTCAACTGGGTTTTCTTTAACAAGAGATTTCAAAAGACGATTTTTGAAAGCGTCTTCGATTTTCTTTTTATCGCCTTGTTCAAGATCTTCTTGGATTGTTTTCTTCAAATCAGCCAAGTTGTCTGGTCCACCCAAAGTTTTCAAGAAATCATCTGTCAACTCAGGCAAAACTTTTACTTGGATGTTGTTAACAGTCACTTTGAACTCAACCGGTTTACCAGCAAGATCAGCAGAGTGGTATGGATCTGGGAATTTCAAAGACAAAGTTTTAGTTTCGCCTTTTTTCATTCCTACGATGCCATCTTCGAAGCCGTCGATGAATTGTTTCGCGCCAAGATCAAGGTGGTGATTTGTGCCAGCACCGTTTTCAAGTTCTTTACCGCCAACATAACCAACGAAGTCGATGATCGCGATATCGCCAGATTTAGCAGCGCGCTCTTCTTTAAGATCTTCGAAAGTCGCACGTGATGCGCGGATGTTTTCTAGAACTTGGTCCACTTTTTTAGCGTCAAAAGCATAAGCTTCTTTTTCTACTTCAAGACCTTCGTATTTTTTCAAATTGATTTCAGGGCGAACATCGAAAGCTGCTGTGAACGCGAAGTCTTTGTCTTCAGTTGGATCTGCGAATTCGAACTCAGGGTAGCTGATAGGCTCAAGTTTGTGCTCTTGCAAAGCTTCAGCGTAGTGCTTTTGAACCAAGTCTTGAACGACGTCTTGTTTTACGCGATCGCCATAGATGCTTTTGATTGTCGTCAAAGGAGCTTTACCTTTACGGAAGCCTTTGATCGTTACGTCTTTTTGAATGCCGTTAAACACCTTTTGAAAAGATGATTGAACTACAGCAGCTGGGATTTC
>CAZPYX010000117.1:0-13205 GCA_964590635.1 uncultured Bdellovibrio sp.
AGTGCTGGAGATGATTTTTCTGATCTTGTTGGCCATGGAACCCATGTCTCGGGAACGGTAGCTGGGGTGCTGAATGAGCAAACTGGCTTTACAGGTGTTGCGCCGAAGGCAAAACTTTTGATGGGCCGAGTGTGTTCGACTTTGGGTTGCTCTAGCGCTGCGATTGTTCAAGGGATCAACTGGGGTATGACTCAGAAGGTGGATGTTGTGTCGATGTCACTGGGAGGCGCATGGGCGACTCCTGCGGAAAGAGACGCGGTTGCAAAGGCTGATAGCTCTGGCATCAATATCGTCGCTGCTTCTGGTAACGATGGCTCTAACAAAGTTTCTTACCCGGCGGCTCTTCCGACGGCGATTGCTGTCGGTGCTGTGAATGAGGCTTTGGTTAAAGCAGACTTTTCTCAATACGGACCTGAGCTTTCTGTGGTCGCTCCCGGCGTCGACGTGCTTTCTTCAGTACCACGCGGAACAGGTCGTGATGCTGATACATCTATCAACGACGGAACTTCTGATGCGAAAGTGAAATCGACATCGTTCCAGGGCGCGCGTGAAGTATTCAATGGGGAAACAAATACCTTAGTAGCAGCAGGTCTTGGTAAACCGGAAGACTTCAAAGGTATTGATGTTAAAGGAAAGTACGCATTGGTTTCTCGCGGAGAAATTTTATTCGCTGATAAGGCGAAAAATGCCGCAGCTGCCGGAGCGTTAGGGGTGATCATCTACAACAATGCTCCTGGATTGATTCAAGGTGCTCTCACTGCGGACGGAACAACACTTCCTGTGGTGGCCTTTATGATTGAGCAGTCCGTGGGACAAAATCTGTTGTCACTTTTGAGTGCTGGTAAAGTCGTGAAGGCAACAGTGCGCACAATTGCGACAGACTATACAGAGTTTCCTGGAACCTCCATGGCGACTCCTCACGTAGCTGGGGTGGTGGCTTTGATGAAAGCTGCAAATCCAAAGTTGAAGGCTCCACAAATCAAGGCGCTTTTGAAACAGTCCGCGACTCCGAAGGGACCGAATGACCAGAATCAGTATGGTGCTGGCTTAGTGAACGCGGAAGCTGCGGTGAATGCAGCAGTGCAAGCTCGCTAAATCCTTTCGCTTTGAATAATAAAAGCGGTTCCTGACAATCAGGGACCGCTTTTTATTTGCCCCCGGGGCTGGTTCTTTACATAATTTTTATATGCAACATCTTCCTACCGCAATTACTGATCTCGCTCTCATTCTTGGCACTGCGGGCTTTGTGACCCTTCTATTTAAAAAACTGAAGCAACCCGTGGTTTTGGGATATCTCGTGGCGGGCTTTTTAGTTGGTCCAAGGACTTCGACATTTCCTTCCATCTCTGGATCTGAAGGCGTGCAGTTGTGGGCTGATATCGGTGTGATTTTTCTTTTGTTTGCTTTGGGGCTGGAGTTTAGCTTCAAGAAACTTTTACGTGTCGGTGGCGCATCTAGCGTGGCGGCTTTGTTTGAAGTTTCAAGCATGATCCTGTTTGGATTTTTCACCGGAAAGCTTTTGGGATGGAGCTTTATGGATAGTCTATTCTTGGGAGGTATTTTAAGTATCTCTTCGACATCCATCGTCGTGCGCACATTGGAAGAATTGGGTTTTAAAAATCGCCGCTTTGTTAGCGGTCTGTTTGGAATTCTTGTCATTGAAGACTTAGTAGCTGTTTTGTTGTTAGTTCTTTTAACGACCGTGGCAGTGACTCGCAACTTTGCCGGAATGGAGATGCTGTTCTCAAGTCTAAAGTTAGCTTTCTTTCTAAGTCTTTGGTTCATAACAGGAATTTTTTTACTGCCAAGCTTTCTTAAAAAAGCGCAGAAGTTGCTTAATGAGGAAACGATCTTGGTCGTGGCCGTGGGACTGTGTCTTTTGATGGTGGTCTTCGCGAACAACGTAGGTTTTTCTTCGGCCCTCGGAGCTTTCATTACTGGTTCGGTCTTAGCTGAAACTATTGAAGGGGAGCGCATTTATCATCTGATCACGCCATTGAAGAATTTATTTTCTGCCGTGTTCTTTGTCTCTGTGGGAATGTTGATTGATCCTTTGGTTTTGCAAGAACACTGGAAGTTGATTCTTTTATTGTCTGCGGTGGTGATTGTCGGAAAAACCGTGGCCGTGACTATCGGTGCGGTTTTATCAGGACAAACCCTGAAGTCTTCTTTGCAGACTGGAATGAGTATCGCACAAATTGGAGAGTTCTCATTTATTATCGCGACAGTGGGAATGAGTTTGAAGGTCGTCAGTGCTCAGCTTTATCCATTGGCAGTAGCAGTGTGTGTTGTGACGGCTTTCACAACCCCTTATATGATTAAAGTTTCTGATTCTGTGTATAAGATGTTGGAAAAAGTTGTGCCTGCACAAGTTATTGCAGCCTTAGATCGCTACAGTGTAATTTCATTCTCATTGGCTGCTAATAAAGACTATCGCGAACAAGTACGATCGTATGTTTTAAAGATCTTTTTGAACTCGGTGATCGTGATTGCTGTATTTTTATTTATGTCCCGCGTGTTTTTGCCGTTCTTGTTGGAAAGACAGCTGGATGAAGGCTCTGCAAAGTTTTTGACTTTGTCCGTGACCTTGATGGCAAGTGCCCCCTTCCTTTGGGCTTTGGCTTTTGGTCGGACAAAACACTTTGATGCGCTTTTAGCAGAGCAAGGAAAAGGCAATCATAACTATGTCTTCTTGATTTCAAGAGTCATGGTGGCCGTGGGATTGATTGGAGCCATGGTTGCGCAGTTCGTGCCGATTTGGTGGGCTTTGGGAATTACGGCTTGGATGGTTGTCGTGGTCGGTTATGTTTTTGCGACCAAGCTCAAAGAAATCTATCAATGGTTCGAGAATCGCTTTCTGTCGAATCTGACTGAAGAGGTTCATAAGGTTCACGCAAAAAAACACAGCCATACATTAGCACCTTGGGACGGACATATCACAGAGTTTGCAATTCCATCAGAGGCTCCCTATGTAGGTCAGCCGTTGCATCAATTAGGAGTCCGCGAAAAATTTGGAGTGACCATCGCTTTGATTGAGCGAGGTCGCAAAAGAATCCCCGCACCCGAGGGACATGAAAGTCTTATGCCCCACGATAAAGTGTTTGTTATTGGAACGGACGAACAACTGATTCGCTTTAAAGCCTTTCTAGATTCTGAAGAGATCGTCAGCAGTCTTCAGGTTCAAGAAACCCCGGATTACAGTCTTGAACAGTATCTTGTCCGTGCGAACTCTGTGTTCGTGGATAAAACAATTCGTGAGTGTGGGTTGCGCGAAAGAACCCAAGGACTCGTCGTCGGTCTCGAAAGGGAAGGTCGTCGTATTCTTAATCCAGATGCCGTTGAGATCTTGAAGCCTGGGGATTTGCTCTGGATCGTGGGTGATCGAAATAAGATCTTGGAACTAGAGTAGGACTTAGATCTTTAGTTATTTCTGTGACCGAAAACCACAGCGAAAACGTCCCAGTTTGAGATGTTAAAAGTTATAAATAAATGTGATTTTCCTATGGGATACCTGTTAAGGAACCGATAAGATCTGCATGATCTTGAATGTTCTTGTGCGTCTACTGTCTTGCCTCATTCTTTTGGGAGCCCCTATGTTATGGGCAGCCCCGGCATCTTTCACTTATCAAGGTCGCATTGTTAAATCTGATAATTCTCCTCTGAACTATAATAACGTCAGTTTTCAATTTGAAATTACAACGGCTAACGGCCAGTGCATTTTATACCGTGAGCAAGTAGATCATGTCGACATGACCAATTCAGGTGGTGTTTTTGACGTGCCTATCGGAGGCGGAGTTCAGAGCTTTCCTGGCACGGGTTCGTTTTCTTTGCTCGATGCTTTTAATAATTCTGTGAATTTGAATTGTGATGGTGGAGCAGTTTACACGGGAAGCTCTGGTGATGTGCGCAAGCTTCGCGTAAAGTTTCATGACGGGGTCGGCTGGCAAGTTATCTCTCCTGATAACATCATTCGTTCAGTTCCTTATTCTGCTTATTCCTTTTCTGCAGAAAAGATTGGTAATAAAACTCTTGGGGATATCGTTGTCAAAACAGATATCAATGGAAATGCCAGTTGTGGCAGCGGTAATTTTTTAACCTGGAATTCAGCGACACAAAGCTTTGGTTGTTCTGGTGTCACTGGAGCAAGTGGCGGAACGGTGACAAATGTCTCATCAGCAAATGCTTACCTGACGGTGACAAATGGATCGGCCTCTCCGCTATTAACATTAAATGTCGGGTCTTCTTCGAACACTGTGGCTGCCGGAAATGATCCGCGTTTTGTAGATTCCCGCGCACCCAGTGGAAATGCGGGAGGAGATCTGGGAGGAACTTTCCCGAATCCATCTGTTGTAAAGATTCAAGGCAGTGATGTTTCTAATGTAGCTCCGAGCAATGGTCAATTTTTTAAATTTAGTGGAACCAAGTGGACCGCCTCTGCAATTGCAATTTCTGATGTGACAAATCTTTCATCGACTTTGGCAGGCTATCAGACTCAGGCCGCATTTAACTTAGCAGTCGGTAGTGCAAACTGTGCAGCTTATGAAACTCCTTATTGGAGCTCTGTTTCCGGAAAGTTTTTATGTCAGGCTATCAATGTGTCGTTGGCCGGAGACGCCAGTGGTACCATTGGCGCGGTCAGTGTTGATAAGATCAAAGGCTACTCGGTGGATTTGTCTGTCGCTCCGACGGTGGGACAAGTGCTGAAATATGATGGGACGAAATGGACGGCAGGTGCTGATAACAATGGTGGCGGAACAGTTACCAATGTGACCGGTTCTGCTCCGATCTCTGTGATTAATAATTCAACCACTCCCGCGATTTCTATTTCTCAAGCGACCACTTCGACGAATGGGTATTTGTATTCAGGTGATTGGAATACATTTAACAATAAACAAGCTGCTGGAAATTACATCACGGCATTGACAGGTGATGTAACTGCAAGCGGGCCAAACTCTGCCACTGCGACGGTGGCTAAACTTCAGGGCAGTACCCTGACTTTGACGGCTCCAGCAAATAAAGATTATTTGAAATTTAATGGCACCGCATTTGTGAATTCACTGTTGGCAGCATCTGATTTGAGCGGTGCGATACCTGCTGCCAATATGCCGGCCTTTACGGGGGATGTGACTTCTTCAGCGGGAACGACAGTTCTTAGTCTTCCTAATGTGGGAACTGCAGGAACTTATTATAAAGTCATAACGGATGTAAAAGGACGTGTGACTGCGGGCTCTTCGACCTTGGTAGCTTCGGATATTCCAAACCTTGATTGGTCAAAAATAACTTCAGGCAAACCGACAACTTTGAGTGGTTATGGAATTACAGACTCATTGGTTGGAAATATTGGAGGAACGACTCCTTCAATGCAAACGGGGCTTGATGCTTCGAAGCCAGGTTCTCCAAGTGCGGGTGCTGTCTATCTTGCGACTGATACAAAAATTATTTATCAATACAATGGTGGCAGCTGGGTCAATATGGCTTCGGCCAATGGATCTGGTGGTACCATCACGGGAGTGACTGCAGGCGCAGGTCTTTCAGGCGGCGGTGCTTCTGGTGCTGTGACTTTGAATCTTGCTAATACGGCTGTTTCTGCTGGTTCTTATACACGGGCCAATATCACCGTTGATGCTCAAGGACGAATTACTTCGGCGGCGAATGGTGCCGCTGTGAATTTAACTTCTGAAGTAACGGGAACCTTGCCCATTGCAAACGGCGGCACGGGGGCTACAACGGCGCTGTCTGCCATGAACGCACTTTCGCCTTTGGCAACCAAAGGGGATGTTCTGGTTCGCGATGGTACTAATAATATTCGTTTAGCAGTTGGAACCGATGGACAAGTTCTTTCGGCGGATTCTAGTCAAGCCAGTGGTTTAAAGTGGATGATTCCTACGAATGGAACTGTGACGAATGTGACAGGTTCAGCACCTATTGTTGTTACTACGGGTTCAACAACACCAGCGATTTCAGTCAATGTAGCGACGGCGGCCTCGCTAGGGGTTGTCCAAGTCGGAGCCGGTATTGCCGTGAATGGCAGTGGAATTATCAGTGCTGATCCAGCGAATTTTCCATCAGCGGTTCCGGTAACAAAAGGTGGTACAGGTGTCACTTCATTCACGGCAAATCGGTTGATTGCCTCGAATGGAACGGGTTCAACCTTGACGCCGTTTACTTGCCCTTTGGGGCAAACTATTTCCTTTGATGCTGCAGGGATTGTTGGTTGTTCTACTTTCACAACAGCGGGCGTCTTCGTGAACGGTGGGAACTCTTTCGGCGTAAATGCGACACTTGGAACGAACGATGCTAATAACCTTTCTTTCAAAACTAACAACACAACGGCGATGACCATTGATTCTTCGGGACGGGTAGGAATAGGTTTGTCTCCGGGCGCCCCACTTCATGTTCTGAATGCGGCGGCTTTTGAAAACAACTCATCTACTAGCAGTGGTCCTACTTTTAGTTTTTGGAAAAGTCGCGGTTACACTGCTGATTTAAATAATGATGAGTTGGGTTTTATTTCGTTTTATGGCCATGATGGTGCGGGGATCTATCGTTCTTCTTACATTGCATCCCATGTTGATGCAACGCCAAGCATTGGCACGCACACGGTGCGAGGTCGTTTAGAGTTTTATACGACAGGTGCCGGCAATAGTGATTCCACAGAGCGCATGCGAATTGATTCTTCGGGGAATGTTGGAATAGGAACTTCCTCTCCTGTTTCTATACTTCAAGTCGGAGGTAATAATCTGACAGTGCCTTCGTGGACAACGCAAGGTTCACATTTATATATTCCTGGTGTTACCAGCACTGATTCCACAGGATCGGGTACTATTGCAAGTCGAACCGTGGCTTCCATCGGAACTCACACCTTTGCGGCAGCTAACGCAGAAACAATCACTACAGCTTCGACTTTGCTTATTGCAAGTTCTCCTTCGGCGGGAACCAATGTGACCATCACAAATCCGTTAGCCCTTCAAGTTGGTTCCGGGAATAGTGCATTTCTAGGTAATGTCGGTGCGGGAACGACGTCTCCGATGACGACTCTGCATGTGTCAGAGCCAAGCTTGGGCGCCGGTGCTCGAGGCATCAGTAATGAACTCATCACGAGTTCGTCTACGGGAGGCCCAGGGCTTGGTATGTACCGAGCGCGTGGCACTGCTGCTGCGAAGACGGCGGTTCAGGCTAGTGATGGTTTGGGTTATATCTGGGCATCAGGGTATAACGGTACTAGCTATCCACTTCCGTCTAATCCCATCGGTATTTATTTTTATACTACAGAAGCCTGGGATGCGAGCCACGGCGGTGGCGGGATGAGTTTTGTTACGACTGCAAATGGAGCTACTAATGGTGCTACGCGAATGACCATTTCATCGAATGGAGGTGTAGGAATAGGAACAACCACGCCAAGCACATTGCTTCATGTGAGTCACTCGACGGGTTTGACTGCAGGCACAGTATTTGACAGTCCCTATGGGCAGATGCAGTTTTTTCCAGGTTGGTCTGATAGCTATGCTTATATTGAGATTGGTAACTCGAATTTTACTGCTAATAGCAACGGTCTTCGTCTTACAGGATATAATGGGAATCCCATGCCGGCCCTCTATTTGACGGCGACGAATACCTATTATACCGGTACGCTGACATCGTCTTCAGACATCCGTCTTAAGGAAAATGTGAAACCCCTTGATGGTGCCCTTGAGAAAGCTTTAAAGATTCCGGGTGTTTCATTTGATTGGAAAAATCCGGAGCGCAGAAAAGAACAAGGGCGTCAAATTGGTGTGATTGCCCAAGACGTGGAAAAGCAATTCCCAGAGTTGGTTAAGGAGATGGATAACGCTGACAAGGATGCGACCTTGAAGAAAATCAAGACAGTCGACTATTCACATCTTTCAGCAGTGGTTTTGCAAGCGATCCATGAGTTCTTTGCTAAGTGGTCCCAAGACAGTCGCGAACTTCATGCTGAGCTAGCAGTACAAAAAAGACAGATCTCTTCGGTTCAGAAAGACAATGCTCAGTTGCGTAAAGAAAATGACGACCTTAAAAAACGCTTAGATGCTATAGAGAAAAAACTGAGCTCCAAGTAAGTCATATCACTATATTTTTCATCGCACCCCATTCAACATATCCACCTCTTTTTTGGTCCTAGTATGAAGGCGTAAGGCTGCCCCGTACCTCTAACTTTTAGACAGTTGGGTAATTGTTGCAGATCGGATGAGGTTCTAACTCCACAATTAATTGGTAAGAGAAAGAAACGCATGTGGTTCTCCGATCTTGCAGTATAACGGGTTCATCCTAATAACCGATGGAGTATGAAATGAAATTTTTGAACCTATCATTGTTTGTTTTTGCGGCCTCTTTGCTGACGGCGGGTCAGTCCCACGCGTCGTATGCTTTGGCCTCTAAAAAAGGTATTATTACTTGTTCTGGTGAAGACAATTTAGTGATCAAGATAAATTCAAATAGAAACTATATGTTGCTGACAGTTGAGGGTGAAGGCGGAACGAATAAAGCGACTATGAAAACTGATAATCAGACCTATACATCGTATAGCAGTCAAATCGGCACTCTGACTTTAAGTGATGCTGGTGATACTTTTCTGTATGCGGATAGTTTAGATGGCGAAGCTTTCGAAGTGCGATGTAAGTAATCAGAATTTCGCTGGCGTTTTTTTTAAAAGACGCCAGCGAGTGAAAATCTATTGTCCGAAAGAAGCTGCTGTTGTCTTGATCCAGTCAAGATAAGCAAGGACATTGGTGTAAACGATATCTTTGTTACAGCCTAAACCGCTGCGGCTTGTGGCGCCCCACAATTGGTACTGATCTCCAACTTTGATGTAAGCCGGGCCACCAGAGTCTCCTGAACAAGCAGCGTGGCCATGGGCCTCATCCAAAAGAACTTCGCCCTGATTCGCGATGCCAGTGATTTGAACGCTGGTTGCCTTCAAAACCGCAGGTCCTTGCAGATCTTCTTTGATGCATTTTTTTGCGGTGGTTGCATCTTTCGTATCGCAAAATACTTCATGCTGGTCGATCAGCTTTTGAAGATCTTTAGTAGTGCGAGGATTTACAACCATCACTGTGTCTGAATCAACTCCGTAACCAGCAAGAATAACAGAAGCCCCAACTTGAAGAAGGCTCGCATCTGTCAACAGGGTCGCTGGCACATAACCGTCAGGAGTTGTTCCTGAATACTTCATAAGACCGATGTCGTTACCCGGCTCAGAACGCTGAACAGTGGTGCTCCATTTTTCATTTGCTTTAAGAGCCACGACACGGCGAACCGCTGGAGATTTTAGAAACGCTGGGCCCGAATTTAATAAAGTTTCCATATCAGGAGCAAAAACGATGAACACGCCATCTGCCTTTTCGCCAATACAGTGAGCCGCTGTTACCACCAGATTGTTGGGAAGAAGCGAGCCGGTGCAAGTAAAGCCTTCATTGTTGTCGTAAATTCCGACAACAGACTTTGCTAGAACATTGTCCGCGGGAACCAGGGTTCCGCCGATAATACCGTCAGCTTTATTAAGCGTTGTGCTTTGTTGTGAAGATCCGCAACCAATAAGAAGTGCGGCGACAAGTGCAGAGAGTAGTCCTAAAATTTGCAATGCTTCGTCCTCTAATTATTAAAAAATAATTATTAAAAAATTAGAGGCTCTTTTATAGAAAACAGACAGCAATGCAAGAACTATTAACAAAGGGTAATAAAATTTCTTAGATCCTGGCGCGGGCCTAGAGCCGCCATTTAATCATGTTTTTGAGGACGTCTAATTTTTGCGAGGTGTAGGGGGGGTAGATCATGCCCAGCAATCTGGCTCCCCAGGTTTGACGGAGGATGCCCTTGGCGTGGGAAAAGGTTTTGAAGCCATGGATACCGTGGCAGCTGCCCATGCCGCTTTCTCCAACTCCACCGATGGGTAGATAGCCGTTGGCAAAATGAACGACGGAATCATTGATGACCATATTTCCTGAAGAGGTCTCTTGAGTGAGTTGCTCTATATTCATTTCACTATGCGAATAAATATATAGAGCCAGGGGTTTTGGGCGTTCATTGATAAAGTGAACGACTTCAGAAAACTCTTTATATTGAAAAATTGGCAAGATCGGCCCAAAAATCTCTTCTTGCATAAGTCGACTGTGAAGGTCGACGTTCTCAATTAAAGTAGGCGCAACGAAGTGAGTATTGATATCCACCTCGCCTCCATAAAGGATGTTAGCTTCTTGGGAAACTGCTTCCTCAAGCATTTCTTTAAAGCGATTGGTGTGTTTGTGAGAAATGATTCTGGCAAAGTCCTTGTTGGCCTTACGTGTGGTGGCGTCTTTGCCATAAATGGTTTCAAGTTTTCTTCTAAGAACATGGGTAAAGTGATGATAAATCGTTTCCTGCACAAAAAGATAATCCGGAGCCACGCAAGTTTGTCCTGCATTCAAAAATTTTGCCCATAAAATTTTCGTCGCCGCTAAATCCAGATCTGCGGTGTTATCCACAATCGTCGGGGACTTTCCTCCAAGTTCCAAGGTTACGCTGCTCAGATTTTTTGCCGCAGCTTCCATGACTAGCTTTCCAACGGGAGCGCTGCCAGTGAAGAAGACATGATCAAAGGGAAGTTTCAAAAGAGTTTGCGTTGTTTCGGGACCACCTTCAACAACGGTAAGATGTTCTTCCGCGAAAGTGGCTTTGATCAAACGAGATAACAAGGCGCTAGTCTTTACCGTATATTCAGAAGGCTTCAGAATTACCGTGTTTCCGGCGGCAATGGCGGAGATGATCGGCCCTAGGGTTAAAAAGAGGGGATAGTTCCAAGGCGCAATAATCAGACAAACTCCGCGAGGCTCGTAGCGAATGTAGTTCTGGGTGCCCTTTAAAAATAAAGGTGCGGAAACTTTTTCGGGCTTGGTCCAATTGCGAAGTTGTTTTTGGGCGTGACGAATCTCTATCATAAGGGGATAGATTTCGCTTACTAAGGTTTCCATCTCAGGTTTGCCAAAGTCTTGCATCAAGGCCTCGACAAAATCTTTTTGATGGACGTCGATCATCATCTCGAGGTTTTTAAGGTGCTCTAAGCGCAGCTCAATGGTTTCTTTGCGAAGTTGAAGGCTGAACTGCTTTTGATGAAGATAGAGTTGTTCAAACATATCTCTATGTTAGAGGACGCTTTTGCGAGGGCAATAGATTTTTTGGTTGTTGAAAGGCAAATTTCTCTTAAATGCGTTTTCTTTGCGCCAAGGCCGCCAAAAGTATTTCAGCGCCCAGATCATTGTTCATCAGTTCTGGATGAAATTGTAAAAGCAAGCCTCGACCATTCTTAAACTCTGTGGCCTCTGTCACACCGTCTTCGGCACGGGCCGCGATTTCTAACAAGCCGCCTTCGCGATAAAGCACTGACTGGTGATGAATTGAATTTACAATCACTTGGTTGGTCGCGGGGGCGATGGATTTTAGA
Organism: uncultured Bdellovibrio sp.; assembly: GCA_964590635.1. Lineage (GTDB taxonomy): Bacteria > Bdellovibrionota > Bdellovibrionia > Bdellovibrionales > Bdellovibrionaceae > Bdellovibrio. Next base: position 11,435 of record CAZPYX010000117.1, read on the forward strand.
ATATTATGCTGAGTGTTCTGAATTTCGATGGAGTGCCAATCATTGCCGTGGGCCACTTTGCTGCCAATAAGATGGGGCACGTCCTGAATCAGTTCATATCCCAAAGCCACCGAAGCGATTTGCGAGCCACGGCAGATGCCAAGTAAAAAACCTTTTTCTTGTTCGACATAGGAACGAATTAAAGAAGCTTCGAATTGATCCCTGCTGGGAGTTACTTTGCGACAGTGTGAATTGATTTGTTTGTATAGCGTTGGATCCACATCGTCGCCACCCATGGCCACCATGAATGGGAAGTGTTTAGAGATTAAGGTGAAAAGCTCCTTCGTTTCTTCGCAGGTCAAACCCAAGTTGATGTTGATGGGAAGAATAAAGCTGCGCTCTTTAGCCGCAGAGAAAACTTTTTGAAAACCTAAAACCCGCGGTGAATGCAAAGAATAATCGTAGGGAAGATTGGCGATCATCAGAACGCGCGGTTCCCAAGCGGACTCTTCAAGAAGACTGAAACCTCGCAGAGGGATCTGCGGCACTTTATTTTCGAACAAATTCATCAGACAAGGATTCTTCGATAGTTCCGTGAGGTAGCGGAAAGCTCCTTGTTCAGGAGTTTCATCATGGCGAACTGGAATCATAAGGGGAGCAAGTGTTGCCCCAGAATCCCATTCGTAAAGGCGAAGAGTCTGCGAGGTAGACATAGTTAATGTACTTATCGGAAAGTCTGAAGGCTTCATGATGCTTATCGAGTGTCTCAGAAAGAGAACCTAAAGGGAGGTCTAGAAACGTTGCGTTGGGGTTGGATTGCAAACAAAAAAAATGGGGGAGCTCATCGCTCCCCCGGATCGTATAGAGGGGAACCACCAAACCCTCTTGCGACCACCAAACTTAAAAAATTTAAATCTATCTCTTGTTTCGGATTGCCACTCTTGCTGGCTGGCGACCTATTGTCATCCAGAGGGAGTACAAGACGACTCCAGAGTAAAAGAGGCAGAACATTGCTACATCATGTAATTCAATCATGCGATCCTCCTGTTTCTCGGGCTGTTTAAGAGATTCTCCTTTTGTCGGCCTTCCGTGGCCTCGGAAACTTGAAGTGCCATCCTAGCGTCCCCTTGTTTCCGTCTTAAGAGCGTCCATGCTCTTATAGGTATGACTGCGAAGGTGCATGCGGGGGTTAAAAGAAATTTGCTAAATTTATGGGCAGAGAGGTCTAGTTCTGGAAATAGTGCTGCATTGCAACCTATTGACTCTGAAGGGCTAAAATGATTAATTGGTTTTTCCCTCTATCAGAATTTCTTATAGGTGCGCGCGAGTGGTGGAATTGGTAGACACGTACGTTTGAGGGGCGTATGCGCAAGCGTGGGGGTTCAAGTCCCCCCTCGCGCACCAATCCCGACAGTACTCGAACCCGCACGGGTTGAGCTGTTGAGACAAAGAAGCTGACTTTCGAGTCGGCTTTTTTTATGCCCGGAATCTGCCGCCACTATGGCCGTGGATAGAGTTCCTTCCGTTCCCGTAGCTCTTAATGGCTCTTTTACCGGAGCGTACAAGCCCATTTTGATTTTAGTTGGGTAGATTTCGATGAACTTTACCAGGTTTGTAAAGACTGGCCTTTGAAGCTCCTTCGGCGCTTGCTCTAAATTCGCCAGAACTTGTTGAATCTTTGCCGTAAAACCTGCATGGTCGATTTCTTGAGCGCGTAAATCCAATTCCTTCGTTTTTAGATTTTCTTTGGCAAGTTTCAAATCATTCAACTTTTGAGTCATCTGTTTGATTT
>CAZPYX010000118.1:0-12967 GCA_964590635.1 uncultured Bdellovibrio sp.
ATTCTTTTCCGCCGCATCTATCATTTGCGCAACTAACGCCAAATTAGAAAGTTTGTCCATACCCGGTAAATCAACTTTCAATTCCAAACGCGCAAACGGCGCAAGGAATTAGCTTTAATGATAAAAAACGCTCTCCGCTTTCAGCAAATGCAGCCTGTTCAAACTTAAACCGTTTGGAAAGTTTTGACGTAAAAACTTCTAAACCGCTCAAAAAATTCCGTTTGATAAATAACAAACTTAAAGCCGATAAGATTTCTGATGACTTCCTTGAAAAGGTCCTCAATTTCAGAAGCGCAGAAATTTTGGCAAACAATCTAGCTCATTACAAAATGATCCCTAACGGAGCTTACAACAAAAAAGCTGTTCCAAAAACCGGCGCGGATTTTAAATACGAGCCAGAATCTTGGGTTCGCTATTCTCGCACTGGTGGCGTACCTAATTATGCCTTGGGAATTGCGACTCCTGTTGATCAAGATAGCAACAACCCAGGGATCTGGATTGAGCAAGATCAATTTGTAGTGCGAAAATTGCGCCTACCAAGCCAAGTCGAAATGACAGCGGACAACTACAATCAGTTCGCAAAAGGTCTTTACTATCCGCGCGCGCGCACAATCCGCTGGGGCAACAACACTGTGAACATTCGTTTAATCAGCGTTTCTGCTCGTCCCAACACAGCCGTTAGTTTTTTCCAACCAACTTCATTGGATTCAAACTTAAAGTTAGATGGTCTTGATAAAATGCCAGCAAAAGAAGCTGTGATTGAGTTCTACTCGAGGTATCGATGAATGATTCCCCGGAAGGGATGAACACATCTTCGCTTTGGAGAGTTGCAGTCGATGCTCCCCTCCCCGAAGCTCTAACATACAGCTACACTGAAGCTTTACGACGGGGACAACTCGTCAATGTTCCGCTAGGAAAAAGAAAAGTTAAAGGGCTTGTACTAGGTCCTTCTGCGCCCAGCGCGGAAGCCTCTGAGTTTAAAATCAAAAACATTGATTCCATTGATGAAGAATACCGTCCCCTGCCAGATGCATTTGTAAAATGGCTGGAGTGGTTGGGAACTTATTATCTTCATCCCGTGGGCCAAGTGGTTCAATCAGCCTTTCCTCCTCTTAGGAAAACTGAAAAGCAACGTGCCAGCAAACGCGCGCCCGTCGTTCCGCAATTGGAGGCCGATCAACAGCTAGATTTGACTGATGAGCAGCGCACTTGCTTCGAAAATATTTCTCAACATTCAGGCTTTTCCACGCACCTTCTTTTTGGAGTGACGGGATCTGGAAAGACCGAAGTTTATTTGCGCCTTCTTGATAAAGTTTTAAAAGAGGGAAAGCGTGGGTTGGTTCTTGTTCCCGAAATTTCTTTAACGCCTCAATTAGTTCAACGTTTTGCCCGAAGATTCGGTGACAAAATTGCAGCCATGCACTCGCAACTGACTGAGCGTGAAAAAACCAATCAATGGTGGGACATGGTCGATGGTAAGAAATCTATTCTTATTGGCGCGCGTTCCGCTTTATTTTGCCCGATTGAAGATTTAGGTCTAATTATTGTCGACGAAGAACACGAGCCCAGCTTTAAACAAGATGAAAAACTAAAGTACAACGGTCGCGACGCCGCGGTCATGCTGGGCAAAATGATGAATTGCCCCGTTGTTCTTGGCTCTGCGACGCCAAGTTTAGAAACTTGGAAAAATGCGCAAGAAGGGAAATACCACCTTCACACACTTAAGAACCGTGTTGCCGGTCGTGCCTTGCCGACAATTGAAGTCATCGACCTGCGCCAACAAAAAGCCGACGATGATCAACAAAAACTGATCATCGAAAAATATTCCCATCTACCTTTTTGGTTAAGCCCTGCACTTTTCGAAAAAATGAATGAAGTGTTAGATCAAGGTGATCAGACAGCTTTGTTCTTAAATCGTCGCGGCGTTGCTCAGATGGTCGTTTGCCCATCTTGCGGTCACACTCGGGAATGTCCTAATTGCGATATTTCTTTAACTTTGCATGCAGGGTCTCATCTGATTTGCCACTATTGCGACTATCATGAAAACATGAAGGCACGTTGTCCTGATTGCAAAGAGGGCGAAATGGAAGCCATCGGGCTTGGCACCGAGCTTTTAGAAAAAGATTTGGCAAGACTCTTTCCCGATAAAAGAATTGCGCGCGCAGATCGAGATGAAATTCAAAATCGCGCCGACCTAGAAGATCTTATTGCTGATATGGAATCCGGCACCATCGACATTTTGGTGGGCACGCAGATGATCGCAAAAGGTTTGGATTTCCCGAAACTAAAACTTGTCGGATTGGTTCTTGCCGACGTGGGCTTCAATCTTCCTGACTTCCGCGCGACTGAAAGAAGTTTTCAGCTGATTACACAGATGAGTGGACGAAGCGGCCGACATGTTAAAGAAGGTGAAAGTCCAGGTTATGTGATCATTCAAACCTTCAATACGGAACATGAGAGTATCACTTTCGCGCGCAATCATGACTATGAAGGCTTCGCTAACAATGAACTTAGTATCCGAGGAGCCCTCAACTATCCACCGGTGGGCCGCCTTGTGGGGTTCCGAATTCAAGGGCCTCACTTAGGAAAAGTAGAAGAAGCCGCTCGACTTTTGGCGAGAAGAGCACAGAGTTTGAAGACTCAATTTCCCCAGTATTCGTCTATGGAAGTTCTGGGACCTGCTGAGGCACCGCTAGCGAAGCTGCGCGGTCAGTTCCGCTATCACCTGCTCTTAAAGACCGGTCAGAACAATATTGCGAATCCCTTTTCAAGACAGCTCCTTGGTGACCAGGAATGGGTACCTTCTGGAGTGAAGATCTTGGTCGACATTGATCCAATGAATTTGCTTTAAGTCAGAAGCTTTTTTAGAATCAAGGCTGGCTTGCACACCGACTCCGTCGGAGTATTTAAGTCTAACCTGGCTTCGGAATTAAGGATTTTAGTTAATGATTCAATGCCCGCGTTGCGGAATACAAGTTACAGAACTTCATCCCCTGGATCCTGATTTGGTTTCCAAACTTCAGGCTGCGGGTGAAAGCAATTTGCCACCACAAGTGTGTGCGGGTTGCATCTCTGACTTGCGCCGTACAGCCTCTTCAAGCAGTGGCGGCGTCTTGATGGCGCAAGAGCGTGCGCGAGAACAACATCGTCTTCAGCTCTGGAAAAGCCGAGTTCAGTTGATAAAAAAAGCGCGCAACTGCATGACTTCTAAACTTTACTCAGAAGCCGCCATTTCTTACGAAAAATATTTAAAAATTCTGGATATCGTTTTTGAAGTAAAAAAAGGCGGTCAGCTTCGCCCTGAAGCTTTCAAAGAAAGTGCGCGCACCACGGAACTGACGGTGGTGGCCTCGGTCTATTGGGACCTCATGCGCATTTACGATACCAATGAAAAATACCAAGATCGAATGATGAATTCAGCAAGGCAACTTGCTATATTCATTCAATTCACGCCGATTTATCCTGATATTATAAAAAAGGCCGAGTCATTTGTGCGCACGGCAAAAAATCCAACGATCGTAAAACAGTTCTTAAAAATGTCGGATAAGGAACGCCCTCGTTGCTTTATTGCAACCTCTGCGTTTGGCCCCCAGGCACTCGAAGTGCAAGAACTGCGCGTCTTCCGCGATTTCACTTTAAAGAATTTCTCACTAGGTCGCCGCTTCATTCTTGCTTACTACAAGATTTCTCCACGCATTGCTTGCTTACTGGATAAGCACTCTTGGCTCAAACCCGCAGTGCGAGCAGTTCTCCGTCTTTTGATTAAATGCGTTAGCTAAGTTTTCCATCTTTGAGGCTTGCAAAGACCTGTCCTTTTGAGGAAGGTATTTGCATGGCTCAACATATCTACGACTATGCAATTATCGGAAGCGGATTAACAGGACTCAGCATCGCAGCGGCACTTAGCCGTGAAACTAGCAATATCGCATTGCTTGACGGAGCTGATATTGCTGGTGGCGCAAACAGACAAATCAATTTCCCAACGGGTCCACTCAATAATGGCCTGCGCTTTGTGCCTGATTCAGTTTTATCTGAAAAAGCTCTGCGCTTCCTTGAGACTCTTTTAGAAACCAAAATCGCAGCAGAAGTTTCAGAAGAAGCGCCGATCACTTACGAAGCCGGTGGCTTTAAAACTTTCTTGGGTTTCGGCGAAAATCCTCCTGCTTTCTACGAAGAGTTTGGCTATTTCACTTCTAGTAAAAAAATTGATCTTGCCGTGGAACCACATCAGTGGACTCCGCTTTTACTGCAAAAATTCAAAGGGGATTTCTTGCCCCGTTCTTACGTGACAAAGTTTCACCAAGAAGGCGACAAAGTTACTCACTTGACGATCAACGGATCTAAAACTTTGCACGCTCATAACTTCATTTTTGCTGGAACCGTGAAAGACTTGGCGATCCTTCTGCCAGAAGAAGCGATCTCAATCCGCGCGCGTTCTAAACTATCTAAAAATACTTATTGGACAGCATTGTGCTTGGACATCTGCCACAGCAAAGCTGTTACTGATCTTACAACAGTGCACGTTTTGAACGGCACAACTCAAGACGAAATCGGACCTTGCACAGGCCGCTTCCTTCCAGCAGTTGAGGTTGAAGGTCAAACTCTTCAAGCTTCTCAGTGGATGACTTTTATTGAGTCTGAATTGACTGAAGACAGCGAAGTTGTTGGTCTGACTTTGAAAAAAATCAAACGTCAAATCAAACGCGCCTATCCGGAAGCTTTGGACGACGTGAAATTGGAACGCATTTTTGTGGCGCCTATTGTGGCTGGAAATGGCGACATGAAGTTAAGCGCAAATATGACAGTGCCAAGTCTTGAAAACCTTTGGATTGCCTCTGCGACCGTGAATGAACAACGCAATCTCGTAGGGTCTTTGCTTCAAGCAGAAATGATTGTGGCTTCTCTAGGTTTTAAAGTCGATGAGACAAACACTCACTTCGAACAACACGAAGAAACAGAGACTGAAGAAAATCATTCTTCACCCATCGAAGAAGCTTCAATGTAATATAAAAAGGGGAACATCAGTTCCCCTTTTTATTTCCCGGAAAGTCCCTCAGTTAACTATTCCAGCTTAAGAGTGAAAGAGAACGTAGATCCCTCACCAACTCGGCTATCCAAGGAAATCTTTCCACCCATCAATTCTATAAGATTCTTCGAAATTACTAATCCCAATCCAGAACCACCATAGTTACGAGAAACCGCAGAGTTTTCCTGGGCAAATGCGCGGAAAAGTTTTTGCTGATTTTCAGGAGCAATTCCAATTCCAGTGTCCCTCACCTGCCACTTAAACGTTCTATCACACTCCAGATCTTTTTCCACTTGAACCGTCACACTGCCTTGCTCAGTGAACTTCACAGCATTCCCAATAAGATTAACCAAAATCTGTCGCAGTCGATGAGAATCTCCCACTGCCAAATGCGGAATCTTCTCATCTAATTTTACCTCGAGCTGTAAACCCTTTTCACGACAACGAACTAAAAACATCTTTTGAATATCTTCATGAAGCTTGTGCACATCGAAGCGATGACGATCAATTTCCAGAAGGCCGTTTTCTATTTTTGAAATATCCAGAATGTCATTAATTAAAACTAGCAAAGATTCTGAGCAGCGATAGATTGTGCTCGCATACTCCTTCTGATCCTTATTCAGATCAGAATCATTCAAGATATCTGCAAAGCCGATAATACTATTTAAAGGAGTTCGAATTTCGTGACTCATATTGCTGATGAAAGTTGACTTCAGAACAGATATTCGCTGAGCTTCCTCTTTGGCCTGAATCAGATCGTACTTTGATCGCGCCATATCCCAAAGTTCATCGCGAATTTTTAAAACACCAAACCAAAGAATAACATTTTCAAAAGCAACCCACATCCCATGTTCAATCCATCGCCAATATGAAGGATCCACTTGGCCATAAACTGACAGAGGAAAAAAGCTTCCGCGAATAATATGGTCGGCCAGAATGATTGAGCCCGCAATCCACAAAACCCCCATGTCCCTATAAAAGGCGATAAAAGCCAGGGATACGAAAACATGGAAATGGGTCTCAATTCGACCACCCGTCAGGTGAATAAATAAAATAGAGAACAGCATTTGGGCGATGGATATTGTGTAGCGAGTGACTCTTTCTCCGGGCGCAAGGAAAGCACAGAATATAGGGGGAAGAGCGAAGACTCCGCCAAAAACGAAAGCGATGACCAAGCTTTCTTGGGTCCGATCCGCCTCTCCCAACCACGTATTAGGGGAAACCAACCAGGCCACAACTATAGCTGCAAGCCATTGAAATCCCATCAGAAATGCAAATGCGCGGTCAACCTGCACACAGATTTCAAAGGATTGGTCTTCAAAGATCTTCCTGATCTCGGGATTACTTTTTGCGAGTCCGAGTTGCTGCTTCATACCCATCCAATCACGGTCAACATTAGGGCTTCATCACTAACTTAATTATCGGACTTAACGCCATCTGTCTAAACAAAATTTAATTTCAGGACGGTAGATGTAATCTAATGGGACCAAGACGAGACAGTTTCAGCCAATCCCAACCCGAAGTGGAGTTTGCCAAAGACTGCTTGCTCAGAGTGGGACGCTATGATATCCCGTGAGACCAACAATAACACACTCGAGAGCATCAACTGGTCCCCCAAGTACTGAAAAAGGGGGTCTTCCGGCGAAAAAAAGAAGCTGGCTCTGCACTCGAGGAGGAATAACCAGAAAGGAAGTACTAACATGGCACAAGTTACCATGAAAGAAATGCTAGACGCTGGAGTCCACTTCGGACATCAAACACAGCGTTGGAACCCAAAAATGAAACCTTACGTATACACAGCTAGAGGCGGTATTCATATTATCGACCTTCAAAAGACTGTTGTTCGCGCTAACAAAGCTGCTGAATACGTAAAAGAAATCGCTGCTAACGGTGGTCGTTTGATCTTCGTTGGAACTAAAAAGCAAGCTATCGAACCAGTTCAAGAAGCTGCTGCAAAATGTGGTCAACACTACGTTACTAAACGTTGGTTGGGCGGCATGATGACTAACTTCGAAACGATCAAATCTTCTATCGATCGTCTTCGCAAAGTAGACACCATGAAAGAAAAAGGCGAGTTCAACTACCTTACTAAAAAAGAGCGCGCTAAAATCGAAAAAGAATATCTTCGTCTTTCTGAATTCCTTAACGGTATTCGTGATATGAAAGAAATGCCTTCTGCAATGTTCGTAGTGGATCTTCCTAAAGAACACATCGCGGTTGCTGAAGCAAAACGTTTGGGCATGGCTGTTATCGGTATCGCTGATACAAACTCTGACCCAGAATCCATCGATTTCCCAATTCCAGGAAATGACGATGCGATTCGCTCTATCAAATTGTTCGCAAACCTAGTGGCTGAAGCATACTTGGAAGGCGCGAAAGTTTATGAGCAAAAAATCCGCACTATGACTGACAAACAATCAGATGTAGCTAAAGAAGCTAAATCTGAAGGTAAAGAAGAAGCTCCTAAACGCCGTGCTCCTGCTGGAAAAGCTGGCGCCGCGAAAGAAGCTCCTAAAAAAGCTGCAGGCCCTGCAGTTGTTAAAGCTAGCAAAGGTCGTAAACTTGTTGCTGCTGGTACAGCAGAAGAAGTTGAAATCCAAGCTGAGCTTGAAAACAAAGACGAATCTGCTGAGTAATTTTCGGCAGATGAGTGAAGAAAGGGTGGCTTGACCACCCTTTTCTTTGTTCCGCCTACGCCAAGGCTACGGCGGACGAGTTCCTCGAAATATAATATCTTAATTTAATTGCTACTTCGGCAGAGCCGAAGGGCAAACAAGCTAAGGAGTCTTCCTAATGTCTATTTCCGCTACTCTTGTTAAAGAACTTAGAGAAAAAACATCTGCAGGTATGATGGATTGCAAAAAGGCGCTTGAAGCGACTTCTGGCGATTTCGAAGCTGCTGTTGAATGGTTGCGCGTAAAAGGTCTTTCTTCTGCTGCGAAAAAATCTGATCGTATTGCTGCTGAAGGTACTGTATTCGCTCAAGTTGTTGGTAACACTGGTGTGATCCTTGAGATCAACTCTGAGACTGACTTCGTTGCTCGTAATGATGGTTTCAGAAACCTAGTTTCTGACGTTGCTCACCACGTATTGAACGCTGTAAACGCAGTAGGTGATATTCTTGAGCAAGCTTTCCACAAAAACCCAACTGTAAAAGTTGGAACTATGTTGAAAGAAGCTATCGCGACTATCGGTGAAAACATAGTTATTCGTCGTTTTGAGAAGTACACTGCTTCTGCAAACACACTTGTTCACACATACATCCACGGCGAAGGTAAAATCGGCGTAATGATCGAAGTTGCTGCTTCTAAACCAGAAGCTACTAGCAATCCAGAGTTGAAAACTTTCGCTCAAGACGTTGCTCTTCACATCGCTGCGATGAACCCAATGGCTATCTCTTCTGAACAAATCCCTGCGGACGTTGTTACTAAAGAGAAAGAGATTTTGACTGCTAAAAATCTTGAGTCTGGCAAAAAACCTGAAATGATTGAAAAAATCGTTGATGGTCAAATCCGTAAGTTCTTGGCTGAAAACTGCCTTCTTGACCAACCATTCGTTAAAAATCCGGACCTTAAAGTTTCTGATTTGGCGAAACAAGTTGGAAAAACTATCGGTGCTGACGTTACAATCAAACGTTTCGTACGTTTCGAATTGGGCGCTGGTATCGAAAAGAAATCTAACGATTTCGCAGCTGAAGTTGCAGCTCAAATGAAAGGACACTAGTTTGAAAGAGCCTGTTTATAAGCGCATTTTGCTCAAGTTAAGTGGTGAAGCTCTTGCTGGAAAGCAAGGGACTGGTATCAACACTGCGACGATCACACAGATCGCGCAAGACGTGGCAGCGGCGCATGAAGCAGGCGTTCAAATTGGTCTCGTAATCGGCGGCGGTAACATCTATCGTGGTGTTGCCGCATCTGCTGAAGGCATGGATCGCGCAAGCGCAGACTACATGGGTATGCTTGCAACTTGTATCAATGCCCTTGCTCTTCAAGACGCTCTTGAAAAAGCAGGTGTTCCAACTCGTGTACAAACAGCCATTGAAATGGCTGAAATTGCTGAACCTTACATCCGTCGCAAAGCTATCCGTCATCTCGAAAAAGGCCGCTTGGTTATTTTCGGAGCTGGCACTGGCAACCCTTTCTTCACTACAGATACAGCCGCTTCTCTTCGTGCAATGGAAATCAATGCCGAAGTTATTATGAAAGCGACCAAAGTTGACGGTATTTACGATAAAGATCCAAACAAGCACACTGATGCGAAAAAATTCGAAAAAATCAGCTATATCGACGTTTTGAACCGTGGCTTGCAAGTCATGGACTCTACGGCGATCAGCATGTGCATGGATAACAAACTTCCAATTATTACTTTTGATCTCACTGTGCCGGGCAACATTTTGAAGGCCGTGCAGGGTGAAAACATCGGGACTCTGGTCCACTAGGAGATTCATCTATGGCAATCGCTGATGTAAAAAAGAATGCTCAAACTCAAATGGAAAAAGCAGTTAATGCTTTGGGTGAAGAGCTTAAAAAGATCCGTACTGGTCGTGCTCAAGTTTCAATGTTGGATAATATCCGTGTAAATTACTACGGAACTCCATCTCCACTTTCTCAGGTTGCTTCCATCTCTACACCAGATGCGAAATCATTCCTTATCGCACCTTGGGAAGTTGCTATCCTTAAAGATATCGAACAAGCGATCGTTAAGTCTGAGCTTGGCATGGCTCCAATGAATGACGGCAAAGTGATTCGTTTGAAAGTTCCTGACCTTACTGAAGAACGTCGTAAAGATTTGGCGAAACAAGTTAAAAAAATCGCTGAAGAAGCACGCGTTGCAGTTCGTATGGCTCGTCGTGATGCCAATGACCTTGTGAAAAAGTTGAAAGCCGATAAAGCAATCAGCGAAGACGAAGGTAAAAAAGGCGAAGCAGACATCCAAAAAGCAACTGACGATTTTATCAAAAAAGTTGATCAAATCGCTGAAGAAAAAGAAAAGTCAATTTTGACTATCTAGGTTCTAGGAGCATGACTCTGCCGAAGCATATTGCAATCATTATGGATGGTAACGGTCGATGGGCTCAGCTCAAGCGCAAACCGCGCACGTTTGGACATATCAAAGGCACGCGAGTCGCGAAAAAAATCATCACGGCTTGCTCTCGCCGAGGCATTAAAAACCTCACTCTTTATGCATTCTCTACTGAAAATTGGTTCCGCCCTCAGGCCGAAGTTTCTTTCTTGATGAAGATTCTGCGTCGCTATTTGAAAAAAGAAACTTCAAATCTAGTGAAAGAAAACATTCGCTTTTCTGTGATTGGCGACATTTCCAAAGTTCCCGCTGACGTTAAACAAGCTATTCAACAAGCTGCCGAAGCTACAGCTCAATGCACAGGCCTTAATTTGGTCTTTGCCTTGAGCTATGGTTCTCGTCAAGAAATCACGCTGACTGTGCGTGAACTCGCAGAGCGCGTAGCCGCTGGCGAATTGTCCCCTGATGACATTGATGAGGCAATGATAAGCACTTCTTTGAGCACTTATCCGACTCCAGATCCTGATTTGATTATTAGAACAAGTGGCGAACAAAGGCTTTCAAACTTCCTTCTTTGGCAGGCCGCTTATTCTGAATTCTACTTCACGGAAGTTCTGTGGCCTAACTTCACAGAATCTCATCTTGAGGAAGCCTTGAGTGCTTTTTCCGTGAGACAACGCCGTTACGGCAAGGTCTCTATAAATGACAACTTGGAAAAGCTTTCTAACTAGAGCGGCGTCGGCACTTGTCGCTCTGGCTATCATCATCGGTCTATATTTCTATATGGGCGTTAATGGCATCAAGATTATTATTTCTTTTGCTGTGGCCGTGGGCTCTTGGGAACTTATCGGCATCCTTTTTAAAAAAGAATCTTCTTGGTTTTTGAAAATATCTTTTATTGTTCTGACTGTGCTCACGTTCGCACTAACTAGTACGGCATTGAATGCTGGTGTTTTGGTATTTGCGCTGTCAGTTGTGCTTCTTTGTATCTTCAGCTTGCTCGCACTTCATAAAAAAGGCGATCTACAGCGTATCGCCGACTTTCAGGCGAAGGCCGTTTTAGGTTTAGTCTATCTAGGTTTAATGCCTGCCTTTGTGTTCCGTCTGCTAGATCTGATGCAGGGCTTGTCTTGGTTTGTCTTCTTGCTCGCAGTTGTATTTGCCGGCGACACCATGGCTTATGTTTTTGGTGTGTTGATTGGCAAACACAAGGTGATGCCTTCTGTTTCTCCTAAAAAAACTTGGCAAGGTTCTGTGGGTGGAATTGTAGGATCTGTAATTGCTGGCTTCATCTGCTGGAATTATTTTTTGAGCAATTACCAAGTGAGTTTCATTTTAGGACTTTCGGCTGTCTCAGGATTTGTCGGTCAATTTGGAGATTTTTTCGAATCTCTTTTGAAGCGCATTGCAGATGTTAAGGACTCCGGAAAAATTATGCCTGGGCATGGCGGCGTATTAGATCGAATTGACGGCGTCCTGTTCGCAGGTCCTGTCGTTCTATTCGGTGTGGTGATTCTGTCTCACCTGTTGTCTTAGAGAAATGAGGACATCTCGCAAGAGTAAAGTCGAGCGCCACTGCAATAAATTTCTAATTTCCTAGCTCCACCCCATCCGATTCCTTACAATATTCGGATGGATATGATTCTAAATTTCGTACACCAAGGTCTTTCTGCAATTGTCCCTTTCGTCATCTTGTTAGGGGTTTTAATCTTTATTCACGAACTAGGACATTTCCTGGTCGCACGTTGGTGTGGAGTCAGAGTTGAAGTCTTCAGCTTAGGCTTCGGCAAAAAAATCCTTAAATATAAAAAGGGCGACACGACTTACGCTCTTTCCATCATTCCTCTTGGCGGATACGTTAAGATGTTTGGTGAACAACCTGGCGACTCCATCACTGAGGAAGACAAGAAGTATTCCTTCACACATAAATCTGTGTGGCAAAGAATTGCCGTTGTTCTTGCCGGCCCATTGATGAACTTCTTCTTCGCTATTCTTATATTCTTCACTGTGGCTATCATTGGTGAAGACGCGAAGACTCCGGTTCTTGGTGATATCGCGCCTAAAACTGCAGCTTATCAAGCCGGTTTTCGCTCTGGGGACCGCCTTGTCTCTGTGAATGACAAAGCCATCAACACTTGGGAAGACTTGCAAAAGATCTTAAACCAAAAAGAAGATCGCGAACTTCATCTTGATGTTGTCGTTAAGCACGAAGGTGCCAAAGAAGATTCAAAAATTTCTGTTAACGCGAAATCAGAACCAAATCCAAATGTCCTAAGCAGTTACAATTATGTCGGCGTAGTAGAGGGTTTGACTCCTATGTCAGCGGGTACAACTGTTGGCGTGCCAAGCACTTCTCCATTGTATGCCATGGGCCTCCGCACTGGCGATACTTTGACGTCAATCAACGGACAAAAAGTAAGCTACTGGAGAGAACTTGAACCCGTTCTAGCTAAACTCAGCCCTAAAGAAACTCTCACTCTGGAAGTGACTGGAGTTCGCGAAGGCGACAAATCAGAAAAACCGCTTACAATTACGATGGCTCCCCTTGAGTCGATCAAAGCTTACTCTTTGCAAAGCCTTGGCTTAGAAAGCTCTGAACTGTATCTGAGCAAAGTTGTTGAGGGATCTCCAGCTGCGGCGGCAGGTCTGCGTTCTATGGATCGCATGACTTCGATCAACGGCGTTGCTTTAACGAAATGGGAAGACGTTCTTAATAACATCAAATCTTTCGACGGCAAAAATCCTGTGGCCCTTTCGGTTCTTCGCGAAGGTCAAAAAGTCGAGATGAAGATCACGCCAAAAATGACGACTCAAATGACTGCGAATGGCACGGAAGAAAAACGTTATACAATTGGTATTGCTCCAGTTGTAAATATCGCGATGCCAGAATTGATGGTTGTGAAAACGACCAACCCAATT
>CAZPYX010000119.1:0-12927 GCA_964590635.1 uncultured Bdellovibrio sp.
TCTTGCCGCTTGGGGAGATTTTCCCAGACTGATAGTACTTAGTAAGAAAGATCCAAAGTACTTTAACTTTATCAAAAAGCATATCGATGAAACAGCATTGCAAGAAGATCTAAAGCAGATTTTTAAAAACTCTAGATCCAAATGCCCAAAAAATTTCTCGGAGCAATGTAAAGAACTCGAAACTGCTGCAATCCTTGCCACAACAAATTCAGAACCTGAAACGAGCTCTGATGCAAAAATTGGAATTCTTGAATATTCTAAAGTTCAAGACCAATTTAGCAAAAAGCCCAGAGAGCTTAGAGCCGTTAGAGCAGTCTTTTACAAAAAAGATGGCAAATGGACCACTGGTGATCAGGCAATCAAAAAGACAGATTGGCAAGTAACCTTTGACGGTAAGACTATTGGAAAAGTTACGACTGAAAACGATAAGACTGCCACATTCGCAAGCCAAGTTGGCCTGCAAGAGATTCTAAGTCCAATTGATAAGATACCTTCCATGGGAAAACTCACTGAAGAGTTTGCAACATGGTCTGATAGCCAGGTTTATCGTCCCTTGGTTGTTACAACAGGCAAATACAAAAATGATCCCGAGAAATGGAAGCCCGCAAAGCTCTCTAAATATTTAGAAGCTGCAGTTCGAAAACAGTTTAAAAAGAACTTTCCTGATGTGAAGAATTGTAAGGACCCGAGCAGTCCATACAAGGACTGGAAGTACACAGACAGGGACTTAAAGATCGTTAAATCTTTTGCAAATAGTAATGAACTAAAAATCGTAGGCTTGGAGCTAAGACCATACAATTGCGATGGTCCTCCGGAAGTAGCATATTCAAGGGCGTGGTATTTAATCTATCGTAATGGCGAAACTAAATACTTAGAATCAGGCATGATACTAGTAGATGCTGGCGATTACGATAATGACGGAAAATCCGAACTGATTTTCCAAGTCAGCCGCTACAACCAAGGCGGCTACATCATGTACACCGATTCTTTAACAAACCACACCGACTTCCTCTTCTCCTACCACTAGTTTTCTACTGTTGAGTTAGGTCCATTTTCATTCTATAAACCACGATACGGAGGGTTGATGTATTTCCATATTCTTATTGAAGCAACAGATGTCGGTGGAACAAAGAAAACTAGGGAAATCATAGAGAAGGATAAAACCGAACTGGAAGACCTTGAAAAACGCATCTTAATTCCTTATTTGACTGGTCAGACGTTCAGAGTAAACGGTTATTCACTTGATAAAACAAAAGTGCATCGCATTCTTGTCAAGCAAAGCTCGGATCCAACTTCAACTATTGTCGCGAACTACCAAGCACGCTTAGCTGGCAGAATGATCGTTTCCAACTTTGGCCCAAATTCAGCAGTAAGAAGTGAAAATTACACCACCAACATCACAGATAAAGTTTTTGATAAGTTAGAGATCGAACTTAAATCCAAGCCATCGACTAGCACTCCAACCTTCTATAGACAAAAAGTTGAAACAGAACCCACTCAGAATAAAAGAGTCTTCATCGTTCATGGACGCGACGATAACCTGAAAACAGAAGTTGCTCGATTTATTGAAAAAATAGGTCTCCATCCGATAATACTTCATGAACAAGCTAACGAAGGAAAGACGATAATTGAAAAAATAGAAAAACACACTGAAGTAGGATTTGGCATAGTACTTTATACCCCATGCGACGTTGGAGGGCTAAATGCCGAGAGCCTGCAATCTCGAGCACGTCAAAATGTAGTTTTCGAACATGGCTTACTTATAGGAAAACTTGGAAGATCAAATGTTTGCGCTCTCAAAAAAGGAGATGTAGAGGAACCTACAGATATAAGTGGCATTGTCTATACTCCGTATGATCAAGCTGGTGCATGGAAATTTTCAATCGCAAAAGAACTAAAAAATGCTGGCTGCTTGATCGACATGAATTTGATTTAGCATTTATTATGATCGAGAGACCATAAAAAGATTTAGGATTAGACTTGTGAAAAATAAAAAATGCTGCCCAATTTGTTTAAATTACGTGGAAGAATTTAAATCTGGTTCACATGTAATTCCTCGCTGGGCAATGAAACTCTCAAAAGATAGTGGTGTTAATTTAAAAATCGATGAAAAACGCATCAGTAAAAATACTCAGGACCTCATTGCAGAGTCTTGGTGCAGAGAGTGTGAAGATGAATTTGGAAGGTTGGACTCGCTGGGTGCCTTATTTCTCCGTGACAATAAATTCTTTGTGACGGAAACAACAGCAAACCACCCAATAATTCACGGCTATGAAACCCACCGCGGCGAAGAATATTATTCTCTCAATCGCTTTCTCGTATCGATTGTCGTTCGATTTTATCTTTTTATGAAAGGAAATAACAACAACATCGAGAATGCTGCTCTATACGAAAATATTCTCAAATACTATATAGCAAAAAAGGAAGTTTATTTTCTATTAACAAACTTGGTTGATCTAAGAAATTCAATACAAGAACCTCACGCTGCCGACGAACAAATTTCTTTTGTCATAAACGGCTACTTTGTTCAAATACTCACCTCGCTAGACAAAATTGATGGTGAATACTACACATTTATGGATAATCAAATATATGTTGCACAATCCAAAGGCCCAAAGCATCCCTATGTTCAGGGATTAGTTGAACGATACATCGAAATTAGAAAAACAAAAGAACCTCCATCTAAAGGTTGATCAAAAAGGTTTAGATGCGAGGCGGAGGAGATCGGGTTACCACAGGCGCACTTGAAAATACGCCGAGGACCAGCCCGATCTCTGACCACAAGGCAGATATGCCTTTCTCATCAATGCGCGATAAGCACTTCGATTGGGCTTAATGGCGAAACCACCGTATATTCCGGCGCACTCCTTTGTTTCTCTGCCAACCTCTCTGTCACCTTACTCAGCGCACTCACCGCCCCCTTTTTGGCACTAGTATCAAATGTTGGAGCATCTACGTAGTTCCCGTAGGCGTTTTGATTGCGCTCGATAGTGCTATCCGCGAAGCCTGCTACTCCGGCGGCTAGGAATTCAGCTAGGAAGAACTTTCCTTCGTTGGTGTGATGCTTGCCCCCTACCAATGAGTAGCCTTCTATTTGATAAACTTCTTCACTTCTCGACGTTCGGAACTTTTTGAAATTGATTTGTACCTTTTTGCTGTTTTTCTCTAATGTCGCTTCTCCTAAAAGGATTGCGCCCTTAAGTTTGCCTTCAGAAACAATGACTCTTACTGGGACTTTACTATCCGGATAGACAACCAGTTCTTCAGTGATCTCGGCGCTTAAGACTTCGCCGGTTTTTAGGCCTATGAATTTTAGAGCTACCTTTTCTTTCGGTGTGATCTCATTACTGTCCTCAACTCGGTATTTCGATATCACCAAGATTTCGGAGTCTAAGTTTCCCAGCAGCGCTGAGGATGCGGAAGACCGGCGGGATGGAACTGAACTGCGCAAGCGCTCCGCAGAGCGAACGTTGGTACTCCGGGCCGGACTTGAACCTGAAGAGTGATTGCCCTCCTGAACAACCACTTTAGGCTTTTCATAGAGTGATTCTCTCGCCGAGGCGATGCTCATCGCAAAAAGTATTATGATACTCATTCACCAACTCCTAAACGCACTGACTCGAGTAATCGAGGCTGTTGTTTTGATTCAGGATGAATCTTAGAACGTTCCTTGGGACTTTGAAGCGCCTCTCTTGTCGGTGCCCCAAAACTCCCCTCGATCTTGACGTAATCTTGATGGCTCGCTTTGGATGGAATGAGATCAAACACATACACGTGGCGATCCACGCGGACGATCATATTGGTTGGTTCTGCACTTTGATGTTTAAGCCTTAAGGTTACTTCTTTCGGATTACTTGGAGATATCTCTGCTTTGATGGAATCAATATTTCCCACCTTCACGCCGATCACTGACTGCTTAAACTCCAGTGTCGATACCAACCCTGCATGAAGATAAATCTTCCTGACTTCCCCCAAATTCTTATTAATAGATGAAATCCTTTTTATTCCCTTTTGTTCTGCCCTTAAATTTTCCCCATACGAAAATGCGAGCAAGAAAATTGTCGCAGCCAAGGCGTGAGGAAATCTTGCGCGGAGGCTTACTCGGCGGAAGCCGGCAGAACGGAGGATCACCGATCCGTAGTTGAAGCAACTGTCGCACAAGTTATAAATAGACATCATGGATGACCTATTGAACTGCATCGATTAATTGATCCAGTTCAAATCCCCAAGGATTCTTTTCGCTTCTTTCGACACGTGTATAAGTCAATTGAACTCTAAGTTTTACCTTTTGCTCACTCATTCTAGAGTTTACATTGAGAATTAATATTGCCTCGATTTTGTTATTATCGATTCGATCAATAGATTGAATTTCTGAACTTTGAGTTAAAGGAGTCTTCTTAAGATTTAATCCAATCTGGATTATCTTGTCTCTTTGTTGTTCCCATAAAACATTACTGAATAGATCTGTCGATAGCGACATTCGCTCATTGAAATTCACTTCATTGTAGGAGTAATACATTTCAAAAAAGTATTTTAAAAACTGCCGCAGCTCCGATTGTATAAGCCTATCGGATGAGTTTGTGATGATTCTGGTTCCTGCCTCATCTATTCCGATAAGAACTGTTTTGTCTGATTTAAGAACCGCCCAGGCTGTGGCTGTTAGCGCCCAGAGAAGTAAGCCTGCAAAGGATAACCAATAAAGAATACTTTCTCTTAGAAGTTTTGATTTAAATAATAATTTTATCAAACTATTGCTCCCATTGCTTTTACGATGGCAGTCATTGCGCCCGTTGAACTCATGCTTCGAAATAGGGAGATGCAAAAGATGGGGGAAAGAAGTTGCAGGATTTGAATCACTCCCCAGAATATCACTGTCCGTATTGGGGATTCTTGGAAGTGGGGCCACAGAGCTTTTCCTAGGACTCCAAAGAGATTCCACAGTACGGGCCACAGCGCCATCGCGAGCAAGCTTTGAAAGTAAGCCTGAAGGCCTGTGGAGAGCTTTAAGATTGTCGTGGTAAAAATAAAGATCGGGGCTGCTGCTAGCATTATTGAGATCAATACTGAGTAAACGCTTTGTACGAAGATTTCGATGGCGATATCGCCGATTTTTCCGATCACCTCAAATAAGACGGAGCTTCCGTCGATTTGACTTAAAAAATGTTCAAGCGTGCTTTGCACCCCTTCTACTTTTGTGTAGGAGATTTTCACCGCTAAGAGAGCGACTGAACTTAGCATGAGTTTGATCAGCATTGGAAAAAGAGCTAGCAGTCCAAAGAAAGCAATAAGGTCCTTAAATAGAGCACCGTATTCGCCGGGGCCGGCCAAGGTCGTTGAGAGAAAGACCGTTCTCATAATAAAGACCACGGCTACGAAAGAGCTTATGACCACCGAGGTTTGCGAAAACAGTTTAAGACTTTCAGACAAAAGAATATCATTCATCGGCGCCATTGATGGTTTCTTTCAGACTCAACAATGTCGTTTAATAGAATAGATCTCCGAGCTTCGCTC
This sequence comes from uncultured Bdellovibrio sp., assembly GCA_964590635.1. Taxonomy (GTDB): domain Bacteria; phylum Bdellovibrionota; class Bdellovibrionia; order Bdellovibrionales; family Bdellovibrionaceae; genus Bdellovibrio. The sequence goes on from CAZPYX010000119.1 coordinate 5,512, forward strand.
TCTCGATTTGCAAGTGAGCTTAAAAACATCTGCCGACGAATAGCTTGCAGCTCATCTAAGATCATCGAATTGATTTTCATTTGTTGTACTTGCGCAGCCGCAGCGCCCGCCTTGGGTCTGACACCCATAATCTCGGCAATTCTTTTAGAGGCCGAAATCATGGTCTTCACCGCTCTGATTTTATCTTGAAGTGTTTTAGCCTTCGAGAGATCCGTTTGCAGCAGGCTAGCCACTTCTTTCTGATTTGAGTTGTACTGGTTCACCTTGGAGCTTAACTTCTCAAGCTCTCCCACGGCCTTCCTAACCTCCTCCTCGCTCTCCGGCGCCACATCGAGCTCTCCAAGTAGGTCAGTTAAGGCGAAACCAACGTTGATACCTTCATCTACACCTCCCAGCACTCCACCAACCAAAGCAGTCGGATCAAAGGCAAGCCCCTTTGATCCTGACAATGAAATGGTTACGCTGAACGCCACCACTGCCCCCAAACGCTTTAATGAAGATTGACCCTGCGAATACACCATCCCTCCAAGCTCATCCAAGCAAGATCCAGACGAACCCAAGCACTCTGGGCTTCGAAGTGACATCCGACCAACGAACTTAGGTGAATACAACGCAGCAAATAGGATTTTATTTGCAAAAGATCAGGCGATTAGCAACAAGGACATTGCTCACAAAATAAGGAGAAATGCAGTGTCCGGCTTACCAGAAAGCACATTAAACAGAAAAACTCTCCCACTTTTCATTGATCAGATTAAGTCTAAATTTCACAATTGCTCGGTCGCATCGATTTCGTTTCTTAACGAAGAGTCGGAACTTATAAACGCTAATAGCATCTCAGAACTTTTTGCTGAACTTTCAAGAATAGCTCCAAAAGAGCGTACTCATCTAAAATTTGACATTAAATTTACTCGCAAGGCCCAAAGTAAAAAATTCTCTAAAGCCTCAGTCGTATTCGGAAATACTCAGGCAAATTCAAATGTGCTTGTGAATGGCGGTGGAACAACAGCATCAAATGAAGATATTAAGATCATCGTTACTAGCTTAGCAAAGCGATACAAACGCAAAATACCGAACTCATTGGGACAGTATGTTTTTCCACTAGCTGTCGCTATATTTTTATTTGCATTTAACTATTTTCAACCAAACACAATATTCGAAGGCACCTTCAATAAGACAATTACACTGTCAATTTTTAGCGCCCCATTTTGTTTGTATTTTAATCAACGCCCACATACTTTTATTGAAGTAAATAAACTCGATCACTTTAGGTTGCTTTACAATAAAGCAGCTTTTGTTGTTTTTGCCTGTGCTCTATTATTAGCTGGCGCAGCTTCTAAATTTCCTATTTTAATTCAGAGAGACCAACGGATGGTCGAAGAGAATCTTGATATCAGAAAAGAAGTTATAGATAAAATCCTTACTCCCGAATTTAAATTCAATGTTGACAGTTTGGAACAAACTATCAAACTCTATGACCTTGCTGCAACAATTGATGAGAAACTTCCCCTAGGGAAAATAATGGCCTCCACCGTTCAGAAGATGGTTTACGGTCAGAACGGGCTTGCTAATTATCCGATTGGACGTCTTCCAATATTTTCTACATCGACAGGTATTGACCGAAATAATTGGCTCGAACAGGCCGCCTTACTTCATTTAAATGCAAGTATAATTGGAAATGTCGGCAAATACGAGTATACGGCAAATATCAAATCAGATCGCGCTCAACATGTGACTCGCCAAATATCTCTATCTGATTGGTTGAACGAAGTAGTCATTTCATCGAATCAAGTTTTTTGGACAAGAAGCAGTTTGTTAGAAGCTGAAACGCGACACATAAATGATCTCAAACCTGCTGATGCGAGCCTCGTCGACTTAAGAACTAGGAGGCCTTGGACAAATAGCGGCACTACCACCTACAAAAATTCCGCAGAAATGGAAACAATCAGGGCAATTGCAGAAGAGATTTTGCTTACTGCCAAGATTTTAAAATCATACTCTTCTCAAGACACCATAGATCCTCAGGAGCGATCAAAACAGTGAAAATACGCCGCAAAGACGCTTCGATTCCCGCAGGCGTATTTAAGCATCCGTCGAGGATAGAAATAGCATCATGCTATTTCTAAGTGGAGCCAGCAGGGACGACGGCAGGAGCCTAAGTCACAGTCGAAGGGTCGACAACCACGGAGATGGATGCTTTTCATCGCTCACTCCTATTGCTTGAGAATGACTATGTCATGATTAGGCATCACCACATACGCCTTCAAAAGCTTCCACTCCCCATCAATCTTCTCAAGATAGGTTTTCACGGCACAATATTTCTGACTTCCTACCACATTCAACTCAAGCTCTGCATAACTTAGATTGTTTGACCACTTAATTGAATTAGCAAGTGGTTGAAGGCCAACATAATTGACTCCTCCGAGGGTTTCAGAAAGTACTGGATTATTTTTTGCAAAATACTCGGAAAGAGCATATGCATCTGAATTTAGGAACATGAAATGGGCCGCAACGTAGGACAAAATAAATAATCCAACAAGTCCTAGCAAAACATCTCTCTGCCTCATAGCGAACGATTTAAAATCAGCATTTGTTTCAGAAAACCACACTTTAATTCTCTTCATCATAAGAAGGCCCTCACATGGGCTCTAGGATCTGATCAATTTGAAACAATGTAAACACATAATTGTGTTATTACTACTTTGTTTATCCGGCAATTTAAGTCATGATAGTTACATGCTCAAAAAACTCCTGAACTTTCTTCTCTCCGATCAAAAGAAACTCGTCCGCGGGCTCATCATTAGCTCAGTTGTGATTCAAATTGTGCAAATGGTTCTCATGGGGTTTGAGATCAAGGTAGTTTCTGAATCAGAATACAGTTATCTACTGATGGGAATGGGATTTTTCTTCGCTGTCCCAGTAGCCTTTTTTTCAAAGGACACTCGCACTACACTCAGGAATGTCGGCTACACCTTGTTGCCATTTCCCATTTCAACAACACTTCTACTTTTGACTGTGTCACTTTTAGGTTTTGCAATTAATCTTAAACAAGGTCACTTCACAAACCCGATTAAACCATTAATCATTCCCACAGCTTTCGCTCTCTTCATGCTCATCTTATCAATCGTTTTACCAGCAGTTGCTGGTGCAAGAGTGGTCAAGATGGCTCTGGAGTATTTCTCAAAACCCAAAGAACCAAGCAAACAAAGAGATTCCGCGAGCTAATCAGACAAAGCAGGAACTTAAAAAAATTTGGTTGGCGATGACCTATCGGCCAGGTAGTTCGGGTGAGTCGACACGAATTCGCCGACTCAATCAGAATGCGTTTTTTACGAGGAATTAAAAGATTCAGGATTTATGATCCCAGATCTCACCTTTACCTTAAATCCAAGCAGTGATCAAAATGGTTCAGATGCAAGGCGGAAGAGATTCTCCGCGCCGGAGGCGTACTAAAAGTACGTCGAGGATCGGATAAGTTCTTCCAACACCGCAGATGAGCCGTTTTCATCACTACGACACTGGCGTTAACACCAGGCGCAACATCCATGGCTGACTCTCATCCTGCTGATCCACATATTCAGGAAGAACTTTAAATCCTGCTTGGCCTAATTCTTTCAAGATCATATTTTTAGGTAGTATTCGCCTTTGGGCACACCAAAACTGCCCATCTAATTCGACTACACCACGATCAGTGGATGGTTTCGTTTTATGCCAAAGAATAAAATCTTTGTCGAAACGAAGGGTTTCGTACCCATCGGTAGGATTGAACTCTGGAGACATAACCATCGTATCTAGAATAAATTTCCCGTTATCATTCAACGAGTGCTTGATTCCCGTTAAAACCCTCAGCCTATCTTCATCAAAAACTATGCAATGAAAACAATGGCTATCATAAATCAGATCAAACTTTTCATTCATTTTTTCAAGATTAAGAATATCCCCAACCTCAAATTGAATGTTTAAATCTTGCTGAACTGCGAGGTCTTTTGCCATTTCAATAGCTGTCGGAGAAATATCGACGCCGCTTACGTTAAAGCCCAACTTTGCCAATGTAAATGCTGTGGTTCCCGTACCACAGCCTAAATCAAGAGCCTTAAGGTTTTCAAAATTATCGAACCATTTTGGGGTGGTTACTCTTAGGTACTCTTCAGTTCGGGCGTCCCCTAAATCGCTCAGAGTCTTTTTATTACCCCAACCAACATGGCCTTTTGCTTTGATCTCTTTGTACGCTGATTCGTGGGCTTCGTAATATGATTTCATAGGTTCTCCGCTATTAAATATTAGATGGATGCACACTGAGAGATCAATAAAAAGGCAACCAGTCTAGATACTCAAAACCGCTATCGCCTCCCTCGTAGTCAACCCCGGTACAAACTCCATTAACCGCCTCATCTTCTCCTTGTCCGTTTTTGAAGATGTCCTCTCCCAATATTCTTCTTCGGACAACTTGATTGTCAGCTTCCTCACTCCTTCTTCCGTCTGCAGCGCCACTTCTGAGAACTTCCCCGGCACACTCATCAGCTCATCGAGATCCTTCATTTGCTGATCACTCAGTCCCAAACTCCGTTTAAAGGCTGAAGTCTCCTCCAAGCTTTCTGCATCGGCGTTGAATAAAAATCTTTGCGGTGAGTTTTGAATGATTCCCAGATCGTTATTAACTATGAGATCCGATAAGCGCTGAGAAATCGGAATGACAGCATGACCGAGCTTTCGGTCGTTCGCGCACACGAACTTGATCAACTCAAAGCATGATTTAACAAAGAACGGGACTTCTTCTAAAACAAGGGCAAATCGTCTGGAGTCATCTACTAGGGTTTGGGTTTTAAAGTCGGTCAAGACTGCGGCAAAACCTGCGACCGCGAACTCAGGGTCTGCCGCCTGGAATATGCTTTTGAAATTGTAATACCGCAACCGCGGGCAGTGCTGTAGCGGCGGCAGTCGCGGAAGCTGGAACAACTCGCGCGGAGGCGCGGAGAATGCATGGCCAGATGTCGGGAATTGAACCAGCTTATCTGGTTCAATTCCCTCCCCCTGGTCGTCCATTCTCCTCGGATCGTGGGCCGTAAATGCAGCTACTTCAGTTTCGAGCCCCTGGCTCTCCACACTGTGGCCGTGGGCCGTGAAAGCTGCTTCAGATTCAGCGGCTGCCGCTGCTTCATCACTGCGGCTGAAAGCCATGGCATACACCCCTCCTTTGACCCATCTCCGCAAAAGAGTTCTTCTTGGGAAGTTTGTGGCGTGATCATAAAAATCTTGAAGATTTGGATTTGCAGGCTCTAGCTCGATGTACTTTCGGACTTCGTCTTCGATACTAGAGCGCATTTCTTTTGAAATGGAATACTCATTGTTTTCTAAGATAAGACAAATCAAGAAATTTGCAACGAGAGCGATCTTTTCAGAAGTCGAAGCATTTGTGGATATGACTGCTAACGGATTAATCCCCGAAGGCTTATCAAAGGACAAGTTGTACTCAGTCCCACCATAGAGTTCACACTCCTTAGAGTGCGAGCCTGCCACGTCGACTTTGATCACGTGGACATTGGGATCATTTAATAACGACGAAGTAAGAAGTCCGGTGAGGACGCTTTTACCCTTGCCGCTTGTGCCAACAATGAGTGCATTAAAAACATTATGTTGCGTATTGAAAATATCAAAATGAAAGAGCGACTGATCAGCTCTTTGCAAAGTTAGAGATCTCTTTGGAGCAATATGATCTAGCTCCAAAGAGATATTAGCACTTCTTGGAAAGTACATCGGAAGCATCGCGACCAGAGCGTTCTCTGCTTCGATCAAAGGCACATGAAGTTTTGAGCCTGGCAAGGTCGCTGCAAAGCTCGGTAGCACCCCAAAGGTTTCTATATAGCTTTCCGAAAACAGACTTAAAGCAGATTGTGAAGTTCTTAAATCTTTAGATAGTTCAGACTGAGAGTCCCTTGTCAGCGTTAAAAGAAGCTCTATTTCAAAGTACTGCGTTCCTGATTCAAAGCTTTGCTTTAAGGCTTCGACAGTGCTTTTAGTTTGCACCTGAGCTGCGATATTCTTTGCCCCCTCAAGCTGCTTGAGCTTTCTTTCAAGCATTACTTTAGCTCTCGCCTCACTCATTCTAGAGAAACTTAAAGTAACTCGGTAAGGCTTTGACACTCCCGTTAGAGCTTTAAATAGGTCTTGATAATCAAATTCCCGATCTGGCTGCTTAAGTAAACGCACAACTCCGATACTTTCAGAGTCAGTTTCGATGGACCTGCCGGACAGGCACAGTGCTGATAGGTCGGCAGACCGAAAAGCTGAAGTAGCTTCGATGGGACTCAGTTTAAATCCCAAGTTCTCAAAGAGACTCTTCGTCTCAACAAGAAGTTCAAAAGCCTCAGCACGCCCGAAGGCATTACCCTTCCTAAAAATTCTTCCAAAACCAGGCATGACATCTAAGTAGATCCGAACTTCATTTCGAACAAAGCCAATTTCATTGACCGTCTTAGCGCGGGGAAATTCAGAACTTAGATCACTACAATCCTTGGAAATCAATTCGACACGACAAATGACGGACGGGTCTAGCTGCCTTACAACCTGAATTAGTCGCTTATGAAAGCCTTCAACATCGTCCACTTCGGGATCGCAGGGAATCAATTCCAAAGAAAGACTGCAAGCTCCATCGGTGGTGACCGCAATGCTTAATCCTTCGTGATCAACAATGTGGCTAAGAACGGGAATCACAGAGACTTCCTTGGAAGTTTTGATCTCAGATAGTCGCGAATAGTTTTTGGACGGCTTTTAAGGCGGATATTTAAGATTAGCAGGAAGACGATTCCCCCAATCGGAAATATCAAAAGCTCTAAGCCGAATAGCTGGAGAACTGCGTTGCTTGCAATCATGGTATAGACAATAACGACGAGATCCCAGATACCAAGACCCAACCATCCTGACCGCTCGTTAAGCAGACGCGAGCTTTGAACTTTCATACAACCTCCGAATTGAAGGAATGCGAAAGGCATACTAGATGGTGTGCGATTTATTTCATCGGTAGAGAATGTAATTCGGACAAAGTAAAGAGGCGTTGAAAAACAACGCCTCTTTAGCTATTAATTAACATATACTTCAATATTTAGAATCTGAAGACAACCTCGTCATCTAAACTCACAAAGACTCGCTAGCCTTATTTTTTAGTTAGCGTTAACTGGATTTTCGAGCTCTGCATCCCAAAAATCTTTACTTTAATTTCATTCGTCTTTTTCAAATTCACAATTGCATAGGCTTCATTTTTTGGAATACAGCGTTTACAATGGTCCTCATCCTTATCGTCATCGTCATCATTGCCTCTCCACTTATCCTTATCAGTTTTCTTTGGTTGCGGGCTCGAACAGAAGTCCTGAGGCTTAAGTACAATGCTGTCGTTTACTATAACCTCAACGCGTACAGATCGAC
>CAZPYX010000120.1:0-12907 GCA_964590635.1 uncultured Bdellovibrio sp.
ACATATAGGCTTCTGTCCTTGCTCAATTAAGAACAAAAGAAAAGCCTTGCCGTTCTCTAAGTTGTGTGCCTATGGATTTCACCGTCGGTGGATTTTGCCAAACTAGCCATGCAAAAAAGTGGCGAGATGCCGCGCCTGATTCGGTATTTATTAAGTGGCTTAGGAAGTCTTTCCGAATCCAGCGACCTGGTCAGCTATCTTCTGTTTGAAAGATCTTTTTGTGAGCAACTTATTGAGATTGGCTTCGCTGATGGAATGAAAGAAGAGGAAGGGATAAAAAGAATTTTATCCCTTTAATTATTTACTAAAGCGATTCTGACGAAGACCTTCATAAGCCGCAATAGCCACGCTGGTCGCCAAGTTCAAACTGCGCGCACCCTCGCCCACCATCGGAATAGTCACGGTTTGCTCTGGGAACTTTGCAAGTAAGTCGGGATCAAGACCTTTCGTCTCTTTACCGAAGACCAACCAATCTCCAGATTTATATTGAGGCTCGAAATAAGTGCGTTTTGTTTTGGTCGTGAAAAACCAAGCGCGAGAAGGATCTTCCACCTTGCTCCACCAGTCTTCGAAAGTGGCGTGACGATGCCACGTTAGATGGGGCCAGTAATCCAGCCCCGCGCGCTTCAGATTCGTGTCGTTAATCTCAAAGCCCATCTTTCCCACAATGTGCAGTTCACAATTAGTTGCAACACAAGTGCGCCCAATATTTCCGGTATTCTGTGGAATTTCGGGCTCAATCAAAACAATGCGGAAAAGCTTCTCTGAGTTAGGCAAGATGTCTGAAAACCTCTAGGCCAAGTTTAGAAAGAGCTAAGCGACGACCTTTATCAATGATGAGTTCTAAATTCATCAACTCGCGATAAAGAATCAAATCGATTGGAACAATCTCTCGGCCCGTTGAGCGTCCCAGCCTTTGAATATAAGTCATTTGCTTCTCTGTCAGTTTAGAAGTCAAAGCCGGTTGCTCTTCAATCGACTTTCTCCAATCGCCTCCAGGAATCACAGAAGCGTTAACAGGAAGTTTTAATGGGTTCAAGAAGTACGTCCATGCTTTGATAGGCTCCGAAGATCCCTCAACATAGACATCCACTTCTTCTCTAGAGTAGAGACTCTTGTCGGGATCTATCAGGCTATAGCCATAAAATTCATCCAATAAAGCCTTTAAAAGATCCGAACCTTTAAGCTCTACTAGCTGCCCAGGAACCAAATCACCGCCGCCTTTAACAAGGGCCGGAAAGCCCACTTTCAAACGGTATGCGGTCCCTTTGATTCTAGCAAAAGCTAATGATTCCACGAAGTTCTGGATTTTAGCGTAATGAATCATCCCCTCGGTCAACGAGCCGTAGATGAAAAAACGTGTTGTAGTCATTATCCCCCCGGTCAGACAACAATATAGGTTTTTCCTTAAAAGAGAGCCGTGTGTACCAAAAACCACACACCTCCGCAACAGATGAATCCGAGTATTTGAATGAATTGTTCATTTTTACCAAATTGGTGACACTTACTGTTTTGCGTTAACGGCAATTAAATAAATAAAATTCATTTACAGATTTTTTGCTTTCTTTAAGCGCTTTGTTATCCTTTTCGAAGTCGTACACAATGTAGGTACATTTCGGAATGTTGGCCCTGATGAAAAAGAACGCATGAAAAAAATAGAGGCGATAATCAAACCCTTCAAACTTGATGATGTCGTCGATGCCCTCGCGGAAGTCGGCGTAGAAGGTGTCACTGTCTCTGAAGTTCGCGGCTTCGGCCGTCAAAAAGGTCGCACTGAAGTATACAAAGGCGCAGAGTACGTCGTCGATTTTCTTCCCAAAATTAAATTAGAAGTGGTTCTACCGGATGCTTTAATCGACAGTGCTGTCGAAGCTATTCGCAAAACTGCTCATACCGGAAAAATCGGTGACGGAAAGATATTTGTGATTCCAGTGGAATCGGCGTTGCGCATTCGTACCGGCGAAAAAGACGAAGAAGCTTTATAACTGCTACTCCGGTGAAACTGGAGTGTAGACAAGATTTTGGAAATTACTTTTGCAAGGAGACGGCAAAATGAACGCTAAAGAAGTCCTGAAGTTTGCGCACGAAAAAGGCGCTAAGATGGTTGACCTGAAATTCTGTGATCTGGTCGGCACTTGGCAACATCTTACAATTCCTCTTCACCAGCTTGAAGAAGAAGCTTTCGAAAATGGATATGGCTTCGATGGAAGTTCTATTCGCGGTTGGAAGGGCATCGAAGAGTCTGACATGATCATTAAGCCAGACCCAACGACTGCAATGATGGACCCCTTCATGGAAACTCCGACTTTGTCTTTGATCTGTGATGTTTGCTTGCCGGAAACTCTTCAAGCTTACAATCGTGATCCTCGTCAAATCGTTAAAAAAGCTATCGCCTACATGCAATCAACTGGTATCGCCGACACGGCTTACTTCGGTCCTGAGGCTGAATTCTTCATTTTCGATGATGTTCGTTATGAACAAACAAACAACTCTGCTTTCTACATGGTAGATAGCGATGAGGCTGCTTGGAATACAGGCCGCGATGAAGGCGGAAACAATCTTGGCTACAAGATCCGCGCAAAAGAAGGTTATTTCCCAGGTCTTCCAACTGATACTTTGCAAGATATTCGCTCTGAAATCTGCCTTGAGATGGAAAAATGCGGAATGCGCGTGGAACGCCATCACCATGAAGTGGCTTCTGCTGGTCAGTGTGAAATCAATTTCCAATACGATACGGCGTTGAACATGGGTGATAAAATGATGTGGTTCAAGTACATCGTTAAAAACGTTTCCAAACGCCATGGCAAAACAGCGACCTTCATGCCGAAACCGTTATTTGGTGATAACGGTTCAGGAATGCATATCCATATGTCTTTATGGAAAGATGGAAAAAATCTTTTCGCAGGCAATAAATACGCAGGTCTTTCTGAAATGGCGCTTTACTATATTGGCGGCGTTTTAAAACATGCTCCGGCTTTGTGTGGCATCATCAACCCGACAACAAATTCATACAAACGTTTGGTTCCGGGCTTTGAGGCTCCTACAAAATTGGCATATAGCTTCAAAAACCGCTCTGCTGCAATGAGAATTCCGAACTCGGGTCCAAATCCAAAAGCAAAACGTATTGAATTCCGCACTCCAGATCCTGCTGCAAATATTTATATGGCTGAGGCGGCGATCTTGATGGCGGGCTTAGATGGAATTATCAATAAAATTCATCCGGGAGATCCACTCGATAAAGATATCTACGGACTTCCTCCACAAGAAGCCGCAGCTATTCCTTCTGTTCCAGGAACTTTAGAAGAGTCATTGAATAATTTGATGGCAAACTGTAGCTTCTTGAAAAAAGGCGACGTTTTCTCTGAAGATCTTATCGAGACCTGGGTCCAGTACAAAATCGACAAAGAAGTTCGACCTGTACAGCAAAGACCAGTTCCCTATGAGTTCCACATGTATTACGATTGCTAGGTATACGACAACTTTGGAGAGTAAATGGGATCAGAAGACGTAAAAAATTATTTAGGCCATATGTGGTTTCGCCAAGAGGATGGAATTATCACGATTGGCATTAACGAAGATGCGCTTGAAGACTTTGAGTCTATCAATTCAGTAGAACTTCCAGCAGAGCACGAAAAAGTCGACGCCGAAGCTGTGATCGGAACTATTGAAACTGATGACGGTCCTTTGGATATTTACTCTCCTGTTGAAGGAACTATCGTAGAAATCAACACTCAAGTTGTTGAAGATCCATCTATCATCATGGAAGACCCTTACGAAGAGGGTTGGCTAGTTCGCATCGAGGCTGACGAAGACTACGATGAGGATGAAGAAGACGAAGATGATGAGGAAGATGACGACGACGAGGACGAAGATGATGACGACGAAGACTAGTCGCCGAAAAAGGTGCCTGCTTCTTTTGCGGAAAAGGTGCCACGTGTTCTCAGTTTGAAATTAAATAAAAAAAAGGCACCTCGTAAAACAGGTGCCTTTTTTTTATTTGAAAGATCTTTATCTCTTGCTCCAGTCTTCCTTAGTCAGCTCCCAAAGTTCGTGCTCGGTGTATTGGGGGTCTACGAATTTAGCCGGAGCCACTCCCAAGAATTTCGCGCCGGTCTTTTCTTTGATGCGACGGGATTTAGTATTTCCCACAGCATTGGCGAATCCTATTTTTTCAAAACCTAATTGTTCGAAGGCGCATTTATTAACGGCCTCACAGGCCTCGGTCATAAAACCTTGCCCCCAGAACTTTCTTCCTAACCAAAATCCACGATTTTCTGGACGACTTTGCCTCCAGAGGTCCACGGCACCGATAAGCTCTGAAGTATTTGATTTTAGAAAAATCCCCCACATCCAACGATCTTTTCCCTGGGCCGGATTAATCACATTATTAAGAAAATACTCAATACCATCTTCAGGATAAGGCCATGGGACTTGATCCGAAAGTTGACGAATGACTTCGTAGTCTACAAAGTGTTTTTTATAGGACGGAATATCCTCTGGAGTAACTTCGCGAAGAATTAAACGTGGGGTCTCTAGTATTGGCAAAGTCATTTGCATCCTCCCGTGGGATTAATCCCACACCTTGAGATTCGAATTTACCACACGTCTTAGAAAATAAGACGCTTAAAAACACGACGCCGCTTGCAAAAAATAACTTCACTAACTACGCTCACTCATTGGTGCTAGATTCATGGAATGAATTTAATTCTTTACACAATATGCACGCTTATCTGGGGCTCTACTTGGTTAGTCATCACCTTTCAAGTTGATGGCGCGTCTCCGGTGACCTCGGTCTTTTGGCGATTCCTTCTTGGCGCTGTCATACTTCTTGGCTTTTGTGTCGTTACCAAAAAAGATCTTCGCTATAGCAAAAAAGATCACTTGTTTTTCGCCGGACAAGGGATCTTTTTATTTTCAGTGAACTATATGCTCACTTATCTTTCTGAAACCATGGTCAGTTCGGGAATGACGGCCATCGCATTCACGACATTGATTTACTATAATATGATCGGCATGTGGTATTTCTTTGGAAAGCCCATCACCAAAAATGTCATCCTCGGTTCTGTTTTAGGAGGCATAGGTATCTTCTTTCTTTTCGCTAACGAACTTTTCCATTTTGATTCCAACACCAAAACCATCTGGGGCCTTTTACTCAGCTTTATCGCAACAATGTTCGCTTCTTTTGGAAATATGATTTCACAAAAAAATTATCGTAAAGGTGTCCCTGTGGTGATTGCCAACACTTACGGAATGCTCTACGGAAGTTTGTTCACTCTTGTCGTCGCGCTCCTTCTTCAAGAAAATCTTGCAATTCCCATGACCGGAAAATTCCTAGGATCTCTTCTTTATCTTTCTTTATTCGGATCTGTTATTGCGTTCGGAGCTTATCTGACTTTGGCGGGACGAATCGGGGCCGAAAAGGCCGCCTATACCAGCGTCCTTTCCCCTGTAATCGCTCTGACTTTATCGAGTTTTTTTGAAGGTTTTAAATGGACGCCCTATATAGTCATCGGCGTTGTTTTGTGTTTACTGGGAAACATTATTACTTTACGCAAACCTAAAGTTTCCTCAGCGGGAAAATAAACTTCCCGCTGAAGCAAACAATTCTTTCCCGATCTTCACTTTACCAAGTCGGAGGATTAATTCCAGGAGGTAAGAAGAAGACTCCTGTTTGATACATCATCTCGATAATTGACTGTGATGTCTTACGAAGATCACGCGCCTGTGGTGATCCATTATCCACAATGAAAAGACCATCGTCGCTAGCTGCTATATATGTATGCCCTGGCGACTCACCTGCACTATTCATCAAGAATGCGCCCGTAACCGGCTTATAGATAGTTGCATCCCAAGCAACCCACCCCGCCGTATATAATGCCTTCGAGAAGTTAACCACTGCTGCAGTGTTTGACCAAATCAACTGATTACCTTTTGAAGTATTAAAGTCATCTGTCGTACGATAACCCGCGCGCTGGTAAGCTTCGCGCAAAATTTCCGATTGAAATTCTGCACAAGGCACATTCGAGAATCCATGACGAACCGCTGTTTGCCCTACGGCAATGGACCAAGCACCATTGGTTGCAATCACTCCGGTCTTTTCATAATTCAAAGATGCGGTTTGGGCCTGAGTCGTATCAATCATCAAATATGATTTAGGAGTCGCAACGGTACGATCCGCTACTTTTTTTAATTCCGCGTAAATGCGCTGCCACTTTTGTAAATCGGCCGCTGACAGAGACTTAGAATCAACACCTTTATTCATAGCCGGGAACCTTTTAGTGGCCGCTTTGGTGTAACTAAATTTAGGCTTCCCGGTGGCATTATAGTTAGTTAAAAATCCGCTCCCAGGCGCTGAAGCTGTCAAAACTGCAAAGTTTCCCGCAACCCCCTGCATATTTCCAACAAGAGATGCAAATATGAACAGACCTCCGGAAACATTATTGATCTGATCAATTTTACTTTGTGGAAATTGCGATTGAAACTGCGTCGGCACGGACACTACTTTGATCGGGTAAATAAAACCCGTGCTAGAGCGAACAAGAGCTCCATTTGAATCGCGATAATCTAAATTCTTCGAAGAATAGCCATCCGGAATTTCAATCTGAGCTCCTGCAGGAATTTCGGCTTTGCTCTCAAGAACTCCGCCGCTTTCATAACGAACCGTCATTGTTTGATTCAGAATCATCTTCTGAGAGTTTACCGGAGCCGTCGAGGTCTCCGTCGTGCCACTCGTACTTGGAGTCTGAGGGGCTGGAGCCACAACCGAAGCTGATTCATTTCCAGTCTCATCAACTGCCGAAAGACTATTACCAGGACCACAGGCAGCCAATGTCATAGCTAAACCGGTCACACAAAAATATTTTATAAATTTAGTTCCAACCATGGAGAACCTCCGCTTAGGAAGGTTTTCGGTCGGCTCATATTATAAATTTAATATTTTTTAGAATGTAAAAATCCTGATCGACAATGTATTTAGAAGTGTCGGCATTCTATGCAATACGTTTTATCAAGTGATAACCAAAGCGTGTTCGCACTGGTTTTTGTGAGGTCTCTCCAGCTTTCAAAGCCAAGGCCGCATCTGCAAAATCCTCATCCAAGCGTGATGGACTAATTTCACCAAGATCTCCTCCGACCTTCGCAGAGGGACATTTCGAATATTTCATCGCCAAATCTTCAAAAGACTTTCCACTGGCAAGGGCACGCAATAAATCCTGCGCCTCGAATTCTTTATCAACTAGGATATGGCTGACTTTAATTTTCTTCATGTCCGCAAGTTTAATCAATCGCATACGCCGACGCCATCTCTTTGTCGAATTATGGGGACCTAATTAGGTATAACGCCACGTCCTCTGCAAATTCGCATCCTTTCTCATTCACAGCTTCTCGTTTATACTTGGGTTTCCAATTCTCACAGAGAGAGGTTTTTATGTTTAAGGCAAAAGGCTTCGCGGCCCCTTCGGCGAAAGCACCCCTGGCTCCATTTCAATTTGAACGCCGCGAACTTCGCGACAATGATGTTCATATCGAAATTCAATACTGCGGTGTTTGCCACTCTGACGTTCATCAAGTTAGAGACGAATGGGGCAAAGGCGCTTTTCCTATGGTTCCTGGACATGAGATCGTCGGAAAAGTTCTTGCCGTGGGATCAAAAGTAAAAAAATTCAAAGTGGGTGATCTAGCAGGTGTTGGTTGCATGGTGGATTCATGTCTTGACTGCCGCTCATGCAAAGAAGGTCTTGAGCAATATTGTGAGAAAGGTTTTGTTGGCACTTACAATAGCAAGGAAAAAGACGGAAAAACTCCGACCTTTGGTGGCTATTCAGATTCCATCGTCGCGCGTGAAGAATTCTGTCTAAAAATCTCTCCTAAACTTAACCTTGCCGCGACAGCCCCTCTTCTTTGCGCTGGGATTACAACCTACTCGCCCCTTCGCCACTGGAAAGTCAGTAAAGGACAGAAAGTCGGCGTCGTTGGTTTAGGCGGCCTTGGTCATATGGCCGTCAAGCTAGCAAATGCACTGGGAGCCAACGTCGTTGTCTTCACAACTTCAGTTTCGAAAGTCGAAGATGCAAAACGCCTGGGCGCACACGAAGTTGTTATTTCCAAAGACATGGACCAAATGAAGGCGCACTCAAATAGTTTTGATTTCATCATCGACACGGTATCCGCTCCCCATGACTACAACTTATATCTAAGTCTTTTACACAGAGACGGAAACATGGTCCTGGTCGGTCTTCCTGACAAACCGCCAGAACTCTATGCCGGGAGCTTGATCATGGGACGTCGCAAATTAGGTGGATCTTTAATCGGTGGTATAGCGGAAACCCAAGAGATGTTGGACTTCTGCGCCGAGCACAATATCGTCTCTGATATCGAGATGATACCTATTCAAAAGATCAACGAAGCTTATGAGCGCATGATTAAAAGTGACGTTAAATATCGTTTCGTTATTGATATGAAGTCTTTAGCTTAGTTTTACCGGTGCGGAGAAAATTCACCTCCGCACTTGCTCTTTTTAAGCAGGAGCCTCTTCGCTGTTGATCTCAAAAGCAATTTCAGCGCTGACAAAAATCACAGCGGAAGAATAATAAACCCACAACAACAGCACAATCAGAGATCCCGCAGCTCCATAAAGAGATGAAGCCGCACTTTTACCAAGATAATAGCCAATCAAACCTTTACCAATGGAAAACAAAACGGCCGTCACAAACCCAGAGGAGAATGCAATCTTCTTTTTTATCTTTGTTTGCGGTAAAAAGAGATAAATTGCTGAAAATAGACACCAAAAAATAAGTATTGAGACGATAAAATTCAGAACGTGACCGACAAGGGCCTCCGTTCCCGTCAGATACATCGACAAAACCGACGAAATAATTAAAGACACAATGGAGATCAACACAAAGGTTAAAACCATTCCCATATTAAAGACCTTTTGCTGTATAAAACTCCAAGTCGCACCTAAGACAGATCCACCGGATTGTTTCTTATTGCCTTGTTGCACCTGAAAAATCTTATTTAATGAGCTTCTTAGGGCTCCAAAAATTGCTCCCGCCGAAAACAAAAAAGTAAATAAACCTAAAGCTCCGGCCCAGGTTCTAATTCCAGGCCGCTGATTGACGTTTGCTGCAATCTCATGAATCGTCTTGCTCGCCTCCGGTCCCACTAAATTCTGAACCTGCACGAGGAGTTGTTGATGAATACTGTCATGAATAAGAGAGATAAACGTCAGCAATAAAACCAACAAAGGCGCCAGCGACAGAGCGCTATAAAACGAAAGCGATGCCGACATTTCCAAAATATTGTCTTGGCCTAACTTCGTTATAAATTCTTTACCCAAAAGCTTTTTAAAAACTCCTTTGACACTCATTCAGTCAATTTAGCACGCTCTCATATTGGAAGATTTTGGAAGTAGAAGAATTTGGTCATTTACAAATGAGTTCCTATGTCACAAGACACTCCATCGACTCGACTTTATATTTGCTTTCTATTAAGAATGTTCAAAATCAAAGAATTGGACTCTGAAAAATATGCCAACTGCTAGATTCTTGATCCATGCAAGACTTTCACTACGACATCCTTCCACTGCATCATGTTTGTGAATCCAAAAGAGATCTGTTGAATTGCATTTTTGAGATGTGGGAGCAGACCTTTGGCTCTGTCGTTTCACAGGCAGGATACCATCTCGACTTCTCTGACTTCTTCCGCTGTCACTCCGTGGGGGTTATTCGTTATAAAAATGAAGTGGTAGGATTCAACCTCTTTACTGTCTTCGATCTCAATCTAAATTCTCACTTACGTCATCCCTATGTCGCTCATCTCAATGAATCTACGGTCATCAGCTTAAAAGAACGACAATGTACGAGGCTTATGACCATGGAATATTTCACGGTGGCCTTTTCATGGCGACGAAAATACCGAGACATCCCTTGGGCAGAAATTCTGACCGGACTAGGTCTTCAATATATGGATCAATCCCCGGCACATGCAGTATTGGGAACTCCTCGAACAGATTTAAAAGTGGATCAGATGTGTTTGCGACTTGGGGCAATCCCTATTCAGAATTCTATTCAAAAGATGAATTATGAATGTGCAGTGATGCTTTTTGAAAAAGAGCCCAAACGACATTTCCAAAATCAAACAACCCATTTTTGGGTTAAACGGCTGTGGAAAGGTCATTTGCGCGAAAAATTAAAACATATGGAACATCAAGAAGACTATTCGAGCATGACCAAAATCAAAGCAGTCGTCGAATCCGTCCCCTCATAGACATTTTCTTCTTTAAGAAGATTCCCAATTTCCGATTTACCTTCTGCCATATTATATGTAGAGGCCTCTACATGGAGATCGTCTTTAAGAAATTTTTTAATAGCTTCACCACGAGCATCAGCTAGCTCGATCCGACTGGGCTTCGAACTTTTCAAAGTCTCAGTATCGATCCGATCAGACCAGGATAGAATTTTAATATCTTTAATTTTTTGATCTTTAATAGCCGCATTTACAAAGCCATGAAGTTCGGCTTTTTCTCTGCCTGTTAGACTTTTCGCACCTGGATTAAAAAACACCTGGGCAATCTTTGTTTCTTTCACTCCGCTACTGACGCTAGGTTCTTGACGAGCCATCGCAATAACACTGATAAAACTTAGTAGAATCGTAATTGTCCAACCGCTCGTCATGCCACATTCTCCTGCGGTGGTCAGTCATGCAACAGAAACGCCAACCCCATAAACAAATTAAAGTGAGTTTTAGCATATTTCTGGGGCAAAACTCCCTTTCACAACAGAATTTCGCCCCTACATGAGCTGTAAATTTGGATCGATTTCTTGAAGCTTTCGATACAAAGTCTTTCGATCAATGCCTAAATTCTTCGCCGTAATTTCTTTCGCGCGATTATTGCGTTCATAAACGAACTGAATATATTTCTTTTCTACTTCGCGTAGCGGCTCAGTCTGATCACCAAATTTAAAAATAAAACTATTCTTCTTATCTTCAGTCTTATCTGCATCATCGGCTTGAATTTCTTCACAAAGAAGAAATGAACTCAACTCCACTTCAGTTCCAACAGTCAAAACAACAGCCCTTTCAACGGCATTTTCTAACTCGCGTACATTTCCTTGCCAAGGCTGAGTCAACAAATACTCTTTTGCGCCTTTTTGAAAGCCGACAATCTTCATCCCATTTAAGCCGTTAAATTTTTTTAGAAAGAACTCTGCCAACGGAAGAATATCCTCTCTGCGTTCGCGAAGCGGTGGAACTTTAATTGGAACGACATTAAGTCTAAAAAACAAATCTTCTCTAAATCTCTTCTCTTGAACTTCCTGCCGCAAGTCCTTATGAGTCGCAGTAATAACTCGAACATCAATAGGTCTTATTTGATTCTCTCCGACTCTTTTGATTTCGCGTTCTTGAAGAACTCTAAGCAACTTGGCTTGGAGGGATAAGTTCAAATCACCGATCTCATCCAAAAATAGGGTACCGCCGTCTGCTTCTTCAAAAAGACCGACTTTTTTTTCAAAGGCGCCAGTGAAGGCACCTTTTGCATGGCCGAACAACTCTGACTCCAAAAGATTTTCTGGAATTGCCGAACAATTGATGGCCACAAAAGGTTTACTGTTGCGAGGACTCCAATTATGAATGGCACGGGCAAAAACTTCTTTTCCAGAACCACTTTCCCCAGTGATCGTAACAGTCGCAGAACTTTTAGCGATGCGCTTTGAAAGTTCCAAAAGACGACGAATGCTATCACTTTTTCCAACGATACCATCAGGATTCAGGCCCTTCGTTTGATCAATGGTTTCACGAAGATTTTTATTCTCCACATTCAAAGAACTAAATTTAAACGCACGTTGGGCAGAAATCAGAAGTTGAGGAAAATGAATTGGCTTTACAACGAAATCGTAAGCGCCTGTTTCTATGGCTTGGACTGCAATTTCCACATCGTTAGAAATGGTGACTAATATAATCGGAATAGATATTCCATTACTGCGAAGCCGCTTAATAAGATCCAGTCCCGACACCTTAGGCAAATTTAGATCCGTGATAATTGCATCCGGTTTGATTTCATTTGAGGTAATGGCCTTCAAAGCTTCCATCGAATCTTCAAGATGCACGACCTGCACTTCCCGTTGGCGGAAGAAAGCGATAATCAGCTCTGCCAAGTCCATGTCGTCTTCTATTAACAGAATTGTTTTCTGAGAATCCATTTTTTATCCTCGCGCTCGCGAGGTTTTACCGATTGGGGCATATCTCCACAATGCTTTTGAGTATTTATGCCTCAACTGTAATTTGGCAGCGCCCATGGGCATTTTATCATGACTATGGAAAAGCATATTCAACTTGTAGTGTATTTTCCTTAGAACATTTCAAATAAGTCACGAATAAGATTCTAGTAGGTCGTTAAAGTAGTTCTGCAAGATACTTTTGGATTAAAGACGCCAAGGGTTTCAACTCGCTTCGAATAGTCTCAGCATCTTTCGCGTATGCGGCAGCTTCAATGCGATCGCCATATATTTCTAGATCATTGAGCTCAAAGGTCGAAGCATTTCCCTTGATTTGGTGGCCCATCGTTTGTGCACGAGTGAAAATTCCTTCTGCCAGTTCTGATTCAATTATCTGTAGATCTGCCAAACGCCGTAGAAGATATTTGATCTTCGCATCTGGCGGAACTTCAATTTGACTTCCCATTCTAAACTCCGCTCAAGCAGTTCTATTATTAGAAGGTCATTCTGCAGGACAGTGAATGCTTAGATGTTGAATTGGGCTCTGAGATATCAACTGTAAACCAGCTATAGTCATCAGACTTGAAATCAAATTTGTAGTTAGCCTTATTAGCGGTTTTTCCTTTTAAGAAGGTGACGCCATTCCAAGGAAGAATCGAGGCAATCTGCCTGCCTTGGTTATCCCGAACTAA
>CAZPYX010000121.1:0-12847 GCA_964590635.1 uncultured Bdellovibrio sp.
CTGGGATCGACGGATTGGCAAAGTTCGGCAACCCTTGAGTCGACTTGAACTCTGAATTAAAATCACTCGCTTTGAACTCATCGGATAAATGCGAATTCGCCGGAATGGATTGAGACGTTTTCGGAATCCACGGAGCCTGCTCCAAAGTAGCGCGCAACGCGCCGGCGACTGCACGGAATGCCAAAGAAGGATTTTGAAATTTCACTTGAGATTTTGTTGGATGAATATTCACATCGACACAATCGGGATCGACTTCCACCCAAACCGCAGCTATGGGATATTCGCCGTGCATAAGAAGACTGCGATAAGCTTCATTCACCGCCGCTTGCAAACTGCGATCTTGAATCCAACGATTCTGCGCGAACATCCAAATATTTCTCGCGGTCTTCGCGACATTGTGCGGATCCGCAAATACCGCGTAGGCCTTTACATTTTCACGCACAGCCTCGCCTTCAAACATCGGCTTAATTTCTAGAATTTGTTCAACACGATCTTTGCGAGATTTACAAGCTGGCCAGAAGTTCACAAGCTTGCCATTTTCCTGAATGCGAAACTCCACATCAAAATGCGACAAAGCCATAGCCTTCAAGGTTGTCTTGATCGCCGTGTTTTCTGCCGCATCTGATTTTAAGAACTTCAAACGCGCTGGGGTATTATCAAAAAGATTCTCCATTAGAATCGTGGTCCCTTGGGAACCTCCGACTTTATCGATGTCTCTTTTTTTACCGTACTCACTGACCAGCTGATGAGCTTGCTCGTCACCTTCACGACGGGACGTGAGCGTGATTTTACTGACAGCGGCGATACTCGCCAAAGCCTCACCGCGGAAACCGAAAGTTTTTAGTTTCCAAAGATCATCTGTTTTTGAAATTTTACTGGTCGCAAAACGCTCTAAAGATTTTGGCAAATCCTCTGGCGACATGCCTTTTCCATTGTCGATAACTTTAACGATGCGTCCGCCATCAAAGAACTCAATATGCACTCGCGTGGCATTCGCATCGATGCTGTTTTCAACAAGCTCTTTAACCAAATGCGCGGGCCGTTCGACCACTTCGCCGGCAGCGATTTGGTCGACAACTTCTGGAGATAAAACATGGATATTAGACATAATTCAGCGACTCTGCATCAGCCGCTTTGCTCTGTCAAAAGGAGTCAAAAGGTGCCAGGTACCTTTTCATCGCTCGGCGCGTTAATGCCTATTCAGGCTTCGCGCAGGGACCGTATTCCTGACATTTTAAAAGCTTAGATCGCAATTGTTTGACTTCAGACAATGTGAAATCCAACTCCTGATCGAATCCGTATTTTAGGCCCCCAGCTTGGGAAACAAAAACGAAAGGAAACTCGTTAGGAAAATCTTCAGCTCGGAGTGGACCTTGGTTATAGGAAGTGAATTTTATTTTCGAAGTGAACTTCGTCAAATTCCAGATGAAACGTTGCTTTTGAGCTCTGGCTTTATCTAAACCACCTTGAAAGCTTTTCCAGCATTTCACTTCTTGAAGAAGAACAACTTTATGGGTTTGTTTTTCCAAAATCACTAAGTCCAACTCACCCACGGTTTCCCCGCCAGTATCGTACTCAATGCCATTCATGATATCGTAAGTCGATTCTGGATAGGCAGCTCGTGCTTTCAAAATAGCCAACTGCTCGCAAATGGCGCCATCTGGTTCATAGTTTACTTTTGAATCTTGAAGCGCCGTAAATGCAGCTTCCAAATCACCAGCAAATGCAGAGGCCGAAACAAAAACCAAACTTAGAATGAGTGTGAAACGTAAAATCATGGAAAGCTTGTGCCTGAGCCCAAAGCCCTTGTCGAACTATTAGCACTTATTGCAGTGAATTATTTCACAGCATTTCTTCAAGACAGATTAGAATTCCCAACCCAAGTTAAGACCCAAGCCGTAGTACTTATTCTTTTCCCAATAGTAACGGGCATCCGTGCGTACTGACACTTTCCCGATGCGATATCCAAGTCCCGCATTAAACAAGATTCCCAACGCCATATCATCCGCAGAATACTCGTTCGTTCCTCCGGAACCATTGGCAAGATGCAAATCAAAGTGAGAGTAGCGCCAAGTGGGACCAAATCCATAGAAAAACAAAGCGGACTTCGTCATGGAATTGACCGTTTGTAAAAGAAAATTCGCGTTTACAATGTAACCACCCGCACTCTGCCCGGTGGCATCTTGATAATAACTTGGAGCACCACTGTGAAATAAAATTTCAGCGTCGGTGTAAATCTCTCCGCTGAAAAGAGTATTGAAGCCATTCCATTTCAGACCATAAAAAAGAGTTCCAGCGGAACGCTCTTGCCCCATGGTGTCTTCAGTATAATTCAAATACTCAACCACAGGTCCCCAGTAGCGAGTTGCAAAGAATGGGCGCTTGGCGTGCTCTTGCTCTTGTTGCTCTTTGATTTTTTCAACTTCGGCTTGGGTCTCAGGGGTGACCTTTATAACTCCAGGTTGAATGTCCGTTTCAACAATCCACCCCACCGTTCCCGGCTTCACGCGGATTTTATAAAATGGACCCTTTTTCCCTTTGGAGATGCTGTAAACTTTCCCGACTGGAAGAACTGTAATCACCGGTGCATCAAAATCAGGATCCTGATACACCTGCGCTTCATCACCAACAATAGTTCCCTGCTGGGATTGAGCCCAGACAAAAACAGGAAACAACAAAGTGATAAAGAGGAGTGTAGCTCCTCTATTTAAAACGCATGAGCCAAACACGATAGAAGGCCTCGATCACAATTTTCAAAGACATTTTACTTTGTCCAACACGACGATCCTCAAAAACGATCGGAGACTCTGCTCCCTTAAAGCCTTTTTTCATAGCTTTGTATTTCAATTCAATCTGAAAACTGTAGCCATTGGATTCCACAGTGGAAAGATCGATGCCCACAAGAACTTCTTTCTTCCAAGCATTGAACCCACCGGTCCAATCATTCAAAGGGAAACCCAAAATCAAACGAGAATAAATCCCACCACCGCGAGAGATAATTTTGCGCATCAAGCCCCAATTCACCGTTCTGCCACCTTCGACATAACGAGAGCCCACAGCAAAATCATTAGCTTCCATTGTCTTAATCAAACGACCTAAATCTTCAGGACGGTGAGAGAAATCCGCATCCATTTCCACCAAAGCCTCAAAGCCATGGTCCATACCCCAACGGAAACCCGCGATATAAGCTTTGCCCAAACCCTGCTTTCCAGGGCGAGAAAGAAGATGCAATTGCGGAAGAGATTTCTGCATCTCACGAACAATGGCACCCGTTCCATCCGGCGAATTGTCATCCACAACCAGGATCTCAACTCCCAAATTCTGCGCCAAAATAGCTGGCACAATCGTTTGCACATTTTCTTTCTCATTATAAGTAGGAACAATAACCAATGTTTTCATGGCTCTAAAGTGTCATAAACAACACAGTCTGGCAATAACAAGCAGCACCCACAAAACCAATTAAGGCATCATTAAAGCCGCATAAAAACGCAGCACCAGAAACTCCCCCAAAAAATCCCGCAGAAGTAAACGGCTTCAAAGGCGTCAAATGCAAGGAGGAAGGCGTACTATCAGTACGCCGAAGACGCGCAACGAAGCAGTTGGCGCTTTTCAAGCCGTTTTATATTGAGCGAGAGACAAGCTTGCCTTTTTCTTTTGTTTGTAAGGCTTTTGATTTTTGCGCGGATATTGCGGGCAAATTTAATGGCTTCGCAAGCAAATACTTAGGATCTTCTTTGCGACGATCTAACTGCAACTTCACTTTTGCCGAAGCCGCTTCGGGATCTTTAACGTACAAAATGGGATCAAATCCACATGTTCTGCAAACAACTGCAAGTCTCCAGCGAATTTGCACGAATACTTCAGAAATAGCCAAACAGATTACAAAAACAATGATCGCGCGGGGATCATATTCCTGCCAGATCGCGAACATAACCACAACCGACGCCATCAAGCTCGCAAGAATATTCATCACAGAAATATTTTTCTTGCGATAAATTCGACGAGGACTTTTACAGAAGGCGCAGTAGCAATTGTTTTTGGCTTTAAATAACATCCCTTTTAGTTTGCCAGCCACCAGGTCCAGAAAGAAAGATCAATTTTTGAAAAATGACAAAGCCTTGCTAGAATCAAGGAATGACATACAAAAAATCGGTAAAAGTTGTATTGGCGAGCGTTTTATTCCTCTTAACTCCGACTATGGTCTGGGCTGCTTCTGGTAAAGATTACGAAGAAGTTTCTTACGATGATCTTCTTACAGAACTGACTTCCAAAAAACAAAAACTACAGCACGACAACAATGTCGGCGAAACTCCTCGTCTTCATATCGGGATCGGTTATGCAAATTCCTTCTCTAACATCTCTACAGGTGGAGAAAAATTCAGTCGCCACGCCACGGGCATTCAAATCAATGCCGGTACGGATTTAATCTCTCCAGAATGGTATGCAGAAGGTATCTTCAGAAATTACGGATCGAACACTGAAGGCACGGAAGATTATTCTTTGCGCGAACTAGAAGGCAAAATTGGCTACACCAATCTTTTGCAAAATGTTTGGCACTACACCATCAGCACAGGCGTTTCAAATCGCTTTATGAAGTTCTCGGATTCATCTCGCAATATCAATGTTGATGAATCAACACCTTCATTGGTTATTTCCACAGGAATCTTGGCGCAAGTTCACAGAAATCTTTCGATTGGCGCCGAAATCAGCGGTCGCACTGCCATGGTCAATCGTTCTGCGGATCAGAACTCCTTTGACTTTGCATTTCGCCTAAACACCTCTCTATAATGAGTGAGTGGATGCTCTTCTAATTGTTCTTTCATTATTTGTTTTCACAGTGGCCCTCGCCGTTTTTTCAAATCGCGCCCGGGCCCGCAAAGAAATCCCCTTCGATCTTCATCCCAACTGTCTTTTAACTCGCTGGCCTTTACTTTTTGTCACCGGCCCACGCAGTTTTTTTTATTTCGACACTTATTGGAATGGCTACACTTCCTTCCTGGCAGAACACGGCTATGAAGTTTTCAAGCTGCAACTTCCTTGGAATAAAAGCGAGTTTCGAAAAAAGCACTTCACAGACTTCATCAACCAGCAGGAAAAACTCGGCCGCAAGTTTCATCTGTTTGTCGACAGCCCTACGTTTGCGGAGCTTGAACCCATACTGCGCGCTCAAAACTCTTTGGCCATTATTAGCCTGACAGAGATCACAGAAACAGATCGTCAATTTAAGCCAGCCTCATTGAAAGCAATGCCTTGTCCTTTTGCCACGGTGGAGATGCTGCCTTCGAGGAAAGCTCCGTTGCTGACCAAGCTTACTTACTGGCTCCATGTCTCTTCATTGACACAATTTAAGCTTCCTTCGCTGAGCACTTTGGGGGCCTGCGAAGAAACGGCTTTGCAAAATGGTCGTCTTCTTTTGGAACGTTCAAACACTTTGGCAGAGACTGATTTGCGCGACTAATAATACGTCTTGCCAGAGTCCGGCGATGGTGCTGCAATTATTCTATGAGCGACTACAGAGATGTGACACCCAATCAACAATCCGCTTCCACTCAAAATGCCAAAGAGGTCGTCAAATATATCGTCGACTACCTTCGCCATCCGATTCATAAAATTAAAGCAATACCCGATTGGCGCTGGACAACTTTGATTATCACTCTGGTTGTGATCTCGATGATCTCAGGAGTGGTTACAGGTTTGGTACCGCCTAATTTTTTCCGCATCATGAGTGGAGTGATCGTCTCGCCACTGGTATCAGTCGTTAAGGCCTTCATCGGGTCTATGTTTATTTGTTACTACTTCCAAGTTTTTGAAAAGCGCATCTGCTCTTTGCGCAAGATCTTCACGCTGATCCTTTTCGCCGACATCCCATTTTTCATCTTCCAAGCAGGCAGTGAACTCATCCCACCAATCACCTTAGTCGGATTCGCCTTCACATCCCTACTCATGGCCGTAGGCCTCACCGAAAACTTCCAAATGGAAAAACGCCGCGCCCTCCGCCTCGTAACAATCCTCTTCGCCATAGTCTTCATCCTCTGGCTCTGGAACCGCATAGACGCCGCCCGCCTCTAGGGTACGCCGTACCTTTTTGCCACGCGATGCGTGATAACGAAAAGGTGCCTGCCATCTTTTCAGAAAAAACGGCAGGCACTCCCAATGAATCAAAAAGAAAAAGCCTTTCTCTCGAAAGGCTTTTTTCATTTATAAATTTTGATGCACTGCAGACGCAAAAAAGAAGCAGGCACCCTTTTAGGCGCGGCCTGTGGAGCCGAAGCCGCCGGCTCCGCGTTCAGTGTCGGAGAGTTCGGTTACTAGTTCGAAGTTTGCTTGGTAGACTGGGGCGATGACCAGTTGGGCGCAACGTTCTTGGTCGCTGATTGTGACGGATTCGTTGCCGAGGTTGATGACGATGATTTTTACTTCACCGCGATAGTCAGCATCGATGGTGCCCGGTGTGTTCAATACTGTGAGACCGCTTTTTGCTGCCCAACCGCTGCGTGGGCGGGCTTGGATTTCGAAACCCAGTGGGATTTCAAAGCTTAAGCCTGTTGGAATCATCGCGCGTTCGCCTGGGTTCAACGTCACAGGGCCAGAAAGTTGTGCGCGCACGTCGACGCCACTGGCTCCCGCTGATTGATAAGCTGGAAGTTCACCGTGGAAGTTTTCAAGTTTTTTGATTTTTACCGTGAGTTTATTCATAGTTCTAGGTCTCCCCACCACTCTTTAAGGTCATTCACACCAGGCCCAAGTAATACGCCAGATGCCTGACCAAGATCAATTTCATTACGTAGATAGTAATTCACCGAATCCACTGTGACCTCGTTGATTTCTTCAATCACCGATTCCACGGAGCGATATTCGCCGAACACCATTTCATTCACTGCTAAAGATGTCATACGATTTTCAATATCATCAGACCCCAACAGGATACTTCCCGTCACTTGAGTCTTAAACATTTCCACATCGTTCTTCGTCACACCATTTTTACGAATTTTACCGAATTCCTTAGAAATCAAATCACCGACTTTGCGAACATTCTTAGCTTCCGTACCCGCATAGATGTTCAACATTCCAGAATCGATGTTTGTGTTCAAGCTAGAGAAAATGGAATAAACCAACCCCTTCTTTTCGCGAACACTTTGATAAAGTTTTGAAGTCATTCCGCCACCCAAAAGAGTGTTCAGAATCACCGCTTCGAAACGATACTTGTCTTTGAAACTTGCCGTCGGCAAGCCCATCAACATATGCACTTGCTCCGCTTGTTTTTCCACGACATGACGTCGCTTCAACCAACGCGGTTTTTTACGGGTATTCTTCAGTGCGTATTTTTGCTTTTTACCAAGGTGCTTTTGTACTCCGGCCATGAACTCTTCATGATCCAGGCAGCCGGCTGCACTGATAATGATATTCTTACCGGTGTAATTCTTTTTGTAATAAGCCATCACCTGCTTTTGGTTCGCCAAAGCAATGGACTTTGGAGTTCCCAAAATAGGGCGCCCCAACGGATGACTTCCATAAACCTGATCATAGAAAATATCGTAGATCACGTCTTCGTGGTTATCCTCAGACATGGCGATCTCTTGCAAGATCACACCTTTTTCAAGGCCGAACTCTTTTTGATTCAAATGCATATGCGACACGAGATCCGAAAGGACATCGAGCGCTTTCTGCCAATGATCTTTTAAAACAAGAGCGTGATAACAAGTGTATTCACGAGTCGTATAGGCATTCAGGTCGCCGCCAAGGGCTTCCAAAGACTTCGCGATTTGATAAGCAGAACGAGAATCCGTCCCTTTGAACACCAGGTGCTCAAGCAGATGCGACATCCCGGCAATTTCCGAAGTCTCGTCACGAGTCCCCGTCAACACCCAGACACCGATAGAAACGGCACGGGACCCTGGATGAAATTCACTCATCACCCGGATCCCGTTAGAAAGTTCAGATTTTTTGAACTTTATAGTCATGCTCCTTCGCTTTCAGCTACGGCGCACAAGTTAGTTTAACAATGCTTTGCGAGAAAGCTTAACGCGACCCGAACGGTCTACTTCAAGAACTTTCACGTCAATCATCTCGCCCTCTTTAAGTACGTCAGTCACTGCGCGCACTCTTTCGTTAGAGATTTCAGAGATGTGTAGCAAACCTTGCGTGTTAGGCAAAATTTCAACAAAGGCACCGAATTCAGCGATTTTTACAACGCGTCCTTTGTACACTTTGCCAACTTCAGCTTCCGCAACGATGTCGTTGATCATGCCGATAGCTTTCTTCGTTGCTTCTGGATCCGCAGAGGCAATGTTGATCGTTCCATCGTCTTGAATTTCGATTTTAACACCAGTCGCTTCAGTGATTCCGCGGATAACTTTACCTCCAGAACCGATAACTTCACGGATTTTATCTGGTTTGATTTTGATCGTCTCGATACGAGGAGCGAACTCAGAAAGTTGTCCACGAGGAGTTTTGATCACTTTTTCCATTTCATTCAAGATATGAGAACGACCGTCTTTAGCTTGCGCCAAAGCTTGTTCCATAACTTCGAATGATACAGAGTCAATTTTGATATCCATTTGAAGAGCCGTGATACCTTGGTTCGTACCAGCAACCTTGAAGTCCATGTCACCCAAGTGATCTTCATCACCCAAGATATCAGTCAAGACAGCAACGCGGTTGCCTTCTTTGATAAGACCCATTGCAACACCGGCAACGTTTCCTTTAAGAGGAACACCAGCATCAAGCAACGCTGTCGTACCAGAACAAACAGTACCCATTGAAGAAGAACCATTTGATTCCAAAACTTCAGCTACGATACGAATTGTGTAAGGGAATTTTTCATAATCAGGAAGAACAGCTTTCAACGCACGTTCAGCCAAGTTTCCGTGACCGATTTCACGACGGCCCGTACCGCTCATACGACCCACTTCACCTACAGAGTATGGAGGGAAGTTGTAGTGAAGCATGAACTTACGTTTTTGCATACCAAGCAATGAGTCAACCATTTGTTCATCATCACCAGTACCCAAAGTTACAGTACCCAAAACTTGAGTCTCACCACGAGTGAAAAGACCAGATCCGTGAGCACGTGGCAACAAGCCAACTTCATTCGCGATAGGACGTACAGTTTTTACGTCACGACCATCGATACGAACAGCTCTGTCCAAGATCATTGTACGAGCTTCGTGGTATTTAAGTTCTTCAACGATAGTGTTGATGTCTTTTTTACGTTGCTTCAAAAGTTCTTTGTCTGTGATTTCAGCAAGAAGCATTTTTTCAGCGTCAGCTTGTGCAGCGTAACCCGCAGCATAACGATCTTGCTTTTCTTTGATTGCTAAAGCAGCAGCGATTTTAGGTTTCAAGATAGCTTCAGCTTTAGTTTTGAAATCTGCATCGATAGAAGGAGCTGTGAAAGCACGTTTTGCTTTAGAGCCCATTTTTTCACGCAATTCATCTTGCGCGTTCAAAAGAGGCATCATTGATTGGTGACCGAATTTCAAAGCAGCCAGTACATCAGCCTCAGTGATGAATTTAGTTTCACCTTCAACCATCAACAAACCATTGCGAGTCCCCGCAACGATCATGTCCATATCTGATTTTTCCATTTGTTGTGGAGTTGGATTCGCAATGAATTGACCATCTACACGACCAATTTGGATCGCAGCAGTTGGACCGTTGAAAGGAATTTCAGAAACGTGAAGAGCTGCAGAAGCTCCCAAGCTTGCAAGAATTTCTAGAGGGAATGCACCGTCAGCAGAAAGTACTGTTGCAACAACTTGTGTTTCATGACGGTAGCCTTCAGGGAAAGAAGGACGAATTGGACGGTCGATCAAACGAGCGATCAAGACAGCGTCATTAGTTGGCTTCGCTTCACGCTTGAAGTAGCCACCTGGAATCTTACCAGTTGCGTAGAATTTCTCGATGTACTCAACTGTCAAAGGAAAGAAATCTAGCTCAGAAGCTTTTTTAGAAGACACTGCTGTAACAAGAACCATGTTGTTACCACAAGTGACTAGAGCGGCACCGTCCGCCTGTTTTGCCAAACGGCCTGTTTCGATAGTGATTTGTTTTCCACCTACCGAAGTAGTTACAGTCGTTTTCATAATTTCTCCTTGAAATATTATCGAGAGCTCATGCTCCCGCTGTGTGGATTCATCTTTTTCTTTTTTGATGAGCCCGTTATTCTTATTTGTGACTTTATTTAATATTCAATTTTTACGAAGGTCAAAAAGTAAGAAGGGGCTTCTCGCCCCTTCTAAACTCAGATTACTTACGGATGTCCAAAGCTTTAAGAACAGCTTGGTAAGACGTAGCGTCTTTGCGGTGAAGATAATCCAAAAGTTTACGTCTTTGGTTAACCAAAGTTACAAGACCACGACGACCGTGGAAATCTTTTTTGTGCTTAGAGAAGTGACCAGTCAAATCGTTGATTCTAGCTGTCAAAAGAGCGATTTGCACTTCTGCAGAACCTGTATCTAGGTCGCTAGTTTGGAATTTTTTGATGATTTGCTGTGTTTGTTCTTTAGTGACTGCCATTAAAGTCCTCCGTTTTGGATCGGCCCCCTTTTTAATCAGGCAGCCTGTTAAGAAGCCTTCCGCGAAATGCATCTTGGCTTTACCCGCCGGGGTCGTCATGGCTGTCGACCTAGCAGGAAGATAAGGTTCTATATGTTCCTTCAAGAACGGTCAAGTCCTCAAAATCACCTAATATTTAAAGACTCTTTTTAGGACAAAACCACGTCCCTGTTCCAACCCGATGAGGGCCAATAATTTGCCTCCATCTTGAGCAAGAATCTGCACGTATTGATCTTCTTCTGGCTTAAAGAGCGATATAAGCTGAGCCCTCAGGTCATGGCTGATTTGTCCATTCCCTAAAAGAACTTGATCTTGCCCTTTAACTCGAATTCGTTTGATCTGAGGCAATGAGACTTCCATGCTGACAAAAGCAGAACTTAAAGTGCCTTTTTTCACACAGTCTTCAATAGATTCCAAGGTTTGGGCCTGATCCAATAGATAAGGAGCCGAGTAGGTCCTACGAAGTGCACTCATCGCCGCCCCAGGCCCCATGGCTTTCCCTAAAAGATCGACCCAAGTACGAATATAACTCCCTTTTGAACAGCGGAGATTGAACTCAGCCCAATCCTCGCCCATATCTAGGAATTCGATATCCCAGAAGTTCATGACTTTTTTAGGGATCACGACATCCTTTTCCTCGCGAGCATATTCGTATAGTTTTTTACCCTGAATTTTAATCGCAGAGTAGATTGGCACTTCCACTTCCATTTCACCGGAAAGCTTAAAGGCCTCTCGCAAGAGCATTTCTTTTTCAATTTTGCCAACGGGTTTGGTTTCTAAAACTTCGCCAGTTGTATCCAAAGTATCCGTGCGCACGCCAAACTGCAGACGAACACGGTAACCTTTGTCACCTTCAAGAATATATTGGCTCAGCTTTGTGCCTTCGTTGATCAAACAAGCCATCAAACCAGAAGCCATGGGATCAAGTGTTCCCGAGTGACCAACTGATCTTGTGCCCAAGATACGACGAAGACGTGCGACCACGTCATGACTGGAAATCCCTGAAGGTTTATCCACCAACAAGAGACCATTGAACGGCCCGCATTGCGACGCCGTCGGAGTATTTTTATTCGTCATCAGATTCTGATTCTTCTGTCTTTGAATTGTTAGCTTGGCGTTCCGCCTCAAGCTCGTGAAGAATGCGCTCAACCTTCAAGACCTCTGCTGTAGCATGGTCAGGATAAAAGGAAAGCTTTGGGCAATAACGCATTTTCAATTCTTTGCCGATGAAGTTTTGAATTTCAAAAGCGCGCTCTTGAAGAAGTTCAAGAGCTTCGGCTTGTTGCTCATCAGAGCCTAGAATGCTGACATAAACTTTAGCAGCACGAAGATCCGCGGGCATTTTAACCGAAGCCACAGTCACAAGACCTGGCAAGGGACTTTTAAAACCACGGATCAAAAACTGAGCGATGGTAGCTTGAATTTCTCGTTCTACGCGAGCGACTCGGCGCCCATCACCCATATTCTTCATACTTAAGCCTTATCACCTAGTTCGCGAGCAATTTCTTTCTTAACGAAAGCTTCCATCATATCGCCAACTTTAACGTCGTTATAGTTTTCAATTCCGATACCGCATTCGTAGCCGGCTGCCACTTCTTTAGCGTCGTCTTTGAAACGTTTAAGAGACGAGATTTTTCCTTCGTAAACGATTTTATTTTCACGAAGCAAACGGATTGAGTTGTTACGTTGAACTTTACCATCAAGTACGAAGCAACCAGCGATCAAGCCGACTTTAGGTACGTTGAAGGTATTACGAACTTCCACACGACCCATAACTTCTTCAACCACATCTGGAGAAAGAAGACCGGACATAGCGGCTTTCATTTGATCAACCAACTCATAAACGATTGAGTAAGTTCTGATATCAACGCCCAACTGTTTCGCTTTGGCCTGTGCACCCAAGTCAGGACGTACGTTGAAGCCAATAACGATACCTTTAGAAGTGTTCGCCAAAGTGACGTCACCTTCGTTGATACCACCCACTGCAGAGTGAATAACGCGAGCCTTCACTTCAGAAGTAGAAAGTTTAGAAATCATACCGTTGATGGCCTCAAGAGAACCATGAACGTCAGCTTTCAAGATGATCGCCAATTCTTTAACGTCACCTGTTTTAACTTTAGAGAAGATCTCATCCAAAGACATTTTTGCAGTCGGAGTTGAAGCCGCCTTCAAAGCCTGTTCTTTTCTTAGAGATGACATCTCTTCAGCTGTTTTTTCATCTTTAACAACGTCGAACTTATCGCCCGCCGCTGGAACTGCATCAAGACCCAAAACTTCGGCTGGCAAACCA
>CAZPYX010000122.1:0-12800 GCA_964590635.1 uncultured Bdellovibrio sp.
CCACCACCTTTTAAAGTTTGCGCCTCCTCGCGCTCTTGCTCTGCCAACAAGGTTGAAAGTTATCTTTCCGTATAGCTAGGAACGATGACAACAATATTCTTGTTACGATTTTCTTCCCGAGCCGCTTGACGAAGCCCTGCCGTGATCGAAGCGCCGGATGAAATTCCCACAGGAATGCCTTCGGTTTTAATTACTTCGCGAGCCATCTTTAAAGACTCTTCCGATGAAACTTGCTCAATCCCGTCGACTACTTTTAGATCCATCACCGAAGGTATGAAACCAGCGCCCAAACCTTGGATCTTGTGGGGGCCTGGCTTACCACCGGAAAGCACGGGGCTTTCTGAAGGCTCTACGGCAATCATTTTTATAGATGGCTTTTTAGATTTTAGAATGTGCCCCACACCAGTAATTGTGCCTGATGTTCCAACGCCGCTGATGACCATATCAACTTGGCCGTCGGTGTCTCGCCAAATTTCAAGAGCTGTGGTTTCTTCGTGGATTTTTGGATTTGCTGGATTATCGAACTGCGCAGGCATCCACGAATTTTTTGTGGTATCGATCATCTCCATGGCCTTGGCGATCGCACCTTTCATTCCCAAAGGTCCCGGCGTAAGAATGATTTTGGCGCCCAGAAGCAATAGCAATGTTTTTCTTTCCTGCGACATTGTTTCAGGCATCACCAACGTGATGGGATAACCTTTTGCTGCTGCCACAAAGGCCAAGGCAACGCCCGTGTTACCGCTTGTTGGCTCAATGATTTCCATTCCTGGTTTTAATTTCCCATCAAGTTCAGCTTGTTCGATCATCGCTAGACCAATTCGGTCCTTCACAGACCCCAGAGGATTGAAAAACTCAAGCTTTAGCAAAAGTCTTCCCGGCAACCCCCTCCCAATCCTTTGCATTTCGACGAGTGGGGTTTGACCTATAGTCTTTGTGATATCAGAATAAATTCTCATAGCCGTCCTTTTGGTCTATAACGAAGATGTGTTTAGACTCATAGTGTACTCCTATGACTGAAGTCTTTAAAGACCTCAAACCGAAAAAACAGGAGCTTTTTCATATGATATCTCAAGTCTATACTAGTCGTTTGACAAGTTTCTGTTTCCGTTTGAGACCGGGCCAGGATCTTAAGACCGAGCTTTTACAATATGCGGTTGTGCAGCAATTAAAAGCGGCTGCAATGTTAAGTGCGGTGGGCAGCCTCAAGGTCGCCTGCCTAAGATTGGCAAATGGCAAAGATATCACAGAGTTCGTAGGACCTTTTGAGATCGTCTCTTTAATTGGAACTGTCAGTGCTTCGGGAATTCATATGCATCTTTCAATTTCGGACGCTCTTGGCAAGGTCTTCGGAGGACACCTCATGGAGGGCTGCGTGATTCATACGACGGCAGAAATTATTTTACTCGAAAATTCAGATTTAATTTTCAATCGTGAGATCGATGTTGGGACTGGGTATAAGGAGTTGGTTGTTGCGGCGAGAAAGGCATAATTTTGAAGTTTTGAGCACTAACTACTTTGCTAAAGATCTTCTTTCGCTTTCTTTCCTATCGCAAGACCACACAGTTAGGAATATCAGCAAAGTCATTATCCAGAGTTAACAACTGAGTGGCATTCCTGACCGCGCAGGCTAACACAAATGCATCGGCCATTGCGATAGAATGATCAATTGAAAGATCGGCAGCTAACAAGGAAATATCTCTATCAATATCGATAGGTGAATATTGTGATAAACTTCCCACGACTTCTAAAGCAGCTTCATCTGAAATGCTTCTTTTAACTTTTCGATAGACTTCAAAAATAACTGTCGCTGGAACCAGGATTTTTTTTCCGTGGATGTAACTCTCACATTTTGAAGCCAAGCGTCCTCCCGTAAGAATTTCAATCCAGACTGAACTATCAACTACCATTATACTTTCCGGTCTTTCTTATCTCTCAAAGGCTTGTTGTCTAAAGAGCCATACTTCTTAAAGCTCTCTCTCAAAGTAGCCATGGATTTGACAGGAACAATGTAAGCCACCCCGTTCTTTGCAATAACGTCAACATCAAGACCTGGCTTAATATTCAACGCCGAACGGACTTCCTCTGGGATCACAACTTGATATTTTGACGATACTTTTACTGTCATATGAATATGTTAAACTAATATAGTATCGATGTCAATATCGTTGAACTAACATCCCCCACACTTGATCTCGAGATCGATAGCATTAATAAAGTGAAATAACCCCGGACACCAATTGATATGAGTTTAGTCACTTTTGAATTTAATGCCTGTATAGAATCCAAACAGTCGCGTTTTTTGGCTCTTGTCGGGTATAAGGAGTACGAACTTTCTTTCTTCAAACCTGCGGAGTTTGTGTGGCGTTAAAAAATCTCGTTACTATTGGACTTTGTTTTTCATTAGGAGCTTGTGCTTTTAAGAAGAACGACGCGCAAGAGAAAGAAAAGGCTCAGAATACCACTGAGGCTTTGGATCAGTTTCAGAAATCACAAGATGAGAAGAGACAGCTTGAAACCAAGGCAGGAGTATTGACAGCTGAGAATGTTTCCGTGGAGTTTATTGAGCAGCCACAGCCTGAGCGCTATAGAATGATCGTGAGCTGGCCTAGCTCAGTCCCTTCTATGATTGTGCAAATTAATGATGAGTTTGAAACAACGACGACATCGTCAAACTCCTACCAACGTGACGTGCGCTCAAATACTACATATCGTATTAAATTGATCTCTAAAGATTCTCAAGGGACCGACATTACTCGACGTGAATTTGTTAAGGAGTCTCCGAAGGATTTGATTATAAAAGATACCATCAGCCTTAGCAAAAATAGCAACGAAAGTGTAAATCGAATCTTCTTCTTTCCAAATGCGCAAATAATCACAAATGGCTATGACCTCTCGTTAACTACTAATAAATTAATCGTTGAGAAGATTGATAGCTCAAATTCACCATATCGCTCCCTATGGAGAGAGTCACAAATCCTAACCACTGTAGACCAAACAACCTCTCGTGCTGAACAACTCGCAGGTTCAAAAATTACCATTACCGCCAAGAAAGCAATCGGCGAACTGCATGTAGCCCTCATCGGCTACAACGGCACCGACGGTCGCTCCGGCACAGAACTAGATACTGCCAACAACATCCAACGACAACCCCTCGCAACCCTTAATGGTATCGATGGAGCTTCTGGAAAACTAAAAACTTTCACTCCTCCATGCGCGAAATCACGAAGCCTTGATGGACCGGTATGCGATGGCCCTCAGCTTAAATGTGAAGTTGCTCCAGAAAATGGACAAAATGGAAAACAAGGGTCTGTAGGAACAAACGGCGAAAATGGTTCCAATGGTGGGTCTTCTGGAAGTTTATTCATTCATGTCGCTGATGCCAAAGAATTTACCGTTGAAGTCGGCCAAAAAACAGGCCTCGGTGGCCGTGGTGGCAATGGCGGCATTGGCTCCCCGGGAGGCTTCGGCGGAAAAGCCGGCAACAATCCTGGATCACCTTGCCCTAACGCTTTGGATGGCAAACCCGGTCCCGCAGGATTAACTGGCTGGAATGGCGCTCAAGGTAAAGACGGCACTCTTGGTTCCATCGAAACTGGAGGAGTTCAAACTAAAGTTTTCCCTCTATAATAGCGAGCCGATCATCAAGATCTATTTGGAGGCTCACCTTTGGTGGACCGCGTACCTCTATACAGCTTTCTTTAGAATCTCATTAATAAGACTTTGATATGCGATTCCATGCTTCTTTGCGCGAGCTTTTAATTTATCCAAGACACTCTCCTCAATTCTTATCGAAATGGCCTTTCTAGGAGTATCACCAACAATCGGACGCCCAGGACGCTTGAATTTTACCAGCTGTTTTTGGGAAAACTTAGGAATGTCTGAATAATCAATCTCATCGTCTTTAACGACTCTTTTGATAAGCTTGTCTTTCGGTTTTGTTCGCAAATCTTGCACTGATAATTCGATAGTACTCAACTTTTTCTTCATGCTTAGATCTCCTGTGCGTGTACGCGACAAATAAAATCCGTCTCAAAGTAGACTGGCCAAGTACG
This sequence comes from uncultured Bdellovibrio sp., assembly GCA_964590635.1. Taxonomy (GTDB): domain Bacteria; phylum Bdellovibrionota; class Bdellovibrionia; order Bdellovibrionales; family Bdellovibrionaceae; genus Bdellovibrio. The sequence continues at coordinate 4,053 of CAZPYX010000122.1, forward strand.
GTAAAGCGATCTTCTATTTTAGAGTGATTTTCATCGTAAAGGCTCAACTGATCCTCATCAAAAAAGACTGTCGCTGCTTCATCAAACGAAACCCCATGCTTTTCAATATTTCTACTGTTCTTCGCACTGTCCCACTGAATAAATACTCTCATAATATGTATATACTTAATTGTAGATCTGCAAGTGAAAAGGATCGATCCTCAAGCTCCTCTTAAACTTTTTGTTTCAACCTACATGCCAACAGCTCTAATAAACTGTACCCCGCATACATTTCATGAAACCGACGGGCGAAAAGTAAGACTTAATCTTCGGTAGATGCAATTTGCCTTTCAGGATTTAATGACGAAGCTTTTTACACCCCAGCTCATCTTGATTCATTACATGATTAGTTATGGAAATCCGTTCTCCCAAGAGTAGTATTTTTTAGGCGGAGGACTTCATGAAGAAGACACTTTTAATAGCAAGCAGCTTGCTCCTATCTTTTGTATTGGTCGAATTTTTCGCAGCTGAGAATGCCCATGCCGACAGCGCCATAGGGATTGTGATCGGCGATCCCACTGGAGTTTCTGCGCGCACGAGTTTGGATGGCTCACACTCTTTGGAAGGCGCATTGGCCTATTCATTTGGACATTATGATGGCATGGAGATTCATGGGACTTATCTTTGGGATCGAGCGCGGTCTTTTGCCACAAGACAAGGGCCAATTGAAATGTACTATGGCTTAGGGGCTCGTGTGATTTTTATTAATAGCGGTAAGCATGATGGCGAGGTCGCCGTCGGCCCTCGCGCACCACTGGGTGTTCTTTATAATTTTCATAATCCGAATATTGAAGTCTTTGCAGAGATCGCAGCGACACTAGATGTGGCGCCCAGTACCGATGTTGACTTGGATTTGGGGATTGGGTTTCGGGTGAGGTTTTAAAACTCTCGCTCGATCTTCCCAACTCAGGAAACTTGAACCTTATACTTTAAGCCCGCCTGAGTTAGCAGATCTTGAAGGGCAAGTTGAATAAAGCGATCTTCCGCAAACCCTAAGATACGGGCAAATCGTGCCGCTCGCTCTGGACTTACCGACTTTCGACCTTTTTCTATGTCGTTGAGATGCTGCTTTGAGATTCCAATTTTTTTCGCAAACGTTTCCAATGTTTGACCTTCAGCCTGGCGCAGGGAGTTTATTCTCAATCCAAAACTAAGTGGCTCCCCAAGAGCCTTTTCTAACTGCCTTACCGCTGAGCTTTTCTTTTTAGTATTCATGTTTATTTACCTCTACGACGCTTACTATCCGAACATCCATGTCTTTCGCTCTATAAATCGCCCGATATGAGCGATTCAACCTAATTGACCGATACCCAATCCAGGAACCCTTCAGTGGCTCATCGTGATATCCGGGAAGCTTACGCACATCTTCAAGCCCTCGCTCTTCAACTTCCACGACCCAATCAAGTAAATTCGCAATAACATGCTTCGGGAGCAGAGCAAGCCCCTTCCTCACCTTTTTTGATAATTCAACTCGGCAATTCATTTGTACACCTTTGTGGTTTACTTTTCAACAACAAATGATATTCAAGCAAAAATCACCGCACACCTTAGGGCTAACTGAATAAAAAAGGAGCGGACTATCCGCTCCTTGAACTGTTGCATTCAAATGGAATGAACTACTTCAAAATCATATCCAGGATACTTATCTTGAATATGAAGTAGTCATTGGACCTTTTTTTTCATAGTCCTGGCATTGAAGTCTTTGCAGAGATCGCAGCGACACTGGATGTGGCGCCCAGTACGAATGTCGATTTAGATTTGGGGATCGGGTTTCGGGTGAGGTTTTAAGAGTTCGGCCTTAAGAGCTATTTAACACCTCTAAAGTTTGACCTTCAGCTAAATGGCAAAATATCTCGCATCTTCATGAAGGAAGTAATAGCCCGAAACACTGGATGCTGGAGTCATGGCAAAGTTCTCAGTCAGGCGAACTCCTGTTCTTTTTTCTACATCAAGCAGCTTCCAGATCTTCTTCTTTTCGCTATGATCAGGGCACGCCGGGTAGCCAGGAGCAGGACGAATGCCACGATACTTTTCAGCAATCAAATCCTCATTGGATAGAGACTCTGTCACGCCGAAAATGTTCCGCACTTGTTTGTGAGTCCATTCAGCAAGAGCTTCTGCTAATCTATCACCGACGGCCTTCACTAAGATAGAATTGTAGTCATCTAGATTCGCTTCATATTCTCTAGCAATCACATCAATCTGCTCGCCAGCTGTCGTCACGAAAAGACCGATATGGTCTTCACGTTTGCTTGCCACCGGAGCAATGAAGTCCGCCAAACAATAATGAATGCCGTTGTTGATTACCTTTTCTCTTTGCTGGCGATCAAATCTTAAAGTTTCAAGAGATTGCTTCACTTCAGAGAAGACATGAACTTCTTCATCAGCAGAATTTGCAGCAAAGATCCCAACCAAAGCCTTAGGCTGAACTCGCCCTTCAAAAATCATTTTATCAAGCATAGCCTGCGCATCATCGTATAAAGAACGAGCCTCTTTGCCGTATTTTTCCGACTCAAAGATTTTTGGGAATAACCCTTTTAATTCCCAAGCCCAGAAGAATGGCCCCCAGTCGATATAACTACGCAACTCCTGTACAGAAGTTTGCAATTCAAAAACACCTTTTCTAGTTGGCTTTGCAATATCGGCCTTGCTCCAATCGCAGGAATACTTACGACTACGAGCCTCTTCCAATGAAATTTTCTTAGCAGCACCAAGCGAATCTTCGTAATTAATTTTCAAAGACTTATTGAGCTCCATTACTTCCTTTGCATATGCAACTTTGGTATTGGGACTTAACAATTTATTTCCGACCTCAACAACCAGCGAGGCATCTGCAACGTGGCTCACGACTCCATAATAATGAGGAGCCAACTTCACTGCTGTATGAACCTTACTTGTTGTCGCTCCCCCAATGAGTACCGGAATCTCAATACCTTCCCTTTGGAATTCGCCAAGGTTGAAGGCCATTTCCTCCAGCGAAGGAGTGATAAGACCACTAAGGCCAATTAAATCAGCTTGATTCTCGCGCGCGGCCTTTACAATATTTTGAACCGGAACCATCACGCCTAGATCGACAACTTTATAACCATTGCAGGCCATAACCACCGACACGATATTTTTACCGATATCATGAACGTCACCCTTTACAGTGGCGATCACCATAGTTCCCTGGCTTTGTAGGCCAGTCTTAGCTTTCTTTTCTTCTTCCATAAATGGTTCCAGATGAGCTACAGCTTTTTTCATCACCCGCGCACTCTTCACCACTTGGGGCAAAAACATCTTGCCTTCGCCAAAAAGACCGCCGACAACTTTCATTCCGCTCATCAAAGGGCCTTCGATGACATTTAAAGGACGACCTAATTCTAAACGAGCCTCCTCAGCATCTTCCACGATATGGGCATCAATCCCTTTAACCAATGCGTGAGTGATACGCTCTTGCAAGGGTAACTTTCGCCAGTCCTCGGTCTGAACAACCGACTTTTCGCCTTTTTCAAGTTTGTACTTTTCAGCTTCCTTAAGAAGATCTTCCGCAGCTGTCGGAGATGAATTCAAAACGACGGCTTCCGCCAACTTACGAAGATTCGGGTCAACCTCTTGATAGATTTCTAACATCCCGGCATTAACGATTCCCATATCAAGACCAGCCTGAACTGCGTGATATAAAAACACTGCGTGAATAGCTTCGCGAACTTTATTATTTCCACGGAAACTAAAACTTAAGTTTGAAACACCGCCCGAAGTGTACACGTACGGACACTGTTTTTTAATTTCCGAAACTGCCTCAATGAAATCAACTGCATAGTTGTTATGTTCCTCCATGCCAGTCGCGACAGTAAGAATGTTCGGATCGAAAATAATATCGGAAGGATCGAAATTCAGTTTTTCCGTAAGCAGCTTGTAAGCTCTTTTACAAATGCGAATCTTGTCTTCTTTGGTTGCTGCCTGCCCTTGTTCATCAAAAGCCATGACTACGACGGCAGCACCATAACGTTGAATTAATCGCGCTTGACGAAGGAATTCTGTTTCACCTTCCTTCAAAGAGATCGAATTGACGATGGCTTTTCCTTGAAGACATTTAAGACCTGCTTCCAAAACTTCCCATTTAGATGAGTCGACCATGATAGGAACTTTTGAAACATCGGGCTCTGCCGCGAGCAGGTTCAAAAATCTTGTCATGGCTTTAGGACCATCAATCATGCCTTCGTCAAAATTCACGTCAAGAATATTTGCGCCCGTCGTAACTTGATTTCTCGCGACGTCAAGGGCCTCGTCGTATTTATCTTCTTTAATTAACTTTGAAAACTTTGGCGATCCAGTGACATTTGTTCTTTCACCGATCATCACGAAGTTACGAACTTTTTCTTGAGACAAATTGAATGGTTCTAACCCACTCAGCTTCATCATCGGTGGAAGGTTATCAGGTTTTTCGTGAATGACTTTGTCTTTTAAAGAGTCAGCCGCTGCCTGAATATGTTTAGGAGTTGTGCCGCAACAACCGCCCAGAACATTGACGATTCCCTCTTCGGCCATCAAACCAAGTTGATAGGCCAAAGAATCTGGAGTTTCATCATACCCCGTTGCACTGAGAGGGTTTGGCAAACCTGCATTTGGATAACACGAAACATAGCAGTCCGAAATGCGAGCAAGCTCACGAATGTAGGGATGCATTTCTTTTGCACCGAGAGCACAGTTAATTCCCACACTCAGGGGTTTTGAATGCCGTACAGAATTCCAAAATGCTTCGACAGTTTGACCAGACAATGTTCGCCCTGAAAGATCCGTGATTGTCACAGAAATCATTAGCGGGAACTTTTCTTGACGTTCCTCCTCAATTTCTGAAATAGCAAACAACGCTGCTTTAGCATTCAATGTATCGAAAATTGTTTCTGGCAAAAGAATATCAGCTCCGCCCTCTAACAATCCTAAAACTTGCTCTTTGTAGGCATTTTTTAACTCATCAAAACTGGTTGCACGATAACCTGGATTATTGACGTCAGGACTAAGTGACGCTGTCTTGTTTGTTGGACCAACAGCCCCTGCCACATAGCAGCGTTTTCCTGTTTTTGCCTGATGATCAAGACAGGCCTTTTTTGCCAAGCGCGCGGCCTCGACATTGAGTTCATAAGCTAGGGATTCTAAACCGTAATCAACCTGCGCGATGCTTGTTCCATTGAAAGTATTAGTTTCAATGATGTCAGCGCCGGCTTCGAGATATTTCATGTGAATGTCGTAGATCACTTCAGGTTTGGTAATAACCAAGAGGTCATTATTCCCCTTTAGATCTTTAGGGTGATTCTTGAAGCGTTCGCCACGATAGTCAGCCTCAGTCAATTTATGAAGTTGTACCATAGTTCCCATGGCACCATCCAAAAACATCAAACGGTTTTTTAAAACACCTTCAAGTTCAACAAGAATAGGACTCTTAGTCATTCGTAACCACTAACTTTCAACACTATTAAAATATCAGATCAGACTATTTAAACTTTTTTACGATTTCGGCAATGGCATGAACGTCATTCAAAACATAGAAGTGCACACTCGGCACACCGAAGGCCAAGAGCTCTTCCACTTGCTTTTGTGCCCAGCGCACACCGATCTCCGCCGCATGTTGAGGAGAAGCACTGACTTCATCCACCAAAGCATTTGGCAGATCAATATAGAAATTTTTAGGAACACTTTTTAACTGAGGTACCGACTTCAATACCTTGATGCCGGGAATGATAGGAACATTGATGCCGGCGGCTCTGCACTCTTTCACAAACTCAATGTATTTTTGATTATCGAAGAACATTTGGCTGACGATGTAGTCAGCACCGGCGTCTACTTTGCGCTTAAGATTTTGGATGTCTAATTTGAGATTTGCGGCCTCGAAATGTTTTTCCGGATAACCCGCAACGCCCACACAGAATTCAAGCGGATGAGCATCATCAAGCTCGTCCAGAAACTTTCCATTCGAAAGATCTTTAATTTGTCCGACAAGATCCGCCGCATAGTTATTTACAGTGCGATCATTACGAACTTGTTTCTGAAAGTTAGGCGTGTCCCCGCGCAGAGCTAAGACATTCTCAATTCCGAGATAACTCAGTTCTATCAGTGCATCTTCCGTCTCTTCACGAGAGAATCCCAAGCAGAGAACGTGAGCCACTGTGTCGATTTTAAAACGATTCTGAATGATTCCACAGATACCCAACGTTCCTGGGCGTTTTTTCAAGGTTCTTTTTTGGATACTTCCATCCGTTTTCTCTTGAAAGTAAGCTGTTGAACTGTGGGAGGTGACGTCGATCCACGGAGGACTGAGTGGAGCTAAGACCTCGACGATATCAACAATGTCTCTGTATGAGCGGCCGCGAGGTGGTGGAACGATTTCATAACTAAAGAGCGGCTCTTTAGCCGCTTGGATGTGTTCGATAACTTTCATACTTACAGAATGAGGGCTTTAATCGAATAGAATCAAGAAATATATTAGGTCGCCTTAATTTAGAACATTTATTCTAAGGGCATCCTTCGTCTACCAACTTATAAGTCGCCTGATTTTTCTGCTACCGATTCAGGAACTTCTTGAGGCCAAATACGATTTTGCACCATAAGGTCATAGTTAAACCATACTTTACCGACCTCCTTGCGGAAGTCCTCCAGCAATGCATCATCAGTCCATTCGGATCGAAGATTATGATCTTCCTTTGGATCTTTTGAAAGGTCATAAATATATTCCTCCCCGGTGCGATCATATAAAACAAACTTAAAAGGATATTTCACGATTGCAAAATAAACGCCTCCATAAGGCTGAAGAAGCGGAATAAACTTCGGCGGAGACGCTAATAGCGATTCACCGACAAAATGAACTTTTGTCGAAATCCCTGCTAAATCCAAAATAGTTGGAGCCATGTTGAGCTGAGAGTACGCATCTTTAATTCTTCCAGGCTGAATCTTTCGATCTTTCCTAAGGTCCAAAATTAAAAGTGGCGTTTTAAAATTTTCCTCATAAGCAAAACTCTCACTCGAGAAGTTCTTATGCTCTCCCATTGGGAAGCTATGATCACCCGTAACGATAACGACTGAGTTTTCATAGTAAGGACTTTTCTTAAGCTCAGCAAAGAAGGTCTTTAAATACTCATCAGAAACTCGAATTGCGTTGCTATACTTCTGCAACCGCCCTTTCGGCTCTGAATAAATATACCTCTCGGCTTTCGGAACTTCATTGAATGGCATATGCGACGAAATTGTTGCTAACGTCCCAAAGATTGGTCCTGCTTTATGGTGCTCATTTAAATACTCAAAAAAACGTCTATAAAATACGTCGTCATGAATTCCCCATCCCCAACAAGTCCCCGGTAACTCCTTGTCACAGCCTTTGCCCATGGAGTTCATGACCCGATATCCGTGAGACGTTGTGAAATTAAAGGTATTGTCGAAGTGAACGTCTTCATTCGCCTTAGAAAAAACTGTGTCGTAACCGTTCTCTTTCAAGATTTGAGGAAGGCAATGGAAATTGTTATCAGCAAACTCTGAAAATTCTTTCCCAAATACACTCGATGTCAAACTACACAAAGCTGCGAAATGCGCCCGGCCCGTCTGGATAGACTGACCATAAAAATTTTCAAAATACAGTCCCTTTGGAATTAACGAATTATAAAAAGGAGTGAACTCTTTCCCATTAGCAGATTTTGATTCCACAAAGTTTGCATTAAATGATTCAATAAAAATAATAAACACATGAGGCTTCTCTTTAGCTTCAAACCGAGGTGTAAAATCTCTTACGAGTGGATATTCACGAGTGTCATGAGGTTTATACTTTGCCTGAAAAGCAGTCTTAAATGGAAAAATGCGAAAGATCGCAGTCTTTGCAAAACTTGTCATTTCATCCTGGGGAAAAGAAACCACAAACAGCAATACTAATAAAGTGCATACAAAAACAGGAATACTCCACTTAGAGCTTTGTTTATTGTGTTTTCGATCAAATCCTACAACAAGCGATGTAAAGATTGTAAATACAATTGTCCAAAAAACTTGCGGACCTCTAAAGGTCGTATTCACCACGGAAATCGATTGCGTCAAAGAGCCGGCTCTCCAAAAAAACTTCCAGTGATCTGCAATGATTGAAAAATCAAAAACTCGATCTGTTTTGTAGTGATAGAAGCCCAAAACAGAATACATCAGAATAAAAATTGAAAGCGTTGCCTGCAACGAAGTTCTGTTTTTAATAGAAAAAAAGCAACCCTCAACCAAAGCTACCAGCAGAACCAAAGATGCAACGACAATAAGAACACTATCAACTGTTATATAGAATGGATTGCTATTATCTTTACTAAGGACTTCGAGAAAAAAATAAAAGAAAATAAATGCGAACCAGACGGAGGTCCACTTGTATTTCTTGATTAAAATTTCTTTTATTTTATCCAACTGAGTTCTTCCTATCGAAGCTCAAGTATAGATCTTATTCCCAAGGAACTGGGAGGAGTTTTTAAAAAGTTTGGCCATTTTAGAGTTTAGTCTGCCTAAATATTAGACCAAACAACCAGCAACGCATTTCTATTTTGTTCATCAAACTATTGATCTGCCCAATATTGAATCACCTCGTTGAAGCGACTAAAAAAATCTCATCTCAAACGCAATTACTCACCCAAACATCGGTGGATGATTTCCTAATTCAAAGAGCTTAACGCTCCAAAGTCAGAAGGAATTTACTTAAATTTGTCAATTTTCAAGATT
>CAZPYX010000123.1:0-12575 GCA_964590635.1 uncultured Bdellovibrio sp.
GCCGTTCTGAGTTGAATAATGGGAAATTAATCCCACAACATTTGGAACGGTATCGCTGCAAAAGCATAAGGACATAAAAATGAATTTTAAAAAACTCTTCCTAGTGGCAAGTTTGGCCTTAATTTCCTCAACCTCTTTAGCTGTTTCAAGTAATCAACTTGGTGGTTACGAAAAGAATCAGAGCTTCGTACAAGTACGTCGCAACAATCACAACCAAGTAGTTACCTATCTCGATCATGTGATGGGTGTCGGTTTTGGTAAGGGTATTTCTGGTGTTCTAGTCCGCCAAACGCTCAACGAACTCACTTTCAAAAGTGTGGATTACGATGACATGAACAACTGGGAGACCGAGGTTATGGTGCCAGAAAAAGACGGTTGCGAATTTTCACTTAAATTTTCACCTGACGGACAAGAAGTTGAAGTCAATGCGGGATCGTGCAGCAGCTGGATTGAATTTTCCGCGAAAAAAGTTAAGAACTAATTCACTTGTAACTTATCCAAATCATTTCTAAGAACGCGCTGACTCCAAAAAAGCAGCGCGTTTTTTTTATCTCTCGCGCTGGCACGCTTAGTGCGTCCATTACATCTAAGATGTTTTTTCATCCGCGACCTTGCTCTTTTAGGATTCGTTAACAATATCCTAGCGCTAGAGTGAAAGGCTTAACGATGAAAATATAATTAACTAATGGAGGTGCTCATGGATTTATTCAAAATTATTGAAATCAATTTGAAATTATTTGCAAGAGGCTGCTTTTAACATGCTTCTTCAGCCAAGAGATCTAGTGCTCTTGGAGAACTTAAAAAAATACGGTGTTCTTTCAACACCTCAAGTGATCAGACTTCACTTTAAATCAATCGCAAAAACTACAGCACTCAGACGTCTACGGATATTGGCTCACGGAACTTTCATTCGTCGCTCAGTTCCTTTAGATGACGGCACAAGCACATGGACCCTTGGACAAAAGGGAAAAAGACTTCTCGCTGTTGACGAACCCATGCACTTCTCAAATCGCAATACGATCTTTCATGATGTCCTTTTAAACGATGTTCGAATGAAATTTGAGTCTATGGGATTAGGAGCTGATTGGACTCCCGAGTATCAATTAAAGGCACATGCTTTTAAAAACAATAAATATCGCCATGCCAAAGAGCGCTTGATTCCAGATGGAATTTTCATTGAACCTATTAAAGGTAATGAGATTAAAATTGCCACGGAGCTTGAACTTACAAGAAAGAGCGAGCAAAGATACAAGTTCATTTTTAGAGAGTACCGAGATCTTCGTGTTAATCACATGTGGTATTTTGTAAATACCTTAAAGGACAAAGAGGCGCTCTCGCACATCGCAAAAAATGCATTCGGATTTGATCCTAACGTGCTTCTGTTTTCTATCATCTCTGATTTTCTAAAGTCCGAGATCCCTTGTCTTTACTTCCACGATAGTACCAAGCCAACACCACTATCAAAGATCAATTTTAAGCGTTCCAAAATCTATTCACCTGCTCACAGCCCTGATCAAGGGGTGAGCACTCTAGAGGCCCCTGAAATCGTGATCAGGGAAGAGCCTATGTCCGCGATTTCATAACCCAACTCACTCATTCCAGCGCCACTACCGTGGCGGGTTCATCACCCCTGACCCCTCACCCCCAACGTTGTGGTGGCAAGGGGTCAGGGGTGATGAACCAGTATGGGGATGGAATGAGTGAGTTTAGAGTAAGTAGTAATAATAGAGAGAGGAAAAAAAGGAAATGGGAACGAAGGATGTGAGTGAATAATAAAAATTTAACTAAGGAGGTCGTATATATGCAAAGGAGCGAAAATAAATGGAACTGTGAGTCCATAAAAGTCATTAAAAACGAAATTACAGATTCTGAGTTTAACGAAAAGCTTGAAAGCGTCTGGGAGTTGTTGCAAGGTTTGAATTGCCAGCCCCCAAATATCTTTCACTTAGAAACTTCAGTTACTGATTTACGTAAGCAGGACCCAAACCAAATTGGGAGAGCTGCATGAAGTTATTTAATATTGGTCTCTACGTCAGAGTATCAACCGAAGAACAAGCCGAGAATCCTGAAGGTTCCATTAAAAACCAAGAAGCGCGCTTACGAGAGTATGTGAAGCTTAAGCAAATGGTTGGGGCCTTTGGCGAAATCAAAGAGGTCTTTATTGACGCTGGGATTTCAGCGAAAGATATGAACCGCCCAGCACTTCAGGGGCTTTTAAATAAAATCAGATCACGCGAAATAGATATGATCCTAGTGACCGAACTTTCAAGGTTTACAAGATCCATCAAGGATTTCTCAATTCTAAAAGAGTTCTTAGAAAAGCATCAGTGCAAGTTCTTAAGTATAAAAGATAATTTTGATACCTCCACTGCGGCCGGAGAACTTGTCATGTACATGATGGCAAATATTGCTGAGTTTGAAAGGAAACAAACCGCTGAACGCATTTCCCATTCGTTCTTAGCTCGTGCGAAACGAGGTCTTTACAATGGCGGCTCAGCCCCTTTGGGTTATGAAATCGATAAAGAAAAGCAAGGACATCTTCTCATTCACGAAGAAGAAGCTGAGATCGTTAAAAAGATATTTGCAACGTTTCTAAAGGAAGAGACCTTAGTAAAAACAGCTAAATATTTAAACGATCAAGGAATGACCTTGCCTCATCGCATGCGTGGTAGTGGCGGCACTAGAGCTTCAATTTTCCGAATGGACCAAGTCCGTAAGACTTTACGCAATAAAGCCTATATGGCTGTCCGCGTTTTCACTGACAAAGAAGGCAATAAACATCAAGTACCCGCCGTGTGGTCACCGATAATTGATGAGATCACTTTTGAGCGAGTTCAGAAATTACTTTCATCAAATCGTTAGCATAAACGCACGCATTTAAACCAAAGGTATCCCTATACGCTTTCCGGGTTTTCTTATTGTGCGGTTTGTGGAGATCGAATGGCTGGAAAATCTGCTCATGGGCGTAATGGTAAATTTCCCTACTATGAGCACTCGTGGGCCATAAAGAATCAAGCATCGCTCTCTAAAAGGCTTTTAAAGTGCGAACCGCAAAGGGTTCCTGCGGGAATATTTGAAAAAGCCGTCTGGGAAGAAGTGAGATCATTTTTACTAAGCGAGGATGTCGCCCAAGGTCTCTTAGACGCAGCTAAAAGGCTTATCCCAGAAAATAAAGTGGATGCTGAGATAACGAGACTAAAAAGAAAGTCTCAAGCCCTCGCCCTGCAATCAGAAACGCTGACAGAACGGATCTCAAGGCTTCCTAAAGGCATGAATGAAAAACCATTCTTTGATCAAATGATGAAACTTCAAGAGACTCAAAAGCTCATCGAGTTTCAAATGATTGAGCTAAAAAGCCAACTTCAAGCTGACGATATCATTGATCTAGAAAATCTGATAAAGTTCACAGCCGCGCTAAAGGCATTAATAAAAAGGCAGATCATAAACCTGAGATTCAGGAAGAGATTCTTCGCAAACTTGTCCACAGGGTCGAAATCCGAAAAAACGGCTGCGAAGTTCATCTGCATGTTGGAAAAGGCTATTACAGGCGAGAGTTCGAAGATAAAGAACTCAGCCCCAGCGAAGGGCCTCGCTTAAGAACACCCTACCTACCACAATTCCAAAATAATAATGGTTCGAAAAGATTGACTAGTGGTGGCGTCACGATGGCGCGAACCGAGCGAAGCTCGGCAGCAGCTGAGCCTTGGCGTGCCGAACGCAGCATCAGTAAAATCTTAACTCTTCACCAAATCCCCGCATTTAGCACCATACTAATGGCGCTCGTTTTAAATGGTCCTCATTTTGCTCCTTTCCTAACGAACGATTTTAAATCTATTGAGGAGCATCCAATGAGCAAAAACCTATTCGCCGTAGCCATATTTTGTCTCCATGTCATTCCTTTAAACAGTTTTGCCGCAAGCTCAGCCTCTTCCGCTGATATCGACTCTTTGGTCGAAGGCAGCCGCAGCGAAGCAAGAGAAAACATCCGCGCCAAGATCGTTGAAAATCAACGCTTGGTTCTTGAAATTTCTAAAGTTCAAGATCAACTCCATGCCATCGAAAAGGACATCGCTGAGCACGGGACAGAGGCCAAAAAAGATCTTATTATTGCTGGGGGATCGGCCCTGGGCGCAGCGATCATTTCTGTGGCTCTTTATAAAACCGCTGGTTCTTCTGAAGTCGGCATGCAGCTCAATATGATGGGAGCGATGGTTGTTTCTTTAACAGGGGCTTCCTACACGATCCTGAACGGCGGCAAAGCTGGGTATGAATATCTTCTTCTTAAATTGGATGAAAAGAAAATTCCAGATCTTGAGGCGCAACTGGCGAGCTTGAAAGATCAATTGGAAAAACAAACGGAAGAACTTCTTAAATAATTTTGATACCACAAATAAAAAAAAGGCTTCATGGTGTGAAGCCTTTTTTTATTTATTAAACCGGCAGCCAAATCACAAAGCGAGTTTTAGCTTGGCTCTCATCTAGATAAAAGCGTCCGCCATGTCCTTGAATAATCCCCGTGGAAATACTCAGACCAAGTCCGATTCCTTTTCCAACCTCTTTAGTGGTGAAAAAAGGCTGCATGATTTTTTCGCGCAACTCAGGCGGCACTCCAGGTCCAGAGTCAGTGACACTCACTTCAACTCCATTACTCACGCGTTTTGCCTCAACAGCGACAACTCGCATTGGCTCTTCGCAGACAGCGTCATAGGCATTGTTCAAAAGATTCAACAACACTTGGGATATTTGATACGGACGACACTTTACTTGTAAGTTCGATTCAATATCCGTAAGCAATGAAATCTCATCATTCTTAAACTTCTCAAGGCAGATCGCCAAGGTGTCATCGATAATCACGTCAATACTCACCACTTGATCATCCCCGTCATGGGACTCTCGAGAGTATGTGCGCAAACCTCTGATGATCTTAGCAATACGTTGAACCGTGGACTCAATGGAATCAACACGACGAATGATATCGCCGTCACTTTCAAGGCCCTTCTGTACCAAGTTCTTTCTTAAAACACTGACGTAACCGGAAATAATCGCCAGTGGATTATTGATCTCGTGAGCAATTCCAGCCGCCATTTCCCCTAAAGAGGCCAGGCGTGATGAACTCTTAATAATTTGTTCTTGCTCACGCAAAAGGTTCTCACGTTGTTTTTTCTGAGTGATGTCTTCAAAGATCGCCATATATCCAGCTATCTTCCCCTGACCGTCTTTAACCTGACTGAATGAAGCTATCGTCGAGATTCTTCGGCCATCTTTTGCGATCAATGTGCGCTCGTGGGCCACATTGTATCCAACATCAAAGAAAGCTTCTGCATAGGCACGAGCCGATTTGAGTGAACGACCCAAATCGCGCTCCAATTGTTTGCGCGTCGACCGAACCTCTTCCCGATCAATAAAAAACAAAGAATCTTTGTTCTCAAATTCTTCTTCAGAATATCCTAAAGTTTTCACTGCGGCCGTATTGACGTCACGAACATGCAAATCTGCATCCGTGGAAACAACAATCAACGAAACACTGTTACGTCCCGCATGCTGCCATTCAAGGGCTTCTCTGACTTTGAGTTCTGCTTCTTTTGTTTTTTGATAAAAGCGCACCGCCAAAGACAGTAATACTGAGATCGTCACACCAAATAACAAAACAAAGGACGGCAAGACCGAGGCATTGGCCCGCACCAGTTCCAGCTTCGGAGTCAGTACGATCTCCCAGTCGACATTCAAATTCTGGTAACGAGTGTAATGAGTCCAATCCCGAGCAAAGACCCCATCGGGCTTTCCTGTGCTGGTCAACTCTGCTCCATTTTCCAGAATCGTCAAATCATATCCGGGAATATTTGCGATCCGTTCAAAAAAAAGCTTCCCAACAACGGCAGCCGAAACTATTCCCAAAAACTCTTCATTGCGATAAATAGGCGAGAACAAAACAAATCCGCGCCCACCTGTTTTCAACTCAAAACTTGGAGTGATCGCAGACACACGATGCTTCATCACGGTCTCAACGGTCTCTTGGACATCAGGTTCTTCCGCGATATTTACATTGAGAATCATCTTTCCATTATTGGTAAATGGATAAACCCATCTGGTCACAAAACTGGGATCCGCCCAAGTGATGCGCTTTAGACCATTGAAGTCTTGCACAAAACTTTCAGCATCCAATTCCCACATGTCATAGGTCTTATAGCGCTTTAAAGCAAAACGCTGCGCCATGTTTTCCAAAGATGTCACTAACGGATAAAACGAGTTGTCGATATTCGTCTTCAAAGCATCTGCACGAATTGCCGTTACGCCACGATTTCTATCAAAATCCTTAACGACCAAGAGCTGCCAAATCAAAAGAGAAGTCATGATCCCCAAGCTCAACATATAAAATGGAACAAAGTAGCCCGCCGGAGGATTGTCTTCACGCACCTTTGCCCGCAGTTGCAACATGAGAGCCATCGCTAAGGTCATAAAGCATAGCGAGGTGTGAATCGCCATACGCGAAAAACTTCCCCACCCATATTCAGAGCTGAAGCGAAAGAAATACCCCAGCAAACCAATGGCTCCAAATCCAAAAGCCAAGCTAGCGCAAGTCGAACGCACGTACTGGCAAAGCGCCGTTTTCTTATTAAAGAACAGCCCTACCGCCAGCAACATCATCGTGATGGAGGTGCTGGAAGCCATTCGTCCTGCTGACGAAGTTCCTACTCCGTAAAATGGCTTTACAAAAATTGAATCAATTCCCAGATTGATGCCCAACGGAAACTGCAAAAAGACCAGCCAGGAAAAGATCAACGCCAGGATCGAAAAAAATCGACCAATTTTGAAATACTTGTAATCAGAAAGAAGAATCCCCAAAGAGATACAAAAAAACAAAAAGGCCGCATTGAAAACCATGGGCGCAAAGCTCGGATGAATTTGAATCAGAACGGGATCTTTAAGAATCCATCCCACTATCACAGATGCCGCCACCGCCATGACAGACAGGGCCAGCAAATTGTGAAGACGGGAAAGGACTTTAGTGAATAACACGTGATACACCGATGATGCCTTTGATCTTCTGAATCTCGTAAATAGCCTGATTCAGTTGCCCCGCATCTCGTACACTCACCTCAAAATTACAAACTGCCTTTTTATCTTTTGTCGTACGAATCTGAGCTGATTGGATGTTGATTCCCTGTTGCGCAAATGCCTCTGACATCAATTTCAAAAGTCCCGGAACGTCTTGAGAAATAATTTTTAGACGAACAATTCTTTCTTGGCCTTCACTGGCCTGTTTCGCATTCCAATTCACATCAACTTTGCGAAGCTGATCGAATTCAAAAGCTTTGCGACAGTCACTACGATGAATTGTGATTCCGCGACCGCGACTGATAAAGCCGACAATGGAATCTCCAGGGATCGGATGACAACACTTCGCATAGTGCACAAGCACGTCATCCATGCCATCGACGCTGATAAGAGAATTGCTTTTTTTAGTCTTTTGCGTCGCCGCTTTAAAGACCTTCTCCATGAAGGTAGTGCCTTCAGTTTTCGCTGACTCTTTTGCAATGGCCTCTGGGGAAACTCGCTCTACTAAAACCCGTGTTTCAAGTTTTCCATAGCCAACAGTGACATAAAGTTCTTCTGTATCTTTGATACCGTGATCTTTAAGATATTGCTCGTAGTGAGCACCTTTAAGATGTTTTGCCGCCGCCATACCAAACTTGCGGAACTCTTTTTCCACAAGTTCTTTACCCAGCAACACAGCTCTGCGACGTTGTTCTTCTTTTACGAAGGCGCGGATTTTTGCTTTGGCTTTATTGGTAACTACAAACTTCAACCAATCCTTTGACGGCTGCTGAGTTTTAGAACTGACAATTTCAACGGTGTCCCCGTTTTGCAGTTGATGCTTCAACGGCACCATCTTGCCATTCACACGAGCGCCGACACACTTATTCCCCAAATCCGTATGCACGGCATAGGCGAAATCGACAGGCGTAGCACCTTCAGGGAATTCGCGCACGTCCCCGTTCGGAGTAAAGACATAAATCTCTGACTCAAAAAGATCGGTCTTCACCGTATCCAGGAATTCGTCAGAGTTGCGTGTTTGCTGATGTAGATTCACCAAGTCGCGAAGCCAGTTGGCTTGTTGCAAATCGGAACCATCTTCCATCTTGCCGCGTTCTTTGTACTTCCAATGGGCCGCGATCCCGCGCTCCGCGACCAAGTTCATCTCTTGGGTACGAATTTGAATTTCAATTCGCTCCCCGCCAGGCCCAATCACGGTCGTGTGCAACGACTGATAGTTATTGGTCTTCGGCATGGCGATGAAGTCTTTAAATCTTCCCGGAATAGGCTTCCACAATGAATGCACCAAACCTAAAGCGGCATAACATTCAGCCACTGTGTCGACTAAAACACGGAAAGCCAGAACGTCATAAACTTGATCGTAATCAATATTACGACTTTGCATTTTGCGATAGACGGACCAAAGATGTTTTGATCTGCCGTAAACTTCAGATTTGAAACCGGCTTTGTTAAGTTCTTTGGAAATTTTTGATTTCACGTCGTCGATATAACGACTTTGTTCGGCTTCGGTCTTTTTTACATGTTGAACCAAAGAGTAATACATCTCGGGACGATAGTAACGGAAGCAAAGGTCTTCCAATTCGATCTTCCAAGAGCTGATACCCATACGACCCGCAAGCGGACAATAAATCTCTAATGTCTCTAGTGCGATACGCTCTTGCTTATCGAAAGGCATGAAATTCATGGTGCGCATGTTGTGCAAACGATCGGCAAGTTTCACAAGAACAACGCGTACGTCTTTCCCCATGGCCACGATCATCTTGCGAATGTTCTCGCCTTGCTTCTCGTGACTATTTTTAAATTTCATCTGACCGATTTTAGTTACACCATCCACCAAGTGCGCGATGACGTCACCGAACTCACGACGGATATCCTCAAGCGTTGCCTGAGTATCTTCCACTGTGTCGTGCAGAAGCCCCGTCGCAATCGTATCCAAGTCCAAACGCAAATCCGCAAGAATGGCAGCGACAGAAAGAGGATGAGAAATATAAGGCTCACCGCTTCGGCGAATCTGACCTTCGTGGGCTTTCTCTGAAAAGTAATATGCTTTTTCAATAACTTTAAGATCCGCGTTCGGCCAAAAGCTGCGAATGCGGTTAAGGAGGTCGTCGACTGTCTTGACGGGCTTATTGCTAACGCCGTCCTCTTTCAGGAATTCTGCCATATCCCATAAGCATACCTGAGGTCAGAGGTCAGCTCCAACTACGATTTAAGTAAGACTTGAAATTTCTTAGTATTTTTAGGGTCTTAGATCTTGGTCGAGGATCTCAACCGAGGGTTAGACTTTACAAGAATTAGAACTCATAAGAACGGCTTTAAAGGCCACAGATCAGGGCCCATTTAAGAGGGCCCGCCATCTTAAAAAGACCTATTTATTAAGGTCTTTTTCGATTTGTTTTAGAGCGTCTTGAGTATCAAGATGTTCAGCGTAACCAACGTTACCGATAGCCACTTCACGAAGTGCGCTTACGATGTATTTATTGCTTCTAGTTGATACAGTTGCCTCAGCACCTTTTAGAAGTTGCTTCGCTCTTTTAGCGACCATCAATACAAGGGCAAATCTGTTAGGAACTTTTTCCAAGCAATCTTCAACGGTTACACGAGCCATTCTTGTCTCCCAGGATTATTAGATACAGGGGGTTAAAGTACTCTTAACCTAGCAATTTTTCAATGATTTTTTTGAATTCAGAGTAGGAATGCTCGAAGTTGTCGTTCACGATCTGAAAATCGAACTTAGAAGCCTCGCGGATCTCTTTCTCAGCATTTGCCATACGAACCTCAATATCAACCGGCATCCCTCCATCGCGCTTTTCAATGCGACGGCGCAGCTCGTCAATTGACGGCGGAAGGATAAAAATAGTCTTAGCGTCGGGATATTTCGATTTGAAGGTCTGAACGCCTTGGATATCGATATCCATAATGGCGCACTTCCCGATTTTCCATGCATTTTCAAGGGACTCAAACGAGGTGCCATAGAAGTTCGTATGAACCTTTGCCCACTCGACAAAGAAGTTCTCTGAGATCTTTTTTTCGAAATCCTGGTGATTAATGAAGTTGTACTGAAGACCGTCGCTTTCGCCTTTACGGATGGAACGTGTCGTAAAAGTAACTATGTCGACCAAGCGATCATTGTCCTTGGTGATTCTTTCGACAAAACTACTTTTTCCCGCACCGCTCGGGGCTGCGACGATAATCATCCGTGTCTTCATCATTATTGCACGTTTTGAACCTGTTCTCTTAGTCTCTCAATGAGGGTTTTTGCTTCTACCACGGCTTGAGTGATCTTGGCTACTTGAGACTTTGACCCAATCGTATTCACCTCGCGGAGCAGCTCTTGAGTATAGAAATCCAATTTCTTACCCTCTGCTGACTGATTTGCCACAAGTTGACGATAATTCTTAATATGCTCGCTCAGACGTGAAAGCTCCTCATTGATATCGGCTTTTTCCAGCTGAATCACAATTTCCTGGGACAATCGAGTCGGATCAATTTCATTTCCCTTAAGACGAGCACGGATTTTTTGCTCAAACTTATCTTGAAGTTGTGCATTAGCTTCTTCACGCAAGCTGGTGATGGTCTTTACTTGTTTCTCTAAAGAAACCAGCAAGCCTTCTAGGTCCTTACGCAGAGCTTTACCTTCGCGGATACGCTCTTTGTCACAGTTCTTACAAGCTTCTGTGAAGGCTTTTTTTAAAATTTTTTCTTCTCCAACAAACAACTCATAACTGTCTTCAATTTTGATAATCTCTGGCAGACGAGCCATGGCTTCAAGATGCACGGTAAAAGGAACACCCAATTCTTTTGAAAGATGTTTATATGCCGCCAAATATTTTTTAGCGAGAGCATCATTCACCGTCATCTTTGACTTCCCGCCCGCATTTTTCACACGACGAGAAACAAACACATCGACAGTTCCGCGCAACAAAGAAGCGCCCAATACTTTTTTTAGATCCGCTTCAAAAGCAACAAATTCACGAGGAAGATGAAAACGAGTTTCCAAAAAACGACCATTCACAGAACGAATGCTTACTTCGACTGTCACATCTTTAGATTGAACTCTCGCGTTGCCGTAACCTGTCATGCTTTTCATATTTTTACATTCTCCGTGGGGCTTCAATAAGGGTCAAGTTTTGAGAAATTTCTCGACCAGAGTTCGCGCCTCTGAATAACCTGAACTTCCCTCGAGCCAATGAATCTCTTTATCTCGCTGAAACCATGTTCTTTGTCGTTTAGCTAATTGTGCCGTATTGATCGAAAGGGTTTCCAAAAGCTCGGATTCCGCAAGCTCCCCTTTTAGGAATTGAACGGCTTCTTTGTAACCAACACTGCTCATAGGCGCCCAAAACTCCAGACCTTCATCGAGGAGCTGCTTCACTTCTGCAATCAAACCGCGATCAAGCATAATCTGACAGCGCTGACGAATACGTCCACGCAACACTTCGCGATCCCAACTGGGACCTAACTTCAAAAGTGGATACGGGAATTCCGCTCGGGCTTCTTCGAATTCTTTTTGAATTTGCGTGACGGATTTACCCTGACTGCGAATCATTTCAATGGCACGACCAATGCGATAGTGATCAGCTAAATGGATCTTTGCTGCGTACTCTGGATCCACCAAGGTCAGTTCACGGTGAAGTTTTTCCGCTCCGCCGACTTCAGCAATTTCATTTTCCACTTGTTGCTTTAGCTCTGGTGAAACCTTGGTCACGGGATACATGCCTTTTTCAATGGCCATAAAGTAAAACCCAGTGCCGCCTACCACAAAGACTGGAGTGCCTTCTGGGATTCGCTCCATGCATTCAAAAAAATCCCGGGCGTAATTTCCTGCGGTCATCTCTTCCGGAGGCGAAATATAATCCAACAAATAATGCGGCACCAGCGCCTGTTCTTCTTTCGAAGGCTTGGCAGAACCAATATCTAATTTTTTATACAACTGTACGGAGTCGCAGTTAATGATGACACCTTTAAATTCCTGCGCAAGCTTTAAGGCCCACTCGGATTTCCCAGTGGCCGTTGCTCCAACAACAAAAATCACAGGCTTGTTTTGTTTCATCATCACACGATTCGGCCGAAATCTTTTTCCAATTTATAGAACGGATACTCGACACTGACAGGACGCCCATGGGGACAGAAGCTTGAAAGGGGGAACTGATCCATCTCACGAAGAAGATTCTTCATCTGATCAATGCTCAAAGCTTGTCCAGCACGTACGACTGAATGACAAGCCATGGTCGCACAAATATCACCAACGGCGCGCTCAAGAGAATAGCTGCCACCCTGCTCAACGACTTCGCCAGCCATTCGATCCAACACATTGCCCAGGATAGAATCCTTAATAAACAACGGTGCTGCTTTCACGCCGATAGTTCCCGGGCCTAGGGCTTCGATAAAAACACCCAAACGTTCGATCTCTTTCGAAATAGTCAAAATGGCTTCGACTTTTTCTTGAGACATATCCACAGCCATAGGAAAACGTAAATCTTAAATATACATCTTTCCCCCCTTCCACCGCTTCACTC
>CAZPYX010000124.1:0-12505 GCA_964590635.1 uncultured Bdellovibrio sp.
CAAAGCCTCGCGAACTTTACTGACTTCATCTTTAACAAAATCGTCGGCCTTTACATTGCGCAACCAACGATGCTTTGGCGTCTCTGCATTGATGATAGGCGAGACATCCACAACTTTATACACAATCCAAGGATACAAAGAGTGATGAATAACGCGATTGTTATTGTCATAACGAGTGTAGATATCAAACCAAAAACCTACGCGATCACGCATATCTGCTGGAATTTTAAATGATTCAGATACTTTGCTTTGATAGTCGTTCAGAATTTCTTCGCGGTTGTAGACAATGTCGGGGTCTTTCTCAAGTGTCATAGCGCTCAAGAGCATTGTCGTAATTCTTTTTACTTCAATAGGGAAGCTTGCGGAATTAAAGATAGCGACCGCTAAAGAGGCTGACATCACTGTCAGAACAATTCCACGAGTGCTTCGTTTTGATACTAATTTGCCAACCTTATTAAGTACTTGCATACCATTACAAGGAGCAACGAAGGTGCCACGGTGAAGGTGCTTTTAACAGCCCCGGCGCCCTTTCTGTGTCGATAAGTTAGACAATAGAACACAAATTTGTCTGTTCGGCCCCCACGGGGAAAGTCGACTTCGGCCTAGAATTCTTTAAACAACTAACCATTTTGATCCGATAAGTTGTTAGATTAGAAAGAAGGAGAGCTAGGGTTTCTTAATGTGAGACTCAGTTCCAGGCACGGGAGCCGTTAAGATGAGGGAAAAACCATCATCACCATCAGTGGAGCTCTTATTAAGTCCGCAAGGATTTTTCCAAGAGCTTGTTCAGAAGGGCTTATCGCAGAGGAAAATGCAGACTGCACCTCTTGTGGAAAGCTATCTCGTTAATTTATTGAATCACTATTTGGATGCTAGAAATCTTTTTGAATCCGAATATGCGAATGAATCAGGTCAGAGAAATCCAACAACTCTGGCAGAGATGTATTTGACGGCGCAGAACTCAGAGGCCTCTGCGAAAGTAGAGTTGCTTCGTAAATTAGGTGATCGTACTTTGTATATCAGCGGATTCTTCGGAGACTCTCTTCAAAGAAAAATTGTCGATATAGATTATTACGCAGAAATCGGTGGGGCCGCCTATGCGTCCTTGGCGCATTGCACGCGCGAAGACACAATGGCTAAGGTCTATAGCACCTTTTCGAACCGTTTCTTGGATTTCGTTGATGTCCTGACCTATATCAGCCAACACTCATTTGTGAAGAGCGATCAAAGTATCCTGCGTCTGTATGACCGTTATATGCGAACTGGCTCGGAATTGGCTCGGGAAAAGCTTGAGGAGATGGGTGTTTTGTCATTGCCCCACGACCAGGTAAAGCTTGGCAAACAGGGCTGATTCCACTATTCTGCCGCCATGTTTGGCTTAAGTATTTTTGAGATTATCTTCCTTGCAGGTCTTGCACTTATCGTGATTGGACCAAAAGAACTTCCAACGGTGGCTCGCACCTTGGGTCGTTTTCTTAATGACCTCAAAAGAACCACAAGTGGTTTTACTGAAGAGCTTAAACAACAAGCCCGTATTGATCGCATTGATTTAAACGAGGCTCCTAAAACACCTCAATCACAACAACCTGAATCTGCAAGCTCATCAGAAGAACAACCAGAACTTCCTGTTCAAGTTGTCCCAGAGCAAATGGAACTGACTGAACAAAAGCCAGCGCAAGATTCTTCTTCACACGAAAACAAACGACATGAGTAACGAAGAAGTAGATCTTAAAGGTCAGTCTCTTTTTGAACATCTTGGTGAATTACGCATAAGACTTGTCTATTGCGCTTACATCCTGATTATTGCCACGGGTATTTGCTATGGCTTCAGTGAGCATATCTTTAACTTTATCCGTGCTCCTATTCAGCCTTATTTGCCCAATGGTGGTTTGATCTACACGGGTCCTTTGGATAAATTTATCGCACACATTAAGATTGCCTTTGTTTGCGGTATTATCATTTCTTGCCCTTTGTGGTTGTATCAAGTTTGGAAGTTCGTCGCCCCAGGTCTTTATTCGAACGAGAAGAAGTACACTGTGGGTTTTATTTTCTCAGGCACGGTGTTGTTCCTTTTGGGGGCGTCATTTTCGTACTGGGTTGTTTTGCCAATGGCCTTTCATTTTTTGATGAATTTTGGCGGCAATATCGATAAGCCGATGATCTCTATTGATCAATATTTGGGCTTTTTCACGCAGATGTGTTTGATGTTCGGAGTGTCTTTCGAATTGCCATTGATCATTTCGATTTTAGGAATGATGGGTATCGTTAGCCAAAAGTTCCTGAAGGAAAAACGCCGCTACGCTGTTATGATCTTGGCCATCGCTTCAGCGATCATTACACCGCCGGATCTAATGAGTATGATCATGATGTTGATTCCAATGCTCGCTCTCTATGAGTTGGGTGTGATAGTCGTAGGTGTCTTTGAGAGGAAGCGTAACGCCGAAATGCGTGTGAACGAACGCGAATAGACCCTAGCTATCTAAAGTTTAGACAGTCCGGAACTTTCTTCATAAATAAGAACATGATTTTTTTGTATTTTGGTTTCCTTGGAAAGCTCGGTTAAAGTGCCCGCTCTAAAAGGAAATATAAAACTATGAAAAAGCTCATTCTATTCTCTCTTGTATCTCTTTCGGTTTCTTCTTCTTTCGCAGCACACTTGGTGTGTAATCACGGGCACTTTTCACCGATGATCATCGATGTGCAAACTGATGGCTCAAAAGCCTTGGTTAAGGTTCTTAAAACTGGAAATGCAGAAGACAGCTCTTATCCACAAGTTGGCGAACACGGAATTCTTACTCCACAAGAAGCTGCAAAAGGCTGGACGATCTTAGCAACGTCAGAAGGTGTTAAAGGTCGTGGATTTCAATTGAACATCCTGACAGCAGACTTGGCTAAAAGCTCTTTCAGAGCGGTTTTGGCTGCTACAGTTAATGACTACAGTACGACGACTTGGTCAACTTTTGAATTGACCTGTGAACGCAAATAATTAGACAGCGCAATTTTAAAGCAAAAAAGGAGAAGCTTCCTGCGAAGTTTCCCCTTTTTTATTTAAATTCAAATTTTGAAATGACTAAGGTTCTTCGAACTTAATCAAAACCGCGCCTGACTCAACAGAGTCGCCTTGCTTCACTTTGATCTCTTTGACTTTTACATCACGAGACGCGCGCATTTCGTTTTCCATTTTCATTGCTTCCATGATCAGCAATGGTTTGTTGGCTTTAACGATTTCACCCTCTTTGGCGAAGATCTCGATGATTTTACCAGGCATACCTGATTTCAATTCAAGATCGCCACCGAAGCCGCCACCTTTCTTCAATGATTCATGTAAAAGCATTTCGTCATTGAAGATCTTGATAGAACGGAACGAGTTACGCGTGAATACAGTGTATTCCGTGTCAGATCCTACGACGTCAACGAGGTAGGACTTTCCGTGGAACAAGAAGCTGATATATTCTTCAGCCTCTTTATAGTCGTTTTTAGAAACGTCGTGATGAACCCAGTCTTTTCCTTCTTCTTGCAAAGAAATTTTCCAAGACAAGCGACCTTCGGTTACATCTACTTTATACTTTTTGCCTCTAAGTTCTGCTTCGAAATACATTTTACGTCCTCAACTGCATTTTGCGGCCCAAACGTCTCCATGTGGAGCTTACGTTAAGCTGACGGATATCCTTCGATTTACGATCGTTGTAGGCTTCAATAGCCGCAGCGATCAAGAACACAGGATCTTCAACTTGCTTGAACATCTCTGGCTCGATAACTTCGAAGTTCTTTTCGATAAATTGTGTCGTGTAAGTGCCATCACGGAAAGTCGGGTGATCCAAAATCGTTTTATGAAGAACGATATTAGTTTTAATTCCCGTCAATACGAACTCACTTAAAGCACGTTGCATTCTGTTGATGGCCTCTTCGCGAGTATCGCCCCAAGTGATAAGCTTCGCGATCATTGGATCGTAGAAGATTGGCACGTTGTAGCCCGGATATGCGTATGAATCCACGCGCATGAAGGGCCCTTGAGGATGACGACAAGCTCTGATGACACCTGGTGAAGGTTTGTATGTCACAGGATCTTCTGCGCAAATACGTGCTTCGATGGCGTGACCTTTTTGCTTGATATCTTCTTGCTTGAAACTCAAAGGTTTTCCCGCAGCCACATTAATCTGTTCGCGAACCAAATCCACGCCCGTTACGATTTCTGTGATTGGATGTTCAACCTGAAGACGAGTGTTCATCTCCATGAAGAAAAATTCTTTGGTCGTGTTATCAAAGATGTACTCGATCGTTCCCGCACCTACGTAGTTAATCTGCTTCGCTGCGCGAACAGAAGCCTCACCCATGCGCAAGCGCACTTCTTGAGGAACCGAAGGAGACGGGGATTCTTCAATGATCTTTTGGTTACGGCGTTGCACAGAACATTCGCGCTCATACAGATGAACATGATTGTTGTGTTTGTCGCCGAATACTTGGATCTCGATATGTTTCGGATCGTTGATGAACTTCTCGATGTAAACAGTCGGGTCGGCGAAATAGTTCTGACCTTCAGAGCGGCAAGCTCGGAAAGCACTTTCGAACTCGTCCATTTTGCGAACAACACGCATCCCTTTACCGCCACCACCAGCAGAAGCTTTGATGATAACCGGTAAGCCGATTTTTTCTGCGATCTTCACAGCCTCTTCAACTGTTTCAACGCCACCATCGCTACCAGGAACTGTCGGAACGCCGGACTTCTTCATCAAAGTCTTCGCAGAGATTTTATCTCCCATAGCTTCGATGTTCGCAACCGTTGGACCGATGAACGTGATTCCCGCAGCTTCACAGGCCTTTGCAAAATTAGTATTCTCAGACAAGAAGCCGTATCCAGGATGGATGGCATCTGCGCCCGCTAGTTTTGCGACTTCGATAATTTTTTGATAATTCAAATAGCTTTCTTTAGAAGGCGAGGGACCAATATGGTACGCCTCATCCGCCAAGAAAACGTGCAAGCTGTCACGATCGGCATCAGAGAAAACCGCTACAGAACCAATGCCCATCTCACGACAAGCACGGGTAATACGAATAGCAATCTCTCCACGGTTCGCGATCAGGATTTTTTTAAATACTGCCATTTACCAGTCCTTACAGAGGGATGTTGCCATGCTTTTTAGCTGGCGGAACTTCACGTTTATTTTTCAACATTTCCAAAGAGTCGATAATGCGTTTACGAGTCAAAGCTGGCTCGATAACTTCATCTGTGTAGCCAAGTTCTGCAGACACATAAGGATTGCTGAACTTCGCTTCGTACTCTGCTGTCAAACGGGCTTTTTCTGCTGCTGGATCTTTTGCTTTGTTGATCTCTTCGCGGCTGATGATGCTGACGGCACCTTCAGCCCCCATCACTGCGATTTCCGCAGACGGATAAGCCAAGTTCACATCAGAGCGCAAAAGCTTAGAACCCATAACGATGTAAGCGCCACCGTAAGCTTTACGAGTGATCACTGTGATTTTGGGCACAGTGGCTTCAGCGTATGCATACAACAATTTCGCACCGTGAGTGATGATACCATTCCACTCTTGATCTTTACCTGGCAAGAAGCCGGGAACGTCAACGAATGAAACAACTGGAATGTTGAAAGCATCACAGAAGCGGATAAAACGAGCCGCTTTACGAGAAGCCTCGATATTCAAGCAACCAGCCAAGTTATTTGGCTGATTTGCTACGATACCGACAGGGCGACCGTTGAAACGTGCGTAACCGACGATGATGTTTTGCGCGAAATGCTTATGAACTTCCAAGAAGTAACCTTCATCCACGCACTCAGTGATCACTGAAAGCATATCATATGGCTTCTTAGGGTTGTCTGGAATGATGTTAGCAATTGCCTCAGTCAAACGATCTGGTCTGTCAGTATTTGGTAGAACTGGAACATCATCCAAGTTGTTTGAAGGAAGGAAGTTCATCATCTCGCGAATCAATAACAAGCAATGCTTGTCGTCTTCAGCAGCGAAGTGAGCCACACCAGATTTCGCAGAGTGAGTTGTTGCTCCGCCAAGTTCTTCTTTAGTTACTTCTTCATGGGTCACAGTCTTGATTACATCAGGACCGGTTACAAACATATAGCTCGTGTTTTTAACCATGAATACAAAGTCAGTGATTGAAGGAGAGTAAACGGCACCACCTGCGCACGGGCCCATGATTGCTGTGATCTGTGGGATCAAGCCAGAAGCCATCGTGTTGCGAGTGAAGATGTCAGCGTAACCACCAAGAGATTCAATACCCTCTTGAATACGCGCACCACCAGAATCATTGATAGAAATAAATGGCGCACCATTTTTCATCGCAAGATCCATTACTTTGCAAATCTTGTTCGCTTGAGTGCGAGACATAGATCCACCAATAACAGTGAAGTCTTGAGAAGAAACGTAAACCAATTTTCCGTTGATACGGCCGTAGCCAGTGATTACGCCATCGCCTGGAACAACATTCTTGTCCATGCCGAAGTTAGTGCAACGGTGAGTAACAAAACGATCCATCTCAACAAAGCTGCCTGGATCAAGAAGTACATCTAAGCGCTCACGAGCACTCAAACGTCCGCCTTGTTTGTGTTTTGCAATACGGGCAGCTCCGCCACCAGCCATTGCAGCTTCATTTCTTTTTTCAAGGTCCGCAAGCTTCGCTTGAATACCTGTAGATACTTCGCTCATAAAGTCCTTTTTTCGGCGGATAGATTCCGCAAATCTACTTCAGCAATGCTGAAGTGTAACGATACTAAGGGACTATTTTTACCATGTGAGCTTTTTAAGAAGCATCTTAAAACGACAGACGCAGAGCATACTTTAAGGCTCTGCGTCTAAATGATCTATGTTATTGAATTCAATGAAAATTAGGGAACTAACTGATTGAGTACTTGGAGTGCTTTCTGGACGTTGATACGGCCTCGAGTACTTACTTTAAATTCGTGTCCACTTGTGACGTCCACAGATTGCAAAATGGCCTGCTTAATTTGGAAGGCGGTTGCATTCGGTTTTGCACTCCAAAGAAGAGCAGCCGTACCACTTACAAACGGAGTCGCCATACTTGTTCCATCCATATAAGCCGTTCCATTATTTGGAACCGTGCTGAGGATTTGTTCACCAGGGGCGGCGACATGAACCGAAGTGTAACCGCTGTTTGACCAAGACGTCATAAAGTCAGTTCTTGACGAAGCAGCTACTGTGATTTGATTTGATAGATTGAATGACGCGGGAAATTCTGGATACACATCCACGTCGCGACCATCATTACCTGCAGCAACGACAATCAAGATGCCTTTGCTTTCAAGTTGCTGAAACGCATTTCGCAAAGAAGCCACGCAAGGCGCGCCACCCCAGCTGGCATTGATGATTTTTGCACCACGAGCCGCCGCGTATTGCAGTGCTAAGACCGCATCACCCAAAGATCCACCACCATCATTGGCAATGAACTGTGCAGGGATAATTTGCGCGCGGGGAGCTGTTCCGTAAACACTTCCATAACTTGAGTCAGCGGCAATAATTCCAGCAACATGAGTTCCATGGGGACTCTTTGTTGTCGTAGTTCCAGGATTGGAAACGAATGAAGCGCCGTAATAGTCATCAATGTAACCATTGCCGTCGTCATCTTTTCCATTGTTAGGAACTTCACCATAGTTGATGGCTATTCGAGGAGCAATTTGCGGATGAGTCACATCAACAAAAGCATCAACGACAGCAACCTTAATATTTTGTCCGTAGATCCCTTGAGCCCAAAGTGAGTCTGCTTTGATCATTTGCTGACCCCAGCTATCACCTGCCGCAGAGGTGCGAACTTCGCTGGAGCGATCAAGTTGGATCAAGCGGTCATATTCGACTTGTTTGATATTTTCCAAATTTGGTTTGAGGAATTTTTCTTTAAACTCTTCAGCGTCTTTTGCAGATTCGACGGTGAACTTACCGTCTTCCCATTGAACGATGAATTTGTTTTTTACTGCTTGTCCCATGCATGCGCTGGAATCAAGAGCACCATTTTCTGCAAATACCGATTCGGTCGACTTCTTGCCACAAGCTGAAAGTACTAAGATGCAGGCAACCGCCGAGAGAAATTTTTGAACATCCATGTTCGCTCCCTGTGCGGGCCATACTGGTCCCATCCTTAAGACGTATTTCATCTCCCGCAGCGGTTAACCTTTCGGAATGAATATGTCTTATTTTGAGGCTAGATTCTGCAAGACTAGATGTTAAACAGACGTGGCTGAAAGAAGTCACTCGTCTCAGTTTGGGTCTCTAAAGACCTCTCCAAATGCATAGAATTATAAGAGAAACGGTCCAACCCTTGCTCTAAGAAATCCCTTATATGGAGATCTTTATGCGAGGCTTTTTTGCAGTTATTTTTTTCGGATTTTCTTTGATGGCCCAGCTCAAACTAGCGAAAGGTCTGGGTATCGTGTGGATGGTGATAAGCTTTGTGATGGTTATCCGCAAATCTCTGTGAGACGCCTGAAGGTATGTGTGTGGGGATGATCCATTCAAAAGATGCGGGATTTCGCATGCCTCGTTATGCAACTCAAGGCAAAGACGGAATCATTTACATTTCTGATATGGGCGGTTGGGCATTTCAACGCGGTACCATCTGGGCAAGTTATATCACGAAGAATGAAGATGGTTCAGACCGTCAGAATTTAATAAATCTTTTTCCGAATAAAAAAATGATCATGCCTAATGGAATCATCATGGATCCAGAAGGTCGCTTGTATGTTGGAACACCAACTGGAATCGTGCGCTTTGTTCCGCGTGATGCAAGGACTGGATAATTCAACATTGATCCTCAAATAGAAATAGTTGTGGACCAATTTGCAAAATCGATTTTTAGAACTGAAGAGTATCAGTCAGCAATTACAACACGATGGAAACAAAGAATAAGAACAAACATCCCCTTATTCAGATGGTGGCAAATGCTGATTTTACAGAGATGTATTTCAATGTGGGTGCTCCTTCAGATGATTGCGCCCGTGGTTTAAAAACCATCAACGAAATGTTTGTATTCAATCCGAAAGTGCCATTGCCAGCGCTGCCATTTGGAAAGTTAAAATTTCCAATGATCAAAGCAGAAAGGTTTTAAGTGTTGAGCCCTATGCTCGTGGTTTAAGAAACTCAATGGCGATGGCTTTACATCCAACGTCTAATGTTCTTCTTCAAGGCAAAAACGGAATTGATCTTCCGAGTGAAGATAGACCTTATGAAGAGATCAACTTAGTGGAGCAGGGGAAGTACTATGGCTGGCCTTACTGTCACTCGCGCGGCGAAGTGTCTCCTTTTTTCCAAGGTAAAATTGATCCGCAAGATTGTTCAAAAAAATATCAACTGCCGTTGGTGTTCATGCCAGCCCATACAGCCCCCTTAGGAATGCTTTTCTATAAAGGTGAGAAGCTCGCAGCTTTGAAAGGGAAACTTTTAGTAACATGGCATGGTTATCAAAAAGCGGGACACAGAATTGTGGCTTACCCTGTGGATAACAGGGGAGTTCCGACCTCTAATAATTACGACCAAGCGGTATTTGGCTGGGATCCGAAGGCGGGTCTTCGTCCTCTGGGGGCTCCGACGGGAATCGCCGAGTTAAAAGACGGATCTATCTTGATTGTTGACGATAAAAACGGGGCTATTCTTCGTCTGTCTACGGGAGTCGCATCAAATGTAGATCAAGATAATAGATCCGTTGGAGGACCTCTTATCAGTGAGGCAATGATTAAGAACTTTGAGTCCTTGTTGCCATTCATAAAAAAGAACTGCACTTTGTGCCACGCTAACTTGCAAAAAGATTCCTCTGCCGAAATGCTGAAGGGAATGGTGGGTTCAATGTTGAATTTGAAAGATCCGAAGGCGAGCTCATTTTATTTAAAATTAAAAGCTCAGCAAATGCCTCCAGAATACATGCGCGAGCAAATGCATTTCTCAAATGAGGAATACAAACAGATCGACGCTGTCTTGGAAAAATTTATTTCAGGTTTAGCTCAGCCCTAGATGTGGCCGATGAATTCTTTGAGGAAAGACGTGAACTGCATTTCTACGCGTTTTGCAGTTTCCGTTACTTCATCATGGGAAAGTTTTTGATTAGAAATTCCCGCAGCTAAATTCGTGATGCAGCTAAGGGCTGCCACACGAAGACCCAAATGGTTGGCTGCGATCGTTTCTGGAACTGTACTCATGCCTACAGCTTTTCCGCCAATAAGCTTCAAGTAACGAACTTCAGATGGAGTTTCATAAGTAGGACCGCTCACGCCGCAGTAAACACCTTTGTGGTAGCGAGTTCCTTGCTTTTGTAGAACTTGCTCCATGATAGTGATAAGGCGTTTGTCGTAAGCTTCAGTCATGTCTGGGAATCTAGGACCAAGCTCTTTGATGTTTGGACCCATCAAAGGATTCGTGCCCATCAAGTTAATATGATCTTCGATAATCATGAACTCACCAGCAGACATATTTTCGCCGAAGCCACCTGCTGAATTTGTAAGGATCAAATTTTCAACGCCTAGCAAGGCCAGGGTTCTGGTCGGGTGCACAACACTTTCCATGCTGTGGCCTTCATAGAAGTGATTGCGACCCTGAAGGATCACAATCGCTTGACCGCCCACTTTACCAAAGATCAAGTTGCCGGAGTGACCTTCAACTGTCGGAGGTGAAAAGTGAGGAATATCTTTGTAAGGAATGGTTGTTTCAACCTCAACGTCTTTTACAAATGAGCCTAAGCCTGAACCTAATACCACACCAATTTTCGGTTTAGCCGAAGTGATAGTGCGGATGAAGCTGACAGATTCTTGAAGCTTATTAAGTACCAAAACGTTCCCCTTGGTTGCACTCCGGTTTTGCCGGAGTGACTCGAGCATTAGCTCAAAACTTTGAGTATCAAACTAGGCTTTGTAATTTTTGGCAAGGAAATATTGATTGCTGATTTCAACATAGGCACTGCTGAAAGAAGCAAATCTTTATCATCCCCGTGCAGAGTAAAGATCGGGTCTCCGCTGCGAACTTCATCACCTACTTTTGCGTGGAACTCAATTCCCGCTGTGGGAGCGATAATGTCGGTGGTTTGCGCGCGACCAGCTTTAATTAAAATCCCTGCAATACCAATGCTTTCGGTATGGAATCCGTGAACATAACCCTGTTTGTCAGAACTGATAACGACGCTGTGCTTCGGCTTCGGCAATGCTGAAAGATTGCCGCCATGGATAGAGCAAAGCTCTTCGAATTTTGCCATCGCTTTTCCTGATGTTAGAATGTCGGTGGCAATTTTATAAGACTCAGTTTCATTTTTGCCGACACCCGCCAAAAGCAACATGTGAGCAGAAAGCTGCAAGCTTAATTCACGAGTGTCCTCATAAAGATCGTATCCATGAGGCCCAATGAACTTTTCATTTCTCATAATCGCAACACACTCTTCAACTTCCAAAGAGTTGCCGGCGAAACGCCCCAATGGTTGATCCATATTGGTTAGCAATGAAGTTACTTTTTTGCCGTAACCCTTAGCGATGGCCATAAGATTCATTGCCAACTCTTCAGCCATGGCCGGAGTTTTCATGAACGCACCAGAGCCGAATTTTACATCGAGAACTAATCCGTCGATGCCCTCAGCTAACTTCTTGGACATGATAGAAGCACAGATCAGTGGCAAGCTCTCAACCGTTGCCGTAACGTCACGAAGTGCATAGATTTTTTTATCTGCAGGGCAAATCTCTTTAGTTTGACCGATAAAACAAATGGCATGTTCACGCACAAGCTTTACAAATTCAGTTAAAGATTTTTGCGTATTGAATCCTGGGATAGACTCAAGCTTGTCGAGGGTTCCACCTGTGTGCCCAAGACCACGTCCTGAAATCATTGGAACGGGAACACCCGCAGCAGCAACAATGGGACCAAGAATCAAACTTGTCTTGTCGCCAACTCCACCAGTGGAATGTTTATCAACTTTAAATCCCGGTACAGAAGAAAAATCGACGACTTCGCCAGAATAAAGCATCGCTTTAGTTAACGACAAAGTTTCTTCTTTAGTCATTCCGCGGAAGAAAGTCGCCATCAAAAGTGCCGACATTTGATAATCAGGAATAGAGCCTTTTGCATAACCAAGAATGAACTCGTTGATTTCGTCGAACGAAAGTTCGCCGCCGTTGCGTTTTGTTTTAATAATTTCTGCCGGAAGAAATGCCATTAGTAACCGCCCTGAACTTTCTGACCTTGAACTAAGGCAACACCGGAGCTGGTGCCAAGCCTTGTCGCGCCGGCTTCAATCAAAGCCATTGCGGATTGAATATCTTTAATACCACCGGAAGCTTTCACTTCCATTTTTGAACCAACTACGAACTTCATAAGTTTCACATCGTCAACGGTTGCGCCTCCGCCACCAAAGCCTGTCGATGTTTTTACAAAGTGAGCGCCAGCATCGAGAGCTGCTTTGCATGCCAAGGTTTTATCTTCTTCTGATAGAAGAGATGTCTCGATGATGACTTTGACGGTGCGTCCTTGCGCGGCTTCGACGACTTTGCGAATG
>CAZPYX010000125.1:0-12420 GCA_964590635.1 uncultured Bdellovibrio sp.
AGTACCACTACACTCGATAAGGACATGTTGAATCGTTTGGAGGTTGACAGATTTGCGAGGCATCTGTGAACCCCTGTATCGTTGGATCAAAAAAAGGATTTCCACTGGCATCAACTACCACGAAGCCACCTTGCGCCCCAGTACAGGGAATACTTCCTTTATTGGTTGAATTCAAACAAGCCAAATTTGTATTTGCCGAGTATTCAACGGTGTTCTTCCAGGCAGCACCACTATTAAGAGTGTTTATTAAACTGTCAGAAATACTTCGCGCAACTCGATCCGCCTGCAACTGCTTTTCAGCCTGATAAAGCGACTTGAACAATGTGGCTCCGCCGGCCAGTGATATAAGCAAAATCACGGTCGCGGCTAAAATCTCAATCAACGTAAAACCTTTTTGTTTCATGCGGCCCCCCGTCTTTTCCAAAAAAGCTTCATTTTACCTTTTACTGCTGTTTCGTAGACTTGCCCTGTGCATTATCCTCATCATCCAGATTCTTTTTCATTCGCAAAGGGTCCACTCCAATCACCTTATGAACCTGGGTGATTGTTTCGATATCTGCGGTATCTTCCACATTCATTGTCACAACTTTATACCAAACTGACTTTGGTTTTACGAAATAGATCTGCCCCGTACATAGACAAAAGAACTTATGATTGAGCGCGCTCTGCATTGGGTCCGTCGAATGAGGGGCCACATAAAAATGCAGAGGTTTGTCTTCTGTATTTTCAATAACCAGAACAAACTTTCTCGAATCCCCACGGGCCACCTGAATTTCGCCATTCTTATATTCATTGCCAATCGGTGCGCCCGCCAGATCCTTTACGTTATGAAATTTTCCACTCACCAATTTACGGGGATCCAGGGCATCAAAGATCCGAATTTTAAACGGAAAATTATTGTATGTGAATTTCAAATTAAATGTGAGTGTCGCCTTCGCCACTCCGGGAACGGTTTTCTCTTCTGATTTCACAGAACCGGAGGCACCCGCAGCAGGAGACTTGAAAAATACAGTCATTAAAAAAATAAACTTCAGAACATAAAGACTTCTCATCAGTTCCCCCATCAGCGTACGATCAATTTTCCAAGTTTTTTTCTAGCAATCTCATCAGCGGTCAGACCAATAATGCTGTGATTAACTGCAATCACCTCTCCCATAAAGGTATTTTGCAAACTGATGCTTCCCACGCGGTACCATCGAGACTTCGGTGGAATCATAAAAATCTTATGAATACATAAGCAGAATAACTGATAGCCCAAGGCATTCTCCTCTGGTTTCATCGTGTGAGGAGTAGAGTAGAAATACATTGGATCGTCAGTGTTATTTTCCACGACCATCGCAAAAGGAAGGACTTCTCCGCGGCGAAGCTTCGAGATCAGAGGAAGCTTTTTTGAGAAAGGAAATTCCTTTGCCATTGGAAGCGTCTTTGAATCTCCAACATCCAAAATTCTTTCAGGTGGAACCTCATACAAATTAATCTTTTCTTTAAAGCCCACATAATCAAAGAGGATACTGACATTAACAAGACGACTCTTTGACTCTGTTTTCGACTCTGGCGCGGAATCCTCACCATCAACGGCCAAGGATCCCGCTGAAAAGAGCAGAACCAACCCCAAAATTATTGACTGTTTAAAGGCACGCATTGCACTTCTCCCTGTGGTCCAAAATTAGTCGCAGCCCATCCACCTGGACAAGGACTGTTGACCGCCGCAAGCGCCCGGCAGACTTGACGGCCATCGCTTGGATTGCCCCCAATCATCACCTGACCGTTGCCACAATCAGGTGCAATAATAGGCAAGACACATCGCTCGGTATTATTATCGTCAACTTTTCCTCCCATGGCGCGGCAGTTATCTGCGAGAGTCATTGTTGTGCCTCGAATAAGGCTGAAGTTTAGATTCTTCGGTATATGAACATTCTTATTCCCGAAGTTATAAAGGAAACTTCCCGAGACCTGTACACTTTGCGGAGTACAACTTGTGCAGTCAGGCACCCAGGTTAAATCATAGTGAAAAGGGCAGTCGGGATTCCCATTTGTTGCGTCAAAATTGTTGCAGGGAACTCCTTGCAAGTTAAATCCATCGGATGAATTTCTGCTGTCCAAGACAACATTTCCACCGCGACCGACCAATACGAATTTTTGCGGAATACTGCCACAGGAGTTCAACTTCAGGCAATCAAACATCGAACCGTTCCGAGGATCCTGCTCTGTAATTGACCAGGCCGTATCGTCTTGAATGGAGGAAACAAGAAGTGATTGCACATAATAAGCCCTTGCCTGATATTCCATATCAGTATTCATCGCAAGTTGATGAGTCAGCCATTGTGAAATCGCTGTCATGACAATAAGAACAGAGGCCGAAAAGATGATAACAATCATCAAAGCGGAACCTTTATCATTAAATGCAGGTATTTGATGTGCAGATCGGCGATCCATCACTGTTAACTCCTGACAAAATGGTTCCAGCTCCACAGCCACTTTTAATTACGGTTCTCTGCTGACATACGGGACTTCCATCAGAGTTGAAGCCCACAAGAAATTCATTGGGTTGAGTACAGATATTATTCAAATTCATTTTACATTTTTTTGTGGCAGGATCAAAAACACCCAGCAATCCCTGTTCGCAAGATGCATCTAAGCTTTCCCCCTGATGAGGAATCATGAAGCTAAAATTATATAACATCGTATTCATCGGCACCGAGCCGCCAGCGTATTTTAAATCTGCAGAAATAATAACATCGGGATTTGAACACCCATCATCGGCCGCGCCACCAGCACAACGAGCGACCCAACTGATGGTATAGCGCAGTAGACAGGCATCTGTTCCGAACCCACTGCAAGTCTGCCCTTTAATATCAAAACCCGTCTGGATATTCGTCGTATCCATTATAAGTTTTTGATCAACACCGGTGATGGCATTAATAGCGCCTGAGGCCCCCATACAATTGATCACCGCCTTGGGATCTGTCAATCGAGGGCGCAGACATGCCAGGGAAGGATTGCGATTGTCGGCCACCATAGCATCCCAAGAGGATTTTTTTTTGATGGCTACAATAACCTCTGAGCGAAGCTGATCCAACCATCCAAAAGTATTTGCAGTTCTCTGCATTTTATTTTGCATTTCCATAATGACTGTGGCGCCAACAATTACGACTCCCGTAACTCCAATTGCAATCATTGCCTCCAACATGCTAAAGCCACGATTATTTTTTTTCACAGTGGCCTCCCCGAGAAACTTGATGAAGTGAGGAAAGTCCCTTTTCAAAAGCTCGGTTTCCCACAAAAGATTGCTGAATGACTCCTTCAGAATCCACGATAACCATGGCTGGAATCTTTTTAAGTTGAAGTTTCGTTCGTAGCTTCCCTTTCGTATCCAAATAATTGGGCACAGCAATTTTCCATTCCTTCAGAAAACCCAAAGCCTCTGATTGCACATCGTCCTCGGAGATCATGACAAACTGAAATTTACAGCCACTTACCTTTGCTGCAGTCAGAAGAAAGTCATTCATAAAACCTTTGCAGTTAGGACACCAACTGGCCCAGAAGAATAGAACGCTTCTCTTTGAACCCGCAAAATTCAATGGGGATGTTGCTTGATGAATGGGGCGAAGATCCGCCTCTTTCATCAGCGAAGTGAAACTCACATTGGTAAGACTCTGGGTTCTCGCTTCAAGTGAAAAGATCAAAGCGAGCAGAACGATTAAAACTTTCATTTGCTCACCCCGTCCCAAGCAATCCATGTAGCATGTGCGCCTTTGGGACCCGCCTGCATCGAGATATCAGACAGAATTGGCTTCACCTCGAAAGTTTTTGTATTCAATTCAAAAAAACCTCTTCCCAATCGGTTTCCCGCTTGAGCACAGACAACGGCTCGATGTGTCCCTGGCACAAGAGCCAAAGAACGCGGAATCTTCAATGGAACAGATTTCAAAACTTTTTTAATCTTGAGATCCATGACAACGATGACGTCCGAATCAGGAATAGAAATCAATGCCTGAGAATTGCCGTCGTCAGAGATCACGTTCAGGGCTTCCCCTAGATAAGGCCACGTCTCGCTGGTTTTCGAAAAATCAAAGAACACTCCGTCATTTGTCATGAGGCCCGCAACTGACTTGTCTCTTTGCGGATTCAATGAGGCAGTGATACCCGCAACCAGAACATCTCCATTCTCTCTTTGCCAAAAGTGCGAGTAACCCTGTCCTTCCGTCGGAAAAATACGGTTCTGAACTACTTTATGGGAGGATAAGGAAATCTTTGCAATGTTGGCAGTATGGACTCCGTCTTTGACATGAGAACGATCAATTCCATCAATAGGATGTGGCCCCATGTTCATGACCAGCAGATGCTTTCCATCCAAAGACAACTGTAAATCGTGAGGATTAACTCCTAAAGTTTTAATGGACTGCTCAATTTTAAGAGTACGGGGATTGAGCTCAAAGAGTTCGCCTTTGCCCGTTTTATAGTTCATACCGCTGCAAAACAGAACCTCTCCAGAGGGATGAAATACTCCATGACCAAAAAAAGTACGATCATCCGGTAACGTCACATAGCGGACCTTTCCGGTATCAATACGTACTTCCGCCAGCAGCTTTCCCCATTTTTGGAAAGCGAACAGCTGCCGTGGATCCTTGGGATTCTGACAAATCAAATGAGGTGAAAACGCCACAGGAAATTCTTTGGTCTTTTGATTTTTCAAATTAACGATCAGAATAGATGACGGAACCGAGACCCTCTTACTAGCAAAAGATGTTATGTATTTAGGATCAGCATTTTCCTTTGGACCTGTACCAAGTGCAAACGCTTCAGGCGTCGACTCGCTTGGTAACGTGAGCCCATGAGCACTAGCAAATATCGCCAGGCTTGAGATCGACATAAAACTTAAAAACGATCTGCGATCCATATTCGCCGTCCTCGTTCCTAAACGCGAAAATATATTGAGTGCCCAATGATGGCCATTTGAATGGCTACTTAAGATTCAACTGTCTCAAAAACATTCGCGTTCAAAAATCTTCCTCTAAAAGGATCGGTTAATATTTAAGCAGTCTCAATAGCGCAAAGGTCTATGACTTAAACAAAATGATTTTTTCTGTGGCTTTAGAAAATATAGCCACACTTATTTTGCGAATTTCCTCGGATACAATTAAAGTAACTCGGGATTTTCTAAAAGAATTCCGAAAAGGCATGAATGCTTCTCCAGCTGCTTTTCTTTATAAGCTTTAACTCCTTCGGAGCCCCGATAAACCACTATCCCATCTTCTGCGAAGGAGACTGCCCAGCCTATGTTGCAGGAGTTTGGAATAAAGAAAATCGCATCTGCACCGGAGTCCTGGTCGCTCCAGACGTCGTAGCCACCAACCTGCACTGTCTGCCCAAAGATCTTCAATTTGCAGGAGCCTCCTGCGCGAATTCCATTTTCATCAGTTTTCCGAAGACTGTCGAAAGTCCAGAAGACGTCATTGAGTGTGATCATGTACTTCATGTCTCCCCGCCGATTCAGGATCCTGCCCTTACGATGGACTACGCCCTTCTCCATTTAAAAAAAATGTCCACACGAAGTCTTGTTCACGTAGATACGTCGGGAATTGATGACGATGAGCCCATAACTTTATTTAAAGTGGATCCCCAAGACGACGGAAAAAAAGGGGTGATTCGCAGAGATCAATGCCGAGCGGTGCAAAAATCCATTTACAACCCTCTGTTCATTTCGAAGGAAACGCCTATTATTAGTCTCATTCCTTGCTCCGTGGTCCAAGGCAATTCAGGATCTCCCATGATTTCTGCTAATGGAAGTTTGAAAGGCCTCATCAATTCCACACTGGTCTCTCCAGATAACTTGGATAATGACAAAAAGATCTCAGCGGCCAACGGAACAAGTTTCACCTGTCTGAATGTCACAGAACTGGGCATCACCGGAAAAGCCGCCTCCAGTTTATGCAGATCCTCACCAACTTCTGCAGTTATTCAAAAAGCCAGCGCAGATCTGGCCTCTGATGAATTGAAAAAAGCCCAGGATTCATTCAATAACGACCTGGAAACACAAAGAAGAAAATTGAATGATCAGTCAAAACAACTTTTTATATGGAAAACAGAACAGACAAGTTATTCCCTCAGTAAAAAGACTGAAAGTCCTGTGACGGAAGTCAGCTATGTCCCCCAATGCATTTCTCTGTCTAGAAAAATTGTCGAACAAAAAATAAAGAGTCTTAAGAGTGACGACATTATCATGACAATTGAAATCCCCAAGATCAGTCTGTACTTTCAAAATGATCCCGTCGGCCGCTTCAAAGGACGAACAGCCATCACCCATAAAACCTCGGAACTCCGTCTGAAACCGGTTGATCTTCTGAAAGAGAAAGTTCCTCTGCGCCTGGATGGAAAAAGTATCCTGCTGCCTTTTTGCATTGGAACTTAATATTGTAGTTTATTGATGTTTGCTTAGGCCCAATAAAAGGTCGGTGTTGAGCCGACCTTTTTCTTTTTGAAATGTGTTTGACTGAGTGCATGGCAAAAAGGTACGGCGTACCTTCTTATTTGAGGCCGAGGAGGAGGTCGAAGTCGGCTTTGCTGAGGGCGGCGCTGCCGGTTCCGATTTCTACGTCCTTTTCGGTGTTGGCGAAGAGGGTTTGGAACTTGCGGTCTTTGCGATCCTTCAGGACTTCGATTTTTTCTTCGAGGGACTCGTGCATGATGTAGCGGAACACTTGCACGGCTTTGCTTTGGCCTAAACGATGGGCGCGGTCGGTGGCTTGATTTTCCACGGACGGGTTCCACCATGGTTCCAAATGGAAGACATAGCTGGCCTTAGTTAAGTTCAAGCCCACTCCACCGGTTTTTAAAGTCATCACTAGGATTGCGCCCCCTGGGATCTTATTAAAGTCCGAGAGGATTTTTTGTCTTTGTTTGGTGGGCACTCCCCCGTGCAAGACAAACACTGGAATGTTCGCAGCTTTTAAAATCGAAGCTGTGTGTTCGAGAGTTTGTAAAAACTGAGTGAAGACCAAGGCGCTTTCACCGGATTCAACGATCTCCTTCAACGAATCCAGCAAAGCTTCCAGCTTCGGCGGAACTTTTTCGTAGCGCACGTTTGGTAATGCCGCTGGATCCGAACAGGCCTGGCGCAGTCTGAGTAGGGCCGTCAACATTTGCAGCTGAACACTGGCCTCCCCTTGAGCCAAGAAAGTCTCTTGAACCTTTTGATTATAAGCCAATGCGATATCGCGATAGATTTCTTTTTGTCGTTCTTCAAAGGCAATACTGACCTTCGTTTCCTGTTTTTCAGGAAGCTGATCAAGAATTTCTTTTTTAGTACGACGTAAAAGCAAAGGCTTAATTTTAAGCTTCAGATCTTCCATCTCTTCACGAGTCACCATTTCGGTGTTCACAAATTGACGGCGGAAGTCTTCGATTTTTCCTAAACTGCCTGGAACCAGGATGTCTACCAAAGAATAAAACTCTCCGTAGTGATTTTCCATCGGTGTTCCGGTCAAACAAATTTTAAACTGTGCAGTTAAAGAGCGAGCGGCACTCGTGCGTTTGGTCGTAATGTTCTTTAAGTTCTGCGCTTCGTCGAAGATCAGAATTTTAAATTTATATTGATTCAGGAAGTCTTCGTGTTCCATCAAAAGACCATAGGTCGTGATGACCACAAGTTCTTCCTTCAAATCCAAACGTTTGCCGACCGAGTCGCGATCTCTATTCGAGAAAACTGTCAGAGGAATTTGTGGCGTGAATTTTTCGACTTCGCTTTGCCAGTTAAAGATCAAAGACGACGGCACAACTATCAGCACTTGGCCCAACTCGCCTTTTTCGCGAAGATCGTCCAGGAATGTCAACGTCTGCAAAGTTTTGCCAAGCCCCATATCGTCGGCAAGCAACGCTCCTAATCTGAGTTTGTACAAATCCTGCAACCACACCACACCTTTTTCCTGATATGGTTTCAGTTCTGCCTTCGTCGACTTCGGCATTTTAAATTCACGAGAACTCGTTCCCAGTTGATCATAGAACTGACAGATCTCGTCCCATTCATAATTACCACGGATACCAACACCCGAAGAACGCAAAGCTAATAACTCTAAAATCTGATGCCGAGGAAGGCGATAGAACTTATCTCCATCTTCTTTTTTGCCAGCCTCGCCCTTCCCCTTCTGCAATTTCTGCCAGAAGTTTTCTAGACGACGCAAAGAAGGCATCTGCTTACGTGGCACTAAATAAAGTTTGCCGTTGTATTCAACGACGCCGTTACCGCCAAAGCTTCCCATGTTTTCAGGATCAATCTCTTCACCACGCAAAAAGAATCTTGGATTCAGCTCAAACCAATTAAAGAATTTTTCTTGGGCATCGGTTTGCAAAACAAAATCAATTTGGAATTCATCTTCGTTTAATTCCTGAAGAGGCTGGCCTTTGAAGAAGATTTTAAATCCATAGGGAATCAAAGTCTGTAAGGCTTCAAGAGTTTCATGCATTTGCGAAGCACTTTGCTTC
Source organism: uncultured Bdellovibrio sp. (assembly GCA_964590635.1). Taxonomy (GTDB): domain Bacteria; phylum Bdellovibrionota; class Bdellovibrionia; order Bdellovibrionales; family Bdellovibrionaceae; genus Bdellovibrio. The sequence continues at coordinate 8,482 of CAZPYX010000125.1, forward strand.
GACTTCGGAAAGTGAAACGTCCCTTCGTTCAACTGGCTTTCTTTTTCTGGATCTCCAGACCAAATTTTTGCCAAAAGCGATGTGCGTGACTTCTTAAAGGCCTCACCACCGGACGACAAAGCCAGTCTTTTCAGAAGCTCATAGATCACTCTGAATTCGCGCTCCACCACGCCTTCAAGGACAACTTCACCTTGTTCAGAATAGAAGGATTCACTCTTACCCAGAGTTTCCAAAGTCTTTGTGACAAAATCTTCGAAATAGAACAAAACTGATTTTGAGCACAACTCTGGCAAAGTCAGATCCCGCGCCAGCACCACACCCGTTCCAGAAACTAACAAAGACTGAACCTTTTCATGTAAAGACGAAAAGATTTCTTCCTTCTTCACAGGAGTTCCATCTGTCAAAGTTCCGTCATAGTGGAAGGATAAAATCTCAAGCATGAGATATTGCAGCACGCCCAGATTTCTTAGAAGCTTTAAATCCCAATCACGTTTTCCACGAGCTCGGGTGGCCACGTCTTTTGCCTCTGTATTTAGAAGATATGGAAGACCTTGAGACAAAGTTTGCAGATAAAGTTCTGCACGAGGTGTCCAGCCTTTACGAGAAAGATCTTTTTGTCCCATCACGCGGGCGTTTTGTTGCAGAAAGAATTCCCCGCCTTCATCCAATTGAATTTCGGTCTGACTTTGGCCAGGACTCAAAGTACGAGACTCTCCAGAAATCTTCACTGGGATGGAACGGCCACGAAGATATTTTAGAATAATTTTTGCTTCAAGCTCACCACGTACAGTGATCGTCGGCATCGGGTCAGAAACCAATAAGAGGTCCGATTCCTTTTCCGGAATTCCCGACAAGGTTTCCGTCAATTGACTCCACTCTCGGAACCACGGATGGACCAACACGACGCCATCAGTTTTTTCAATGGCAAAGGAGTCGAAGAAATGTAAAGGTTGCTTGCGGAAGCTCATCAACTTGAATTCAGCTTCAAGCGCTTTCTTCTCTACGAATTCGACTCTCCAATCCACTTCATTGACGGGATCAAATTCAATGGATTGAACTTTCATCGCCTTGGTTGGATGGTTCTTGGTTTGAATATAAAGTTCAATCTGCCCCTGACGTAAGTTCTTAGCCACACTGCCTAGCAAAGATTGAATAATCTCTTCCAGCTCCTTCAAAGCCTGGGAAATAAAATGATTGTCTTTCTGTTGGGTCAGAGGCCACTGCGCAAACACAGAATTGGGCGCCTTCGGCAAAGGCAATAGCTCACGGGGAACTTGTTTTTGCAAAGGATGACGCAAAATTTCGCGGGCACTGATTTGCATGCCGTTACTAAAGTTGTAACGCAAAATATTCGAAAGACGAGTTTGTTCATTCACCTCATTGAAGTAATGCTCAGAGTACGCCGTCAGTTTGCGACGAAAAACTTCCGGCATATTCCAAAGCTGCGGCGACAGAAACTGCATGGCATTGGTCACTTCATGGGTTTTATACTTGCCGAAATTAATATCCAACAGTGTTCCCAGCGGAGCCCCTTTTAGCAAAGGCGCATCTTCCAAGAATAAACTGATGGAGTCTAATTTTGTTCCAGCCAAGGAGGCAAAAGGATCTTCATCATCTTCTGCCACCGGAGAAACTTCTCGTTCCTTCAACTTTTCAGAAAGTTCAGCCAACTTGTGATTTGCAATTTGTGCTGAATCCAAAGTCAAGGCCTGCCAAAGAAGGATGAATGATCCCCATTGATGTTCGCAGGTATCGCGGGTGGTGTCAGAAGTTTTACAATGCTCACAGTTAAAGTGCAGAGCCCCATTGGTCGCCTCTTCCGCAACTTGAACTAAAATACCTTTTGAGGCGCTCTTATCATTCCAAAATATTTTCAACTGCAAACGAGATTGCACTGCAGGCAAAATCTCATACCCGTCGAAAGCTCCATCTTCGATGAGGGCCATCGCATCCTCATAGGGATAGCGTTCGCCAAGAGGAACTCTTTCGCTAGGATTGTGCAACTGAGAAACATTTAAAAGCGTCATCGGGGCAAGAAACACTAGTCTATCCTTTGGAGTGCCATTAAAAAGGCATCAGTTAGTATCAGCCACATCTGCTAAAATGTCACCAGAAGAGAGCGTCTTTCCCTTTAGAAAATAAGAAGGAAGCGACTTTCGCCCCACTTCTAATAGAATAGTCTGAAAATAATCGTAAAATAATCTAGAACAAGATTTAAAGAGTGGGCTTCTTCGCGAAGATCTGCTACACTGATCGATCGCCAAAAGAAAAAGGGCCCTTCATAGACCCTTTTGACTCTAATCATCTAAATAAGATTTCAATTCTTTTAAGTGATAGTCCCAGCCGACTTGGAAATCCTTCATGATCTTCCCGCGGGATTTTTCCGGCAAAGATCCCCAACCCACATGCTTCATGGTCAAAACACGCTTAGATCCCTGGTCTTCGATCACAAACGTGCATTCTGTTTGCGCCTCTTTAGGCCAGTCTTTTTCCCGCCATGTGAAAGTGATATTTTTATTGGTCTGCAAAGACAAAACTTTGCCAGAGGCTAGACCTTCATTGCCCTCATCGTCTTCCCACACTTCTTTAAACTTACCGCCCACCTTCGGTTCAAGTACGACGTCATCGCTCCACCAGTTTTCGATATCATCGGAATCAGTCAGCGCTCGCCAAATTTCTGCGGCAGTTCCTCTGACAGTGATAGAGAGTTCAATGTTTTGATCTTTCATCGGCTACCTTTGCTCTATGAATTATGGTCTTAGCATAGCCAATGAGTTTGACATGCACAAATAGGAAGTTGTTCTAAGTCTTAAGAATCTTCATCAAGGACCGAGCATCATAGGGAGCCCGCACCTTCACGTCGTTATCAAAATAGATAAAGATATCGCGTTTTATTTTCTTCGACGGCTCATCACTGATATCCAACGCATCCGCTGGCTCTTTACCGGCTCGCCACAACTTAATTCTGTCTGCCCACCAGTTCAGTGTCGAATCATCGTAACCACTGGCGTAGAGCTCTTCGTCTCCATGCAAACGCAAATACATAAAGTCGCTGGTGACATCCTCCATATAAGGCCACCTCCCAGCAGTGTCCGCCAAAACCAAAGCGACATTGTATTTTCTTAAGAGCTTGATGAAGTCGGGATGCTCAAAACTATGATGACGAACTTCCATGGCATGACGAAGCGGGCGTTCCGATTGCAGCGCCCGCTCCGGAAAATCCGGAGCCACTCGGTCCGCTGTCTGGGCCAATTGCGCGGCTTCTTTAAAAGTTCGCGGCAGCATTCTAAAAAATTCCTCTATCCGCTCATCATCAAAACGAAAGCTTGGGGCAAACTGCCAAAGAAAGGGACCTAGTTTATGTTCCAAATGCAAAACCCCAGAGGCGAAAAAATTTGCCAAGGGAAGCTTCACATCTTTAAGACGACGAATATGAGTTATATAGCGTGGTCCCTTCACTGAAAAACAAAAATCTTCAGGAGTGGCTTTAAACCAAGATTTATAGCTAGTCGGAGACTGGGTTGCGTAAAAGGAACCATTGATCTCAATGGAACTCACCTGTCTGCTCGCGTAAGACAGCTCTTCTTTCTGAATAAGATCTTTCGGGTAAAAATCCCCACGCCACGGAGGATAGCGCCATCCTGAAATTCCAATTCTTGTTTCCATGGCTCAAAGATAACATTCGTACAGACAGGCAGGAAAATGACTTTTAACAATTGCATTTTCTAAAGGCTACTCAAGGAAGATGACCAAGCAGCCCTCATTGTTTTTTCCATTGGCCATTTTTCCATAGGCCCAGTATTAACTTGCAAGCTTTAGTTAACGAATGGCAATGCCTTTGACGGTCCCGTTCCCTTTCCCCTTCATTATCCGGGCTCTTTTTAGATTGGATTTGAAAACCTTATAAAGGAACTTTTCAATTGCTGTTTCAACTTCTTT
>CAZPYX010000126.1:0-12336 GCA_964590635.1 uncultured Bdellovibrio sp.
CGAGAATCTCGGTTTCGAGTCCCTGCACCCCCAATCTCCCGGCCCTCCCCGGCCGAACGGAACCACCCCCTTCCCGGCCCCGAGGCTTTAGGTGATTGTACAATAGTCCTAACAAAGCACGCCACTTTTTCATGGTCCGGGAATTTCTTTCTCGACTGAAGAAATAGACCAAAATGAGAAACGTCTCATTGATCTACTAAAATAAAAAAAATTTCCGAGATGGACGGATTTGTTGAAACAAAATCTTATCGAACTTGCGGAGATAAGATTTTATTTCAACTGACTTCTTTAGCGCGCAGGTGGCTTTGGCGTAACTACCAATTCTATATAGTGCCAAACGTTGCCGATGCCGTCGCCTTGATCATCGCCTTCTTTGCGATCGAAACCGTAAGTATAAACGGGACGACCGTTATAAGTAAGTTGAGCCTTTTGACTTGCACGCATGATAGAGCCAAATGGAGCTTTGACACCTGCGACTTCAGCAGTCGTAAGAATATAGGGCGGCCATAGCTCCGCGCAGGCCGCATTGCACATCGGGCTAGTTTGGTTTTGATCGAGATCGAAAACGTAAAGCGTTCTGTTGAATCTATCTGCCAATAAATTTTCAGCTTCATCATTTTGCACCACGGTCGTAAGCGGAGGTGGTGTTGTTGGCGCCGGAGGATTGTCAGCAAGTGCCGCAATAGCCGCCAATGAAATAAGAGTTGAAATTCCGATTCGATAAATTAAATGCATGGGTCTCTCCTTGTTGGTGAGACCATCCTGAGAGCTGATTAAAATTTGGTCGAAGAGTTTCCATCAAACCTACAACCAATCAAAATTCAAATATCAAAATCCACATTCAGCAGCAATCCCACACCTCAACTAACAAATCCCAAGCTGACACCCCACAAACAGCAACGTCAAAGACAAGAACCAACGTCACGTAGTGCGCCTTAAAATATAACGAAAAGTAGAGAGCTAACGAAGCTTGAATGTGGTCGACGAATCTTGCAAACTCGAAGAAAGACGTTATTTTGTAATCATAAAATGATCAATATTCAGACAAGCAATAATTTCGGGGTCGGTTTTTTCGACGACGTCCGATATATCTTCTATAAGTTTCAAAATCATCCCCCTGACTTTTTCAAAATCTTTTCTGGAAATACTCAGTGGTGAAGTAAATGCCAGCTCTTGCTTCTTCACGTTTTGTACGAATCCAAGAGACTTCATTCGCCAATTGAGGTGATGATTCACTACCAATGGAGAGTTAGCGGGCACATGGATTTTTTGTAAATCCATAACAATACCCTTATCAGTTTTCTTACAAAGACCTTTAGCAAGAAGAAAGTCTAAAATATCTTGAATATTATTTTTTGGAATCTCTAGCCCTTCAGAAATACTTTGAGCATTTCCAATCTCTTTAATTGAAGTTGCCAACCATACAGCCACGTACCGCCAATCCGAGTAGTAGCGAATTTTATCATCCTCTGAAAGTTCCGAAGATTTGCCGATGCGATGACCGACGGACTGCCCAGATTCTTTGAGCTTCCTTATTTTTGATAGATGGTACTTCTGCAAATCTGCAGAGCCGGCTTTCGAATAAAAAACGAGATGAAGAAAGTAATCTGTTTCAAGTTCTCTTAGCTGCAAAAATTCAGCAACTTTAATGGCTTGTTCATCACTAAAATCCTTATCACCACTTACGACCTGACTGACTAATGTTGAGTGAACGCCAAGATACTCAGAAAGTTTTTTAAGCTGCCCACGCCCTCCGTTACTCATTGAAGCAAAAACGGCTTTTATATAGGACTTATAATCGGTGTAACTCCAGATATCTGCATTCTTCATGGCATTCATTTACCAAAAGGTCACTTTTAAGCAAGATAAATTAGTAACTTTATCTATATTCTACGATCCTGGAGCTGTAGTTTCCTCTCCAAGAACTGCCATTTTCGGAAAGTTCATAACAAGGGGAAAAATATCATGTTTAGATCTATTATTTTTGTATTAGGTATTTTGGCAACTCAAGGGTCTTTGGCTGCCCAAGAGACTCTTAAAGTTCATGTCGAGGTGAACCATATCGTTATCGATAATAGCGCAAATCAGGCGCATTTCGAATTTTTGCCAGTTTGTGTGATCGACGATGTCATTGCATTCCAGGATGCACGCAACACTCCTGCAAACAATGGCCAACCGAAGGTCCTTGCAAATAACTGTGCTTTCGACTTCCTCGGCTCCACTCAAACTATAACGTTATGGGCAGGCGCCGGAGCTTATGTAGAGAAGAATCAGCATGGTGATTCCGATAAATTTGCCGCAGAAGGTGTTATGAAAATTGCGGATGAGACATCAACAGTTTGGGGAGCATCGAAAACGAACAATCTCGATGGATTAGAGTTGACTCTAGATACTCCTCAAAAGAGTTTAGATTCTTCAGACCTAAGAAAAGAAAGCATTCGCATTACCTACAAATTTTACAAATAAACTCAGTGTTCTTGCCCGGTCTTACCGGGCAGAACTACTTTACGGTCACCCTACGAGGATGAGTTATGAGAATTTTTCCAACAATATTTTCATTGATGTTACTCTGCTCACAAGCTTTTGCAATTGCACTCCATAGTGGTGGCGGAATGGCCACTGGTGGTGGTTCTGGTGTTGTATGTAGAGATGAAAATTTTGCTGTAACAAGCGTACAACTTTTAGATCTGTTTGAGGCACAAGCTCAAAATCATCTTACCCTTGTAAGCAGTAGCGGAGACTCTCGAACCGACTATCAGAATGCAGTTAAAAGAACATACGAAGTTCAGAAATACGATGTGAATAGTCCCACAGAACAAGAGATTCAAACTCACTACAGCTTGTTCTTTAAGTCAGTGCACTGGACTTCACCTGGCGCAAAGTTGCCCTTGATTACCGATCAAGGTTCGATCTTTCCCTTACCCAGTGGTTGTGCCTTGGAACAAATTGCCATATTTCATGACGGTGACAGCGAGTTCATTGAGCTTCAAACTGATCTATGGCAAAGGCTTCCCGCTCTACATCAAGCAGCTCTTCTCGTGCATGAGTTGATTTACAAAACCTACCGCCTACTGGGAGATTACAACTCAGAGTTTACAAGGATATACGTCGCACAGAATTTTTCACAGGAAAGAAAATCTATCCTTGAGGGAATATCCGCGGATGCTGAACTATGCACGGCCTATAGCGGATCCACGAATGAAACTACTAAATTCGTGATCTATCCAGTCCCATCCCCAACTGAGGGGTTGCAGTGGGTTTTACAATTCACCCAACTCATGGGCCGTCCTCTTGAGAGCAAAACTTGGATTGTTCTCCATACATCACTCCCTCGCCTGAGTCCGATTTATAGTTCGATTGGAACCTCGGTGTTTCCAGTCATCTCAAGTGATGAGGCTCCGATGGCAGAGTTCTTCCGTCTTCAAGGACTTGGCTATGAAAACTGGAACATTAAAGTTACTTGGTCACCTGAAAAACCAGTTTCAATAGGACTCTATGGCGACCATCGCCTTCAACAGGAAAGCTATTTGTGGGATTGTACAAAAGAAAAACCATAGGAGTGACCAATCCACAATGGTGCGAACCGAGCGAAGTGGTTAGCAAGAGTCCCTAACCACTTTCGACCGTCGCCCGTAGCGACCTACAAAGAACGAACGAATTGAATCAAAGCAGCTCTGTCTTCTTTAGGAAGAGCTACGAATTTACCCTTAGAGTATTCACCCTCTCCACCGTGCCACAAGATAGCTTCTTCCAAAGTTCTTGCGCGACCATCATGAAGGAATCCACCGCGTGGATTGACAGTTTGAGATTGGCCGATGCCCCACAAGGCACGTGTCTTCCATTGTCTGCCTGTGGCTTCGAAATCTTGTCTTCCATCAGCCAACCCCTCACCCATGTCATGCAAAAGCATGTCCGTGAATGGATAGATTTTTTGATTTGCAAGAGCATTGATTTGATGAGGGCCTGTTGTATAGCTTGGTTGATGACAGCTTGTGCAGTTCACTTGGTGGAAAATTTCAGCACCACGAACAACATTGGGATCATCCACGTTACGACGTGAAGGCACCGCCAAAGTTTGAGAATAGAATACTAGATCATCAGCCACTTGATTCGAAGCTTCCAATGCCGTTGGCAATGGACCGTGATTTGTCTCATACATCTTCCAAAGATCCGTGCCAAAAATACTTTCCCTAGGGAAAGCATAGTTTGTAACACCGATGTCACCGCGAAGAGCGCCCAAAGATTGATGAAATACCGATGGCGTATTGTTTTTCAAACCAAAGCGCCCCATTGAAACAGGATATGGATCGCTGGCCATGCTTTTCTGAATGTCGAAGACCAAGTTTGGTTTTCCATGCACGCCTTCCGCAGAAAGATTACGGGCTGCCAAGGCTATAATGTCTGATTCCTTGACGGCTTCCAACAATCCTAAACCGATCATCGGAGTGCCCATACGAGGCCCCATTCTCACGTCTTTTTCAAAAAGACGACTGCGTGTTTGGCCAGACACAGAATCAAAGTATTCGTCATAAGGAGCTGTTACTTTGAAAAGAGGCTTGCGCAGTTCAACCACGCTTCCATCGGGATATGTGAAATTTGATTTCTCATACTTCATCCAGACCTGAGCTTGGCCTACGCCCGGAAGATCTTCGCGAACTCCCCAAGAACCTAAGTGGAAAAGTTGATCAGAAAAACCCGGAACCGGTACTGGTGCGCCCCAGTTATTTTCTTTCGTCTTAGGATGGTTCATGCCGTCTTCAATGCTAATACGAAGGAAAACAGCTTCATTTTGTTTCAGCTGAACCCACTCGGTTCCCACCGGAACCACAGGCAAAGCTCCACGGCCATCCTTAGAATGGCAGGCATTGCAGTTAGTATTATTAAAGACCGGGCCAAGGCCTCGATCAAATCTAGAGTTATCATCAGAAAAATTTCGCTCAAACAGGACGTCACCACTCAAATGCTGACGAATCTGCTCTTCCGATAAATTAGCCGCAGGATTGCGATACGCTTGAATCGATTCTCCTTTAAAAAATACTGTTGTATCACCACCGGACTTGATGGCACGCACATAATCTAAGTTAATATCAGAAGCCGCAAGCGCAGCGCCGCCCAGAACCATGTTTAATGTAAAAAGAAGAATCGATTTTTTCATATTATATCCACCAAGAACGTTTAATTAATCTCCACTTCCGTCATACAGAAGTGGAGAAATAAACTATTTGTCTGCAAGAGGTAAAACTTGTGTTTCAATAGTTGCATGAAGTGCATTCAAAGCTTCGATGGCTTTTTGTGCACGAACACGACCGTCTGCAGTGAAAATCGCCTGACCGAAGTCACCGCCACCTGCTGGGCGAATCGCTTCAATCAAGTTGATGCAATTTACGATGTCTGTTTCAACTTTTGCAGCCAGTGTCGGATTATAGCGAGCAACCATTGCTTGTACGCCGGGTCCTTTAACTTGACCGTAAGTTCCAGTATAAACGCTGTAAATAGAACGGATGTTCATTTTGAAGTCGTTAATAGAGTTCCAAGCAAATGGAGACTCAACTAGCGCCATATTCGCAGCGCCGATATTGCCACCCATAGGGTCCGCAATTTTACCGTTCGCAACTTCATCGGCAATTTTCATCATGCCTTTTACCAACTCTTCCATCACTGCTCCCTCAGAGGAGTAGAATGGATTGTCATAAGATGGAGCACTGATAACAGTTACATAGCCTGGAGCTCCAGAATTTTCTGGGTCATAGTTTGTCGTCCAAGCATTTGCCAAATAAGCTGCATGTTCCGCCAAAGCTGTTGAAGTTGCTGCCAAATAGTCAAACTGTCTTGAAGTGAATGCAGACACAGGTTTTGTATTTGAGTTCACACCGTTACCAAATAGAAGATATTCGATCGTGTGGAAACCTTGAAGATTTGTTCCCAAAGAATGGATCAAGTCGAGAGTGATCGCTGATTTACCATTCAATACACCGTCAAGGTCAGATCTATTCAAAGGCCAAGTATCAAGCATTGGGTCGATTCCCAATGAATCAACAGGTCCGAACAAGAAAGCCTCTGAAGCCTCCCAAGGGACACGCGTGTAACGCCATTGTTGTTGCGCAAGATCCAAGTTTTCTGGTGTTGGATTTTTCACGAAATTGCTAACAGCGATTTTCAAGTTCGCAGTGGCACTCGCCAAGTCCACGTATGTTTGCATGATAACGTTATAACTAACGTGTTGGATGATTTCTTTGTTCGTAGCTGCTGAAGCTGTTGCGCCCACCACAAGGGCCAAAGCTGCAACCATCATTTTAAGAGAATTCATTTGAAAGACTCCTTTTATATTGTTTCGATCATTAAATAACTAAACTAAAAAACTAATTAAACTTCGCAATATCAAATCCGAAAGCAACATCGGCTTGATAGGTCTCTGGCAAATCTTCAAGTCCCGTCTTAGTGCGAGAGTACTGAGCTTTCATGAAGGCGCCTTTATCGTAATTCCACATGAAGCCCGCAGACTTTTTATTCACGTCATAACGTGGAAGTTTTTGAACCGCATCTTGAACATCCGCAAACGTGTCCACGTGATCCGCTTTTAGGTAGAATACAAAGTTGTCGGTAAAGTCGTAAGACACCTGCAAGCTTTGCAAAACAGCCTTTGAACCTAAAGCTACGAATGATTTAGGTTTCGCCAAACCGCCCAATGTTGCATTGGCTTTAACAACGTCAGAAGAATTCTGAAGAGTTCCCGTGATCGCTTCACCGGAAATACCAATACGACCGAATTTATAATTCAAAAGAAATGACCAGATCTGTACGTTAGAATCGACCGTCAGTTTGTCTTTCTTCCAACGGTTGTTCGTCGTATTACCTGTGTAATAAGCAAGAGCAGCGCCCGTACCTTTTTTAAGAGAGCCGTACTCAAGACTCGCCACCGTGGCCATATCATCCGCATTAATCGTTTCAAATTGACGTTGATAACCGCCGCCAACCCAGCTGTAAGAACGGAAGAACTCAGAATTCAAACCACTCACAAGTCCCAAGCGGCCGGTCAACTCCCAGTACTTTTGCTCAACTTGAAAACCAGTTTCGTTCCACTCTCGAGGAAGCATGTAAGCTTCAACATCCGAAGCAAACACCGTTGGATAACGACGTGGTTTTTCCAAGATCGTTCCCAAGGTCATGAAGATTGGGAATTTACCAACTTTCAACAAGGTGCTGGCAGAGTTTGAACCCTTAAAGTTCTTCATATAAACGAATTCAGGCAGAACAACTTCCCCGCCTTTTTCCACTTCAGTTTCAAATTCGCCAAACTCTTCAAACGGGTCAAACTCCATGGCAGTTCCAGTACCACCGTGCTCAAGTTCCACTTCAAATTCGATCAAAGAAGATTCCGACAGAATGTAACTTCCTTCGAAAGCAATTGCCGCCAAATCAATAGAGCGTTTTACATAGGGTTTATTGTAGTTAGGATCTGTTTTCGTAGCGGTCTTAAATCTTTCGCCCTGACCAAATACAAAGTAGCCGTAAGAAACCAGGCTAATATAAGGATATTCGCGCTTTGTCTTAGTTTCAGCTGTAGCTATTGTAGCTTCAAGAGATGCCGAAGGAATCGCAGTAGATGGTGCAGAGATATCAACGGTCGGAGTTGGCGAACTCACTCCAACATCAGAAGCTTTCACTGTGGATGTAGCAGGTGTTGTCGCTTCTTGAGCGAACGCGTGGGACGAAATACATAAAAATAGGGCGATTAGACTCTTCATTAAACTCGGATCTCCAGATCAAACTATGAGCAGCGGTTCTAAAGGGATGCCTGGGAAAAATCAAAAAGCCCTCTGTTATTCCTGTTTGTTGAGAATCCCTTGAGAGCTAGTTGAAAGCCTAATGATAACAACTCCGAAGGCATGCAAATCTTTTAGGGATTTAAGCAACTTTAGAGTGTGTTCTCTTGTGAAGTTAGGTGGAATATTTTGTGTGCTAATTGCAAGCACATCGGCCTTTGCTCAAGACAACGAAATCGCATTCAAGCTGCACAAATAGTATCTGCTCTTGTCAGAGTTTTAATAAAAGAGCCCTGCTATGTCTCCATAGAGGGCCCAAAAAGCTTCAAGACGTACCAGTGGTTCCAAGAATCTTGGCCTTTTTAAAAATGCGAAATTTCAACAACGGCACGAATTCCTTTAATACCTGCCATCGCCTTCACCAAAGCACGCAGTCCCGTCACCGTCGTTCCCTTGGCACCGATCAACTGTCCCAGACACCTTTGCGTGGTCTTTATATCAAAGACGGTCCTGTGCTCACCTTTGAAATAAGTCACACTGACGTCTTCTGGATGACGAGAAATTCTTTGCACTAAGTCCAAGATGATAAGACGAATTTCCTCTCTAAAAACTTCCGTGGCCCCTGGTGAAAACAAAGACTGTGAAAATTCTGGATTGGGCTCTTCCGTCATAGTCTCCTGAGGTTTTCGGACTTTGACGACCACAAACTTAGACATTAAAACATCTCCTCATACCGACCTCTTTGACTTCAATATGAATGAATTCAAAGCGCAATTATGAAGAAGGTTTCAGGCCCACAGAGTGTTTCATATTTTTTTTGGGACACTCCCGTAATAAAACTGCACCACGAACGTGGTGCTAGATTAACGGAAGAGCAATTTGAAGCGCGGCACTTGTTCGCCATTCACTTCGACAAGTTCTGACCACATTTCTAAAGGACGACTCCACAAGCGCCCCATAGGATTCTCATACAATGATTCATACAGCACCACTTCATTCAAAGTTTCACTGTCACGGCCAATACCGATTACACGATATTGCTTTCCCTTGTAGTGCTGGTAGATCGCGCCCGCAATGGGCTGTGTGTCTGTCATTATTTTTCCAAATGTTTGATGATCAATGCTTGAATCTCTTTCATCTCAACATCAGATCGACGAGTCGCTCTTTTGAAATCAAGATCAGGAATCGACCATGCAGGAATAAGATGCAAGTGATAGTGAGGCACTTCAAAACCTGCGACCATTTGTCCAACACGAGGTGAACCCGAAGCTTTTAACATGGCCTTGCCAATTTTTTGCGATACTTTATGTAGATGCGCATATGTTTCCGGAGGAACTTCTGTCCAATGATTGATCTCCTCTTTGCAAATCACCAAAGTATGTCCCAAATTGACCTGATCTAGAGCCAAGAAAGAAAGAACTCGGTCATCTTCATAGATTTTATAACATGGAAGCTCGCCACTGATAATTTTTGTAAAAACAGACATTTTAAAACCTCTTATGATTACAAAGTATAGGCCCGAAGCTTCCCTAAGAGCAAATTAGATCCCCCGTTGATTTCACTTTTTAAAGGAGACCTAAATACATTCTCGTGGTGGCATAGAGCAGACAGGGATAGAATAGCTCCATACACATCGAGGTGACCCATGGCGAAAAATATGTTGATTGCTGATGACCTTCTGAATTCCACGTCTTTCTCTCAAGATCGCTCCCACCTGTTGCATAATTTCTCTGCAGACTTGGCAGAGAAACTCAACAGCCAAGCTCGCTTAATTTATGTGAAAGATCCCGGAGCCAAAAAAGTACAACTCTTGGATGAAAACCAAACCCGTGAACAAGTGGCCGAAATTTTTGCGCGAAAGAAAGTTCGACTTCAATTTATCCCAAAAGTTGGAAATCCGGTGGAAGAAATCCTCAAGTCCTCTACAACCCTAAGCCCTAAACCGAGCTTGGTCATCATGGGCACCCACGGCAAAACGGGACTAGATCGTTTTTTCTTGGGCAGCGTTGCAGAAGAAGTTATTCGCCACTCTTCGACTCCGGTGTTGATCTTAGGGCCTCAGTTTCGTGAAGCAAAAGTTAAAACTGGTGGAAAGATCTTAGTTGCTACGGACCTTACAAAAAACAGCCATCGCGCAGAAGCCTATGCCATGAAGTTGGCGTTGGCCTTGAACGCTGAAGTTGTCTTTATTAATTCTATTTTCGAAACAGTCCGCACTGCTGATCAATACGCAGCCATATCGGGAACCGCCTTCATCGATGATTCGTTCTTAAATGCTCTTCGTAAACAGTCGGGACAAGCACTGAAACAGAAAGTTCAGCTATTCAAAGCCAAACGTATTAAGGCTTCCTTTGTACTAGATGATAAGGGTCCGACGTCCTCTCAGGCCCTCACCAAAGAAGCCCAGAATGGTTATCAATTCCTGGTCATGGGAACTCACGGAAGAAACTCTTTCTTAAGTGCAGTTCTTGGTAGCACTTCTCGACAGACTTTGATCACCACAACAGTTTCAACCATTATTGTTAGATCTACTTTGTAGTAATTTTCTTATTTCGCTTTAAGTCTTTGAGTGGAGGCACAGTCATTGGGCTGCGCCTTTCCAGTTTTTTAAATAGCTTTTTAGAATGGCCCGGAAATGTATCGCTGAATAGTGGCGTTCTGATCGTAAAGATCATCGGCGAATCGAATGATTCCATCAGAACTCATTTGCGAAGTCAGATACGACAAATAGACCGGCACATACTTATCTTTCTTCAAAGGCACCTCTGTGGGTTTAGCCACCACTTCGCCAGGTTTAGCCACCACGGCGTCGATGGCGGGACGATTCCAAGTGGTTCCTTGCAAAAGATACTCTGCCAATTCAAACGGTTTTTCCAGACGGATGCAACCGGAACTGAGCTGTCTCATTGGTTCGACAAAGAGCTCTCTTTGATTCGTATCGTGCAGATAGATCGAGAAGGAATTTGTCAGTTCAAATTTGATCACACCCAAGGCATTTCCTAAGTGCGGTTTTTGACGAATATAAATATCTGCCGCTACCGTGCCCTGACTAATTCCCCACCAGTCAATCGTCGAAGGGTCGATTCGTTTCGTGAACGACTTATTCCAAACCTCATAGTTATGGGAATTAAAGTAGTTATTAATTTCCCACGGTGGCAGATTTTTAATTTCCGCGACCTTGTCTTGCATAAAGATCGTTGGGGGCACCACCCAGTATGGATTGAAAATCACCGTCACAATTTCATCACGCATTGTGGGCGTCTTTCTTTCAGGACGACCATTGATGGTTCGGAAGGACATGGTTGTATTTTGCCCCGGAGCCGTACGATCTACTAAAGCAAAGTAGGTCATCGCCAAATTAATGAAAACATAGCGCTGCTCAAAGTTTTGCGGAAACCAACGCATTTTCTCCATGTCCGATTGCAATTGGCGCACGCGATCCAGGCAGGATACATTCAGGAATCCCCAAGTTTTTCCACCGGGAGAGATCACACCATCGGGCTTCATTCGCAAATTCCATTGAATGTCGTTGATCGCCGCTAAAACTTCCACATCAAAAAGATCATCGACAGAGGAAATTCGGTAACCTAAAAAGCTCAGGCGCTTTTTAATATCGATCATCACTTTATTGCGAACATTGAGCTTAAGCACTTTCTTAACTGGAGTGATCGGCACCCAATCTCCATTTGTACATGCGGGATAAACCTTGCGCATGGCCTCTTTCACAGATTGATACGGAGGATTCTGTGGAGCAACTCCCTCAACAACTGGGTCCGCTCTTTTACCCGATGCCAAGACCAAAGCTTGAAGCTGATTCACAGTTAAAAAACTTTTCTTAACGAGCTTCACATCAAAGCCCAAGAGCTGAGGGTCTACACTGCCAGAGTAAAGATCTTGCAAGAGCTGCAAAAAACTTTGATTCGTCCGATATTTCAAATCCTTGCTGAAGCTGCCTCCGCGCTGGTAGGCCCACTCCATATCATCGGTCCAATAGGTTTTGGGATTCAAACCGTGACCCCAAATTTTCAACATCGCACTTCGCATATCATCAAGATAAAGCTGGTCGATAATTGAAAAGTAATCCGGTTGTGCAGCAGTCTCCGCGGCAACTTCATTTTCTGAAGATTGCATTTGAGCGAAAGACGCGGTGTGAAAGAAAGTCGGCAACATGAAAGATAGTATCGTTGTTACACGCAAAATACTCATGGGCATTTCCTCCTTCACTACTAAGATTTTCCTGCCATATTCTTAGCCGTGTAAGATGATTCTGGGCTGTGGACTTGAAGATTTCGAAAAGAAAACGCACGTTCCTGTTTAAAGTCAGCGAAAAATGATTTGCTAGACCTAGGATTTTAGTGGCTTTTGAAAAAGCCTAGACAGAATGAATCGACTATCGACAAAAATAAAAAGGGAGCAACTAGGCTCCCTTGTTATAAAAATAAATTTTTTCTTATCTGAAAAACTACTAGCGTTGGCTAGCAGGAGTCCATTTCAAACCTTCTTTACCAGCCCATTTTCCACGAGGACGGTAGATACGGTTGTTCGCGTATTGTTCGAACGCGTGAGCGCACCA
>CAZPYX010000127.1:0-12236 GCA_964590635.1 uncultured Bdellovibrio sp.
GCCAATTTTCAACACTTGCTTGATGCCGGCGTTTTGAATTTGTTGGATGGAAATAAAGAAAATTTTCTTCCAGGTCTTTCAGCCTTCACATCAGATGGTCACACAAGTCAGCAAATGATGATCAAAGTTTCCGACGGGGCAACAACTTTGCTTTATTGTGGCGACGTTGTGCCGACATCGACTCACGTGAAAATCCCTTGGTTGATGGGTTATGATTTGCAGCCGATGGTGTTGATGGAAGAAAAACAAAAGTATCTTAGCCAAGCGGCGGATCAACATTGGTATCTTTTCTTTGAACACGATCCTTATTGCGATGCTGCTTTGATCGAACGAAGCGGACATGACTTCGCCGTTCAGAAAAGGTTTTGGCTATAGACGTCCGTTCTGCATTCATGCTATTTTCTAAGCATGAATGCTCTTTTCAGAAAAGACCTTGGAACTAAAATCTGGCAAGTGATCAAAAACACTATCCAGCAAATGCGCGATGGAGAATTGCAACTTGTCGCTGCGTCTTTGTCTTTCTCGACAATTCTGGGCATGGTTCCGTTTCTTGCCGTGGTTCTAGCCACGTTCCAATCCATTGGTGGCCTGGAAGCCCTTTACCCTAAAGTTGAAGGTTTTCTTTTGATCTACCTGCGTGAAGCTGCGGGTGGTGACGTGACAAAGTTCATTCGCATTTTTATCAAGAACATCAATGCGGGAAAATTAGGAACTACTGGGGCGGTCTTCCTGTTCTTGGCCTCTTTGAAACTGATGCATGACATGGAAGTGGGTATCAATCGCGTGTGGGCCCATCCTCGCACCCGCCCCTTCTATAAACGTTTGATCTATCAATGGGTCTTGATTCTTCTTATCCCTGTGGCCCTTGCCATTTATGTGGGCTTTATTTCTTTAGAACAGTTTCAATTCGCACGACGAATTCTGCCGGTGGGAGTCTCTAACAGTTTAGTTCTGGTTGGTTCATTATTTTTAATTTACAAACTGGTCCCCGATCTAAAGGTTCATTCTAAAGCGGCCCTTATCAGTTCGGTGATTGCTTCGATCAGTATTTATGCAGTTCACAGAGGTTTTGCATTCCTCACCATCGAAGTTTTCAACTACAATAAGATCTATGGGTCCTTCGCAGCCTTGCCCATTCTGTTGCTATGGCTGTTAGTTCTTTGGTATGTGATCCTGGCTGGCGTCGCTTTATGTGCAGGAATTCAAAAGCGTCATATCGCTTAAGTTTGGAGTCCCTATGATGGTCATTGTCGCTCGATGGACTGTTCAAGACGGTTTCTTACCAAAAGCCCTGACCTTGCTTGCTGATCTTCAAAAAGCCTCACGTGCAGAGGCCGGCAATCTGACTTATGACTTTTATCAAGATCCGATTCTTCCGCAAAATATTCTTATTTATGAAGAGTATAAAAATGTGGAGGCTGTCGAAGCCCATCGCATGAATAAACATTTTCAAGATATCGTCGTGAAAGAAATTTTACCCCATCTTACAGAACGATCCGTGAGAGTCTTCGAACACACTACTTAATTTGTTTGAAGACATAAATCCACGGCGCGCTTATTGCTTCCTCTAAAGAAAACTCTTTAAACCATGATCTCTCGGGGCATTTTCCCTCGAGAAAAATCATTTGGAGGGACAATTATGGACTTACAGAAAACACAACCAGACAAAAAGACAGCGCCTTTAAGTGCTGGCAACCCCGAGTCTGAAATTCGTCAGCAAATAAATCTTTTCCAAGAAGCCGTTCACGATCAAGACCTTGATGAGATCATGTCGTTCTATTCACCCGACGTTATTGCATTCGACATGATGGGACCTTTGCAATTCGTCGGCGCCGAGGCCTATAGAAAATCCTGGCAAATGGCCGTGGAGACCCCTGTCACCAATGCCACATTCACTCTTCACAATCTCGACATCGCAGCCAGCGACGATGTGGGTTTCGCCCACAGTCTTTGTCACTGCACGGGAACGATGAAGGACGGCAAGAAGATGGATATGTGGATGCGCTGGACTGATTGTTTTGAAAAAATCGAAGGTAAGTGGCTCATCACCCATGAGCAGGTTTCCGTGCCCATTGATATGGAGACTAACAAGGCGCTATTGGATTTGAAGCCGGAGGGAAACGTTGCGCATAGCTGAGGCTAGTAAAAAAGGGCTTCTTAGAAGCCCTTTTGGATTAGTGAAACAGACTTATCAAGAAGCTTGAGCAGATTAAAAAATCACTGGGCATCAAAAACAAAAAAATCGGATCTTCATCCGAGTTTTTTGTTAGGATTTAGGTTAGATATCTAGCGCAATAATATGTGATCAATTTCGATAACACTTGCACCCAAGGCCAGCTCACCATCTCAATTTGAAACAGTGCCTACGAAGAGACAAATTATGCTCACATCTGAATAAGTGCCCACTCTTCTATGGAAATGTTCGAGCGTTGTTGTTGCGTTCTTATGAATACCGAAAGCAGGACGAACCATGAGGAGTAATAACGTTTATCAGTCACTAAAATTTTTTTTCTTCTTAGGAAGTCTGGAGATATTCCTCAACTTTCGACAATTTTTTAAACATTAATTTTCAATAAAACGACGCAATTCTTACAGTTGAAGTTGGTGTCTGATTTAAACGATAATTTCATAGGGAGTAACTCCTTATGAAAATGCAAATGGACCAAGATTTTTTTAAATTAGTAATTTCTAAAACGAAAATCGCAGTAGGCATAACTGTGTCATCTACTTTACTGATGGCGTGCTCCCAAGGAGTGAAGTTTGAATTGCCTGCGGCAAATAACAACTTCGCCCAAAACATTGCTTATAATAACAAGGTGGATATCCTTTGGGTCATGGACAACTCTTCGTCCATGCAAAAACATCAGCAGGATCTCAGTAGCCAAATTCCTGACTTAGTATCCAAGTTAGACTCTCTTAAGTTGGATTATCACATGGCTGTCATCACCAGCAGTATGGGTGGAACCAATCCCAATGGTGGACACTTCATGGGATCGCCACGGATACTAACTAACTCGTCTCCGAATATGACCTTGCAGCTTTCGACACGATTGGTTGTTGGAAGAGATGGTAGCAACAATAATCGCGGGCTTGACTCCATGGAGGCCGTGCTATCTCCAAACTATCTTAAAAATGAAGGGCAAGGATTTCTTCGTGATGATGCTCTTCTTGTCGTCATCGCCTTGTCAGATGGCGACGACAAAAGTAAGTCAGAAAATATTGCTGTGAACTACTTCAAAGATTTCTTAAACAGCATCAAGCCTCCTCATTCAGACGGAAGCCAAGCTTGGATCTTTAACTTCATTGGAGTTCTAAAGCTAAATACGACTTGTACAACTTTTGATGACTACTCCGAGCCCGGCGTGACCTTTATGGGGCTGGTCAACGCCTCTGGCGGAACAATGGGCTCAATTTGCACATCGAGTCTTCCTGGAGCTGTTTCAAATATCCGCGCTAGAGTTATCCAGATTCTTACTGACTTCAAACTTTCAAGTAAGCCCCTTGAAAGCAGTATCGTGGTAAAAATTAACGGCCAAGTCATCCCAAGAAGCAATGTGAACGGCTGGGACTATATCCCAAGTTTAAACGTCGTTCGTTTCTTTGGCTCCGCTATTCCAGCAGTCGACGTAGCGATTGCTGTCGATTTTAAACCGGCCGAGGCAAATTGATCTCATTTCTTAATTCCAAAGAAAAAATTCAGCACGTCTCGGCAAGCGCTACCTACTTGATATAACCTGGCAGGTGACTTGCCTGGGGTGATTTACAAAGTTTCAATGCATCACGAATTGCATCTTTGAAGTCTGATTTCACATGAAGCTTGATTTCCAAGTTATGCCTGAAGAAGGTAGCCCACTTAAATTCAAAGAAAGGAATATCCTGTTTTTTAAAGCCTCCTTGATCCAACACCGCCCAAGCAAGACTTCGGTAAGGATCGTCGGCCAAACCGCGAATATCCACAGGAAGTGCCTCTGGAGAATGCTCTCCCATTCCAAACTGGTCGTGTAGATAGACCCATTCGCTTTTAATCATGAAGTTCCAGAACTCATTGTCTTTGAGGTGACTCAGATCCTTCACCAATTTCACCTTGTAAATATCGACTTTGCTTTCCCAACAGGCCCGAGCGAAATGATGATGATCAATCAAGAAGGTTTGATTATTTGGGCCTAGGACAGTGGGAATAACGTGATCATCACAGTAATCCGCTAACTCCTTGGGAGTGAACTTTTTCATCTTCTGATTTTTTGAATCGACCTCTTTCATCCCCAATACGAACTGAGTTGGAAAAAGATCTAATAGTGTGGGCTTTTGCATTCCTCATTATCATGCGAGCCCGTGATCGGCTCAACGAAAACTCAACAGAAGCAAGACTACTTTTGGCAATATTTTTTGTCCGCAGAATTTATAAATAGAAAAAGACTGAATTCTTAGTACGCTCAGAGCTAACTAGAAATGCGGAAGCGAGAAAGCTATGTCCACAAACAATATCCCTGATATGGACGCCAACAGACACACCCAGTATCGCCAATCCCTGGGGGAACAGGTGAATACTATTGAGCAAGAAGCCCGCATGGTGCTGCCGGGTATTCAAGCGTTGTTTGGCTTTCAGTTAGTGGCGGTTTTCAATCAGGGGTTCAAATTGAACTTGAACCAAACAGAGCAAACTGTTCATCTTATCGCTCTTTTGCTTGTGGCTTTAGCCGCGATTCTTGTGGTGGCACCGGCCGCCTATCACCGCCAAGCCGATCACCAGATTTCGAAGCACTTTGTAGAGCTTTCCAGTCGATTCCTTGCCTGGGCCATGGTGCCTTTGGCTTATGGCACTTGCTTGGATATTTATCTTGTCGCGCGAGTGATTCTAGAGTCACGGCTGGTCAGTATTATAATCGCTGCTATTGTTGCCGTAATTTACACCTGGACTTGGTTTATCTTTCCCAAGATTCGCGGCAGAGCGATTCGAAAGTTGCCTACACAACCTAGGGAGGAATCACCGACATCAAGGTTATAGGCACGAATACTCAGAATTGCAGTAATAAAAAAGGGCTTCTTTTGAAGCCCCTTTTTGCATTCAGTAGAAAAGCAGTCTCAGCTCAGTTTTTGTTCTTTATCCGACTGAGCTGAACAGCCGACACTCCGAGATAACTTGCCAAAACAACTCCTGAGATTTCATTTTCAATTTCAGGAAAGTCTTGTTGGAATCTTTTGAGCCGTTCCTGAGCTGTGGTGGAAAGCAATTCAATTTCACGCTGTTCTTTAAATATAAAGACAGAAGTAATAAATCGATTGTACGCCATCGAAAATTCGTGAGAGGTTTTTAGTAAGTTCCGCACATTGTTTATGGGAATTTTGAGCAGCTTAACTTCAGACAAGGCCTGCACCGAGAATTTATTTGGTATCTTGTTGAAAAGAACATCAAAGCTGCCGATTAAAAATGAATCTTTATAAAAGGCTTTAGTGACCTCTCGTCCATCTTCAGTATCAATGTAGTATCGAACAATCCCCTCTAACAGATAGAGGACATGCGTTACCTCATCTCCAGTCCGAATCAAGAGATCGTTTTTTTCAACTGATATAACTTCAGAATTGGCCAAAAGCTGGATTTGCTCAGTTTCATTAAGACCCTTTTGTGGATCCAGAAAATCTAAAAACGCTTGTTGAGATTCGCTGAGTTTCATATCGAGACCTTTTTTTTAAAATCTTAGCATATGTTAACGATTATATTCTTCTTAAGATTTAACCTGCCAAGGAAAGAAGGATATATGGCAGCACTCTTAAAAAAAGCGGAAGACAAACGACGAATACACAATCCCGGCTGGGAGGGCGCTCTCGACGTCACAAGCGATTTAACTTCCGGAAGTCTGGGACTTTATACTATGACTTACGCCGCAGGCTCAAATGGGGCTCAACCGCATTATCACAAGAAGATGACAGAAATCTTCAATGTTCTAGAGGGCGCAATCTCTATTCTAGTTAACAACGAGTGGACAGTCGTAGAAGCCGGAGGCACCGTTATCATTCCCGTTCTCACTGTGCACGCCTTCAAACCCTTAATCGACCGAAGTTGTCGTATTCAGATTCTTTTCACTCCCAATATTAAGCGCGAAAACTTCTTCCTAGATTTCCATTTGTATGCAAATGCACCGGACCAAGAAAAATACGCATTTTGGGAAAAGTACGACCAATATCCACCAGAAACTTTAAGCAACGGAGAACAAGTATGAGCACTATTAAGGACATAAATTTCAGTGAGGGCTACGACTCTCGAGCCTATTCATATTCCCAAGGAATTCTTGTGACTCAACCACAACAGATTCTCTATATCTCTGGGCAGGTTGGAATAGCCTCTGAAGATAATGCTGGAACTTTTTCAGAACAAATTGATCTTGCCTACCAAAACCTCGAGAAAGTTTTGAAGAGCGCAGGAATGACTTATCACAATGTGGTGAAGGTGACTGAGCTTGTTGTCGGAAATACTCGTGAACGTCTAGATGCTGCCAACAATAAGAAAAAGCAGATCTTCACCAAGCAGTACCCTACTAGCACTTATATACCTGTGGACTCATTGGCCTTAGCAGGAATGCTTTTTGAGATTGAAGCTGTTGCTGTAAAATAGTCATAAAAAAGGGGATGAAAAGATCCAATTTCAGAAGACGGACAAAACTATAGTTATCGATTCTCCTGTTCCTTAGCGAACAGTTAATTGCATTTTCATGCAGGCCTAGGAAATGGTGCATATCTTGAGAACTTCAATTATTTAAACTCATCGACCGATGCCTAGTAATTTTTTGAAAATGCTTCCTGGTGGCGCTGGTTAGTGGGCTCCACCAAAAACAGCTTCACATCTTAGAGCACCAGCGAGATTTACACGCTGAGCCCCTAAAAGACTGCTAAAACTCCTCTGAATATAACTGTAGCCCTTAATAGGGGTGCGAATTGCCGCAAAGTCTTGATAAATTTTGAGAACTTCAGACTTTTCTTGGTCAGATAGCTTTTGTTTTGAAAGTTTCTCCAGCAAACCCGTCACTTTGAAGGAATCTCTGGCTCCGGCTATCTCCTGCGCCAAAGCGGTAATGTCAGTGTTAGATACTTTCTGGGCTGGAGGAGCTTTTGCAGCCGGCGCCTTTGGCGCAAGCGCCGCGGCCTCTGCGACTTTTTCGACCTGAGCTACTCTCTGAGGAGCAACGACCGCTTGAGGAACCTCGTGCTGCCAAGACCTAAACTCCTCAAGGCTAGGCTTTCCGTCTCCGACAAAAAGCATACCATACCCTCCCTGTTCCCACAGGTAGTGCCTTTCAGCCTGAGGAACTCCAGCGATAAGGCGTTTAAGGTTCGACATAAAGAGAGGATTATTTTTGTTGTTATGATAGTTGTGTGCAACACCGCCCAGAATATCCACATACCTAAATCCGTTAGCAATCATCTTATCAATTCTGGCAAAGAGCTCTTGGTCAATAGGACCATTGGAAACCAGAAAAAGTACCATATCGTAAGGGACCACAGTTTTACTGTTGGCATTACTAATAAGGCGATCCACTGTACGTGGGGACTTCACCGCAATTTGTGCCAGGCGATCAAATACGAGGTCGCCACGATTGAGCGCCAGACGCTCTACAATTTGCTGGGCAACTTCGTTGTCTTTGTTATCTCCAGACAGGAATTTCGCCAGACCGTTTAAATAAAGCAAGCGAGTCACATCTGAATCACCGAACTCCGAACTCGAACGACGAGAGAGGACCTCCAGATTTTTTTGTACTTCAACCTTAAAGGCCTGGCGTGTTAAACTATCTTCGCCCACTTCTTTAGCCATTTCTAATAAAATCGAAAGATTTTCGACATCGACAAAAGTGCTATCTGCCTTAACCATCTTGGCTCTTAACTGTTTTACCTGCGCTTGGACAAAAGATTTTCCAATCTGTTGAAATGAATCTTTAAAATCAAAAATTGAAGTGTTCTGCACAACCATATGCTCGTTTAAAATCACGTCGATATGATGAACTTTATCAAGGTACTCAAAGATATTGACACCCACTTGAGCACACCATTTTTCTAATTCTTGAATGTAAGGATCATTCCGAGCAACCCCCCAGCTTAGCACACGTAAATTCTTCGGGTCTTTGAGTTTTAACTTAAGCACGGCCATAAAAGCATCTTTGTCCAGATTGTTGCCCTTCAGATGCTGCTCAACAATAGCAAAGTCCTTTGTGAAATAGACTCCACGCCCAAACACCGAGCGACCATTGCCGGTTGTATGATCACTGATGTGCATTCCACTTTTTAAAATGGAAAGAATATTATCAACGACTGGAGTGCCATGATAAAGATACCCGTTGTCCGTATAGCCGGCAATAAAGTGCCGATTATCCATCAGAAGCCTCGCTGGAAGGTCATCGCCGGGGAATGTTTTTTTATGTGCCTCTGTCGAGGCAAAGATTGGAAGCAGACGAGAAGTCTGAGCCTTTTCTCTGATCAGTTTACCGAAATCTGTGATCTTACTTTCAAGTGAACCTGGAGCGCCTCTCCAAATTCTATTATTAGCGCCTCCGTGAAAGCTATTGCGGAACATTTTTGCGAATTGAGTCAGATCATGCGAAGCAACTTTATTTCCTTTGTTGATTTCTTCTGAGATTTGGGCAAGTTCATTTTCAAATTGGTCTTGCCCACTCATTTTCAAGAAAGGCAGTTCCAGAAGAGGACGTATTCCACGAATGGTTGTGGCGGCATGTTCTAAAGTATCCATTTCTTGCTCGGGCTTAAAAAAACTGAAATAGCCACGAACAAAATTATCGATAACGTGGGGATCACGGGCAGGCTCTTTGAATTTTCCAGCTTCCAAATCATAAGCTAGCCAATCCAAGGTGCTACCACCTTGAGAGGCCGACCGCGCAATCTGTTTGCCGAGGTCTTTGACGTCCCCTTGCAAAAAAGTGGAGCGAGCCATTCCCAGGCTCGATCTACTGAGCTGTTTATCTCCGAAGGCAATGGCAAAGCTGTAATTAATAATTCCATGAACTTTCATTTTCACTTGGTCGGCCTTAGCAGGATCTTTAGCTTCTACTAACACATCCAAGTCACTGCCGACGCCGCGAACTTCATAGGAAGGAATCACTGCTTTTGAGTCTATTACTGCCTGCAGAACTTTTTGCGAATCCATTTCGCCATTGCGGCGAGCCTCATACATTTGCTCATAGAGGTAACTGAACATAGATCTCATAAGTCCTGCCGAAGGATAGATCTTAGCACCTGGATCTATTTGGCTTGCAGCAGTTTGCAAATAATGAAAGAGGTTCATGTCTCGAGACTTTTCTTCACCCGGCAAGGTCATCTTCCAAGCGGTCCTATTTAAAACAGATTGGAAAGCTTTTTCGACCAGTTCTCTAGAAGCCAAGACCACATCGCGGGGCACTTGATCCGGTGGCATGTGTCTATATATCTCTGGTAAAAATAAATTTGGAAATTCCTGGCTTTGGTTAAAATAGTATTTCGCTGCAAATTCCTTTGGCACCTTGGGATTTGTCAGTGTTTGGGCCGAAGACAGAAACGGAAGTCCTAGTAATGTCGCGATCACAATGTGCATTGCAAACTTCATAAAGAATCCTCCAAAGATTTTCCTTGATCCTTGCAAATGCAAACCAATGCCAGCTCATCTTTCCTTATGTGGAACTGAGTGGAGTCTCATGAGTTCTGCGTTAATAGTAAGTCGACTGTAAAAAAACTGCACAGAGTCTCTTTCTGAGACGAAGGACATTTATGCCCTTAATAGTGCTCATACGTATTCTCCGTTATTTAAATTTTCTAGTGGATATTGATCATCGTACTCATGCGAGGTAAGCAAGGCACTCGTCCATTTTGGGAGATCAATAGAGAGAGACATATTGAGACCAATTCTGCTCGATAATCAGTCATAATATCCGATGACCTGAAAGACCCAAGGGTAGATCGATCCATTTACCTGGGTGCTATTTTGCTGGCTATAGAAAGTGTCTGTTCCAACTACCGGCACAAGAATCTCTCGGTCGTTGTCATTGACGCCGCCCGCGTTAGCTCCGGCATATTCAACTTCATTATTTCTGATTCGATTTATGATCGTGCTACAAGCATCACAGTATATTTGCGTTAGATGCGATTGTGTTAGGATTAATCCCTGAGCAATACAAATGATTGATCTAAGAGCGAAATGTAGATAAGAGCTTTGTATGTCTGACGTGAAATGTATTGGCTCGTATGGTTGGAAAAGCAAAATATTCTCTCTTTTACTCTTGTTGGTATTTTTAAGTGCCTGCTCAACTTCATCAGTGCTTGTAAAAACCGATGATCCTATCTTCAAAGAATCTCAACAACGCCTTCAGCGTTCTGTTCAGTTAGTAGATGAGTCCAAAGCTTCCTCTGAAGAAAAAGCGTTATTTCTTCAGGCTGAAAGCTTCTATCAATATCGCTTCGAACCCCCAGAACGTAGTGGAGCTGCTTATCTAACGGAAATGGCGGCTGCTATAACGGATTTTCCCGCATTTCAGTCCTTAGCAGGATCGCTCAGCTTACTTGAATTGCGTTTGAGATCTTCCGACGGTGCTATTCAGCTTTGGGAAACACTTCTTGTACATCATCCAGAAACCGAACTGCGCCCCCTAACACTGTATAAATTAGGCTGGGCTTATCGATATGCCGGGGCCGAGGGCTTGCCGCATCAATCATCTGATGAGGTTTTCGAACAGTTAATGAAAGAAAAACCCAACTCGAAGCTGGCGGCTTTAGCCGTTGAAGCGAAGCAGGTTCCTTGGAAGTCCAAAGAGATAGCTACTAGTCGATCTTTAATACCAGGGCTTGGGCAGATCTATGTTGGAGATACGAAAAGCGGAGTCATTCGCTTGTCGATCGCAGCTTTGGCTGCTGCAGCGATTATTTATCCCATTACGGTCGCCACTCAAAGAGGACAAGAATCAAATAATGACTGGTCTCTTCTTGCCTTAGGGTTAGGCGGGCTGATCACGCTTAGTATTGACTACACAACCTCCTACGAAGATGCGATGCGGGGCGTGGTGCAGTGGAATGAGCGTCAAGAGAGTGAATTCAATCGGAAGAATCTAAATGCCCCCTAGTTTGCAGAAAAGCGTCTACCTGGATTAGCAGATTTGCGGACCGAATCACAAAATCGCCGTGCCGCTGGCGTATCCGCAAGACCAAAGCGGCTCCCCTATTTGGGTACTGCTATTTTCATTCACATATCTTTCTATGTAAATGAATGCCTCATCTTCCTTTGTGGGTACGTCATCAAGTTTCATACGCCTCCTCGAAAGTCGGATTTATAAAAAGGCCATACGATATAATGCTAACTGTGATTCTCTTTTCTCTAGAAATTATATTTCAAGGATTCATGGTGCATGCTTTATGGGGTCGATCATTGCTGATCGGCATCCGTGGATAGATTGATTCTTAAAATAAACTATTATTTCGCCTGATTTATTTTGAAGAAGGTACTGTATGTGGACAGTCTTTAAGTACCATGTTGATAAAAATTAAAACTATTGCAAACATTTTGATTTTAAAAAACAGAGCGGAGAAGGCGCATGGCTCTTTTAATAATTGCGATATTAGTTGCAGCAATATACTTCACGCCTCATCAGGGAATTTTTGATAAAGACCCCATAGGGCAGCCTCCATCTGATTGGACATCTGGTGTCACCGGGAAGGGCTCGGGTCTCTGCACTGTGGAAGTGGACAGCGAAAAATTGAATTCTAATGTACTCCGCTTAAGCGGTGCTGGAGCCGCTTCCTGGTGCATACAGAAGGGAATCTCAGTTGAGGATGGATATGTGGGAGTTAGTTTCAAAACACATGACGAAGCGGTCCCCTCATCTGTTGGAGGAATAATTTGGAGATGGAAAGACACTGATAATTATTATGGATTTCAGATAGATACAGCTCGAGGGAAAGGGGCAATTTTTTTGATGATGAATGGACAAATGAAAAATGCTTAAAGAAGTGAACCTTTCGCATAAAACTCAAGCACGACATTCGATTCTGATTGGCTTCAAAGGTGAGCAAATGAAACTCTTATAGATAGCGAAGCACCACCTCTAAGAGTGAGTGATAGCAGCATTCAAGGGATCGGAGCGACTGGACTTTGGGTTCAGAGGGGAAGTCAGGGGTTCTTCGCGGGTTTCTATAGTGGTGTTAGGTGAAGAGACAAGGAACCGCCCAAAAATATCTTTCATTAAACATTTGATTTTCGTTAGTTTCGCCAT
>CAZPYX010000128.1:0-12083 GCA_964590635.1 uncultured Bdellovibrio sp.
AATTTACTTAAATTTGTCAACTGTCAAGATTGCACATCGATTTTTTGGCGAAGAAACGACGCCAAGAACAGACGATGCGTTGCGCAATATTCAAACTGTGTTGAAGTAAGACCGGTCATGCGAATACTGTGTGCACTCTTATGAGTTTTATTTCAGTCAAAAATAATAAGGCCGCCATTGCCATCTCCAAAAGAAGATGGCTGCGAAGATTAAATATCTTCAGTCTTCCTAATTACGGCTCAATTTCTTGGAAGACCTGGAAAGTCTTTATATACTTGAAAGACTGGAAGGGCCCCTCGTTTCACATCATCAATGATGGAGTCGAATCCTACGAGAATCATAATTATGAAGTACTAAAAAAGGTATGCAAAACAGATTCTGTTTTCTTTGATGTTGGTGCAAATGTCGGAATCTTCTCTTTAAGACTTGCTCAAGAGAGAAGCGATATCACCATTTACGCCTTCGAACCGGAACCAAATGCTAGTCATTGTCTTCGCCAAACTATAGAAGCAAACTCGATTACATCTATCTCTCTCTTTCAAACAGCTCTCTCTAACAAAGAAGGCAACGCCACATTCTATTTTGATGGTGAAAATCACGGGGGCCACTCTCTTAATTCAAATTCAATTATCGACTCAGGCAGCACTATTCTCGATAAATTCTCTGTCTCGTTGACTACCCTTGATCAGATGGTTCAACAACATAGTTTATCTCGCTTAGATGTTGTTAAAATTGATGTGCAGCTACATGAAGAGAGCGTTCTGCAAGGGGCAAGGCAGTCTATAAAAAACTTCAGACCAATCTTTCTTATCGAGTGCTACCTAAATGAACTTAAAAAAAATCCGTCTCCCTTAATTCAACCATTTATAGAGGCAGGAGGTTATTCAATTTTTGACCCCATGACTAAGAGGTTTTATGCAATCGATACATACTCGGAGCTTCTCAATGGTGTGCACAGCCATTACCAAGACCTCTTCTTCATCCCCATTGAGAATTTAGACCAATTTCATAAGATCTAAGACTTCATCTCACACCTAGCCCAAAAATTAGCTTGTTTATCTGACCTAGAGTGAGGACACGCCAAATCAAATACAATATTCCTCTACCTAATCGGCCTTGTTCGATCGCGAGAAATTCTCCATATTCCATTTGAAATTTACCCGCAAGTTACCTACTATTTCATCATGCTTAATACCACACTATGGCCCTTCCTAACCTCTTTGCTTATTGCTGCAATTTCAATTCCGGTAATTATAAGAGTTGCAGCCCTAAAGCATCTTATGGATGAGCCAGATGAAGATCGTAAATTGCACAAACACAAAACTCCGACATTGGGTGGAGTTGCAATTTTCGCAGGTACTTTATTTGCTTTCTCAGCCTTTTCTGATTTCTTAAAACTACCTGAAATTACATTTATGATCCCAGCTCTTATCCTTCTGTTCTTCGCAGGAATAAAAGACGACATTTTAGTTCTTTCCCCGTTAAAAAAACTCGGTGTTCAAATATTTTGCGCAGCCTTAATCGTTGTTCTTGGTAACCTAAGATTAACTAGCCTCTGGGGAATTTTTGGAATTACCGATATCTCTCCATTTACCGGGATTACTATAACCCTCTTTTTGATTGTAGCTCTGATTAACGCCTTCAATTTAATCGACGGAATCAATGGACTTGCCGGAGGACTTGGGCTCATTTCGAGTACTTTTTTTGGGATTTGGTTCGTTCTAACTGATCACATGTCACTCAGCGTATTATCTTTTTCCTTAGCGGGAGCACTGTTAGGTTTTCTGTACTACAACTTCAAACCTTCAAGAATTTTTATGGGCGATACGGGGTCCATGATGATTGGATTCATTGTTTCAATACTTGCAATCAAGTTTATTGAAAGCAACAGGTCGGGAATTGAATCTTCTCCTTACTTCATAAAAGCGGCGCCAGGCGTTGCTGTTGCCGCGGTACTTATACCCCTACTTGATATGACTCGTGTCTTCTTCTACCGTCTGTCGAAAAAGAAGAGTCCATTCAGCGCTGATCGATCTCATATTCATCATATCTTACAAGATATCGGCCTTTCTCATGAGTGGATCTCAATTCTTCTCTGGACTTCTTCAGTCGCCATTATTGGCGTAAGTCTTTATTTAAGAGACCTCAGATCAATGGAGGTTGTTCTAATCCTCATAGGAATTTGCTCGGTCGCAATAGGATTCGCGGCAATTGCTCGAAAAAAACAGAATAAGATTAAGTCTATGTCTTCAACAAAGTCTCCCAAGATAGCCTCCATTCGCTAACTAGGTTAAACTTTCGAAAATCTAAATAGTGAAGGCACTTTCATGATTGACTGCCTGATTCAGCAGGATTGGCCTGATAAATTTCCTATAAAGGATAAATTGTGCCGCTATTAGCCCACAATAGAATAAACCAAATAGAACAACCAGCCCTTGCAAAGAGTAACGTTGCATAATGACTGGCGCTAAGGAAAGACAGAAGACAAAATTCAATCCATGTGCCATAGCCGCGTATTTTTCTCTACGCAGCTCAACCCAAATTGGACTAAAAAATTGATATATGACATATCCAGGTACGGAGATTGAACAGGTTAGAAATAGCCACTGAACGCCTTCAAACTGTTGAAGTTTAAAATAACTAATTGCTATAGAAAACCCTACTCCAATTAGGGGAACACAAACTGCTGATGCAGCAAATGTAGCCCAAAAAAGTTTCTTAAACTGTGTCGATCTAGCACGAAACCCAACGTCAGAAACATAAGCGGTAAGTCGAATATTCGCCGTCATGGCGAATAAAAAAACTAAACTAATCATTTGAAGTACAAAATTAAAGCGCCCTACATCAGCTTTACTTAGATACGCCGCCGATAAAACGGTTAAAATGAGCGGAAACAGATAAAAGAATAGATGATCTAGATGGTGAAAGAATGAGTCCTTCAGCATAACTGTAACGGCTTGTCGACTCAAAAAGAACGGAGTTCCCGTTAAGCCAAAGCTCTTCCCTAAAAAATACATTTCGATCAATACGCCTACAAATAGAATCAACGAATATCCGGCAACAAAAGACACTAACGAAGAACTCTTCTCAATAAAAAGTAAGACCAAGAAAAACAATAGCGCTAGTCTTGTACCAAGTATTATATTTTCTTGTCTTTTAGTCGCTAAAAACGAGGCGAAAAATGAATTGCCATTTACTGACCATACATAAAAAAAACTTGTAAGCGAAAAGCATAGCACCTGTTGCAAGCTTAGCATTGCTCGCGCTGTATCTGAAAAATACCAATAGACAACACCTGCAACGGCAGAAATCACACTTAAAAAGAGATTCAACTTTAAAAAACTTTTAAGCTCATTCTTCTTTTTTGCTTCATTTTGTTTTGTTCTCGAAAGAAAAGCACGACCAAGATTACTAGAGAATACAATACCAGTGACGGCAAACAGGGATGTACCAAATCCAATCACTCCACGTCCATCGGCTCCGTAAAGAGAGGCTGTTAGCAAAAACACCAAAAAACCGCTAAATGCTAAAAAGGATCTTACAAAAATTGAGTATAGATATGTTTTCACTCAGGCCCCTTTCGCTCGAAAATTAATGCTTAATTTTCTCAACGTCAAATAGTGAAAACACCGTCAGAATAAAAAAATCAACCCACGTAGATCTTTTCGTGAAGTACACCCTATCCAGTCGCACTTTAGAAAAAATACCAGCCTTATCACGAGCAACCACTTGAGCAAGCCCAGTTAGTTCTAGCCTCAAAAGATTAATTCTGCACGCAGTCCTCAACTTTAATTAACTTCTCTTCATTAAAAAGGGCTGGATGAGGACTAACAAAGCTCATTTCGCCTATAAGAATATTCCAAAGTTGAGGAATCTCATCTAGGCTGGACCGTCCTAAATAATGTCCCCAACGAGTGATCTACAAAGTCTTTCGCCATACATATCGATCAACATAATGTGTATACGACTGAATGATCTTCACAACCTGCTCGGAAACATTATCGACATCATAGTCAGGAACCAATGCTCCAGGACGCGTATTTACTGCAATCTTAACGGCATCGACCACAGATGCCGGCTGTGTACCAGACATAATCACAGCTCCGACATCCATTCCTTCAGGTCTTTCATGAGCGTTTCTGATTGTGATGGCTGGCACCCTAAGTATCGATGCTTCCTCAGTTATCGTTCCGCTATCTGAAACAACACAGAAAGATTCTTTTTGTAACTTGATGTAATCTAAAAATCCAAATGGCTTTAAGAAAGCCACTTGAGAGTTTGAGGATACAAACTCATTCTCTTCAAGCTTTTTTCGAGTACGAGGATGAGTTGATACAAAGACTTTTTTATTGAACTCATTTGCCAGTTCATCCAACGATTTTAGAATGTTAGTCAAATTATCCTCATAGTCCACATTCTCTTCACGATGCAAACTGACAATAATATAGTCCTTACTGTGAACTCCAAGAGTTTTCAAAACCTCACTATTATCAATCTTTTCAGAATAATAACTAAGAACCTCTTTCATACAGCTACCAGTTTTAATAATCTGCTGCGCTGGAAATCCTTCACGCTCTAAATATTTTCGTGCATGGTCCGACAATGGCATATTTATATCTGAAAGATGATCGACAATCTTGCGATTGATTTCTTCAGGGACCCGTTGATCAAAACAGCGATTTCCCGCCTCCATGTGAAAAACAGGAATTTTCCGTCTTTTCGCGGAAATTACAGAAAGACAAGAGTTTGTGTCTCCATAGAGTAACACAGCATCTGGTTTATGTTCTTCAAATAGTTTATCCGACTCGACCAAAACATTCGCAATTGTTTGAATCGGATTACCAGCCGCTGCATTCATAAAGAAGTCTGGCTTGCGAACTTCCAAGTCTTGAAAGAAAACCTCATTCAATTCAAAGTCATAATTTTGACCTGTATGAACAAGAATGTGGTCCATATGTTTATCAAGAGCTGAGATAACTCTACTTAATTTAATAATTTCAGGCCGAGTTCCAACAATAGTCATTACCTTCATAGCTATCTCAATAACTCATCGTCAGCCATTGACGAATTGTCTCCCACCATCAGCTTGTGCTTCTTCAACAAAGCAACTGTTCCCTCAAAATCAAGTAAGGTATCTCCGGAAGAGAATTCTTTTTTTAAGATAGACTTAGTAATATCAAGCTCACCACCATTCAATTCTGGAAGCATTGATTGAATAGCGTAGTAATCACCCTTAGCGACTGCATAGGGAGCTTCTTCGTCCGAAATCATAATCTCATGAAGCTTCTCTCCGGGGCGTATTCCCGTCACCTTAATTTCAATCTTACGATCACCGACCAGAGCTTTCGCTACATCAGTCATTAAACTACTCGGCGCTTTGGGAACAAAAATCTCCCCAGCTTTTCCATGAAGAAGCGCATTGAAAACTGTATCCACGGCTTGATCAAGGCTCAGCAAGAATCTTGTCATGCGTGTCTCAGTAATCGTAACAGGTCCACCCGATTTGATCTGTTCATGGAAAAGAGGAATAACAGATCCCCTGGAGGCTAAAACATTTCCATAGCGAACACACAAAAAGCGAGTTTTAGGAGCGGAAACATTTGCAGCGATGAAGACTCTTTCCTGCAAAGCCTTGGACATCCCCATCGCATTGATTGGCTTACAAGCTTTGTCTGTGGAAATTCCCATAACAGTGTGAACGGGATAGCCGTGCTCACGAATTGCTCGGACAATATTGTAAGCTCCTAGGCAATTAGTCATAATCGCCTGTTCAGGAAAATACTCACATGTTGGCACTTGCTTCAAAGCTGCGGCATTAATTACGATATCCGCGTCCTTCACTGCGCCACAAACATCAGAATAGTCGCGCACATCGCCAATTCTAAATTCTAACAAGTTTTTAAAGTTATTATAAACTACCTCATCAGTAGAGGCTGTTTTATGAAGATAAGCCAAACGCATATTGTGCTGCTTACCTTCATCTCTAGACATTACGATAAGTTTTTTGGGAGTTCCCATTTCACCAGATAGAACACGACGGACAAAAGTCTTTCCCATCGAGCCTGTACCACCAGTCACTAGAATAACTTTTCCATCCAAATACATTCTACTCTCCATAATTTATCGATTTATCACTTGCTAGTTGTTTTAACATCATAGCCCAAGTGGGTTTTTTAAAATTTGTCTCTGATGCGTACAAATCACTATTCAAAGTTTTATCGGATACGTCCTCATCTGCCTTTGCAATTTCCGCATTCACTTGAAAAATATCGTTTGCCAGATTTAGTAACTCATATTTAGAAATCGGCTCGCTAGAAACTTGATAGACTCCGTGAAGATTCGGATACTCTTTAATAATTTTGACAACTTCTTGCGCAACAAAATTCGTGGTAAGCCCCGAGTATAAAGCTCGCGAAAAGCCCTTTATCTTTTTATTCTTTTGAGCAAGAAACCATTCCAAAAGTTCGGTTTTCCCCTCTAGCTCTCGTCCGACGATAGATAATCTCAACGTTAAAGCGTTGGACGAGGAGACTTCTCCTAAAAATTTTGACTTTCCATAAAGATCATTCGCAGTGGGCACTTCATCGACGGCGTAGTTCCCGACTTTTCCGTCAAAAACACAATCAGTACTAAAATGAATAATCCGGCTTCTATTTTTCTTCGCCCACAATTCTAGGCGATGAGGCAGCATTGAGTTAATCTCAATACACTTTTCAATATCACCAAGTTCTTGTTTTCGTAGAGTCAGCCCAATGCAGTTTATAACTATATCCGGATGGTACTCTGCCAAAACCTTTTCGACTTCGGAAAAAACCCCTACATCCAAATTTTCAAAAATATGGCCTCGGGTAAAGATCTCAAACCGTTGGTAATGAGACTTCGATTTTCGCAAGGTACCCGCAACATTGTCAGAGCCAAAAGCATCCAAACACTTTGACCAAACTTGATGCCCAAGCATTCCTGCTGCCCCAAGAATAAGTATTTTCATTACACAACTCCGAATATTTTTACAACTGAACGATAATTCAGTTTTTTCGCTATTATTGATAGGAATAACTTTCCGCATCAGAGGAGCAAAAAACCTAACTCTTCGAAGTTATGCGCGAACAGGATTCTTCAATTTGATCGATTACTTTTGCCTTTAAGAAGTGCTGCTCAAAGTAAGACCGCGCGTTCTTGCCCATCTCTTCCCTTGCTTCAGAAGACAGACTCTTCATCAGCAAAATTTTTTCAGCGAGACCTTTCGAATCAAGAGCAGGGCTGACTAAGCCAGCCCTGGCCTGATCGATGATCTTCGCCCCGACCCCATTTAAACTTCCTAAAAGCGGCTTGCCTGCGGCCATATAAGCCTGAACTTTTGATGGAATCGTTTTTGCGAATATTGGAACATCCGAAAGAGACACCAGAAGAGCACTGCTCTGCCTGAAAAGGGCCGGCATGTCTTCTAGAGATTGCCGGCCAAAAAAAATGACATTTTCTAATTTATGATCTCTAACGAAGACCTCAGCAATGTTCTTATCACTGCCATCACCTACGATCGCAAACTTGATATCTGAATACTTCTGCAGTTCGACAGCGGCATCTAGTATGGTGTCAATCGCCTGCGCTTTACCTATATTGCCCGCAAAAGTGACAGTAAAACTACCCCTGGGGAAACGCTCAAGCCACACAGGAGTTTGTTGCGATTGGTAGTTTATCGACGGAGCCCAATTAGGAATGACTACAGTTTCACCTCGAAAGCCAAATTCCCTTAAGTTTTCTTCAAAACCAGGCGACTGAATCATCATTATATCAACATGGCGGTAAATCCATCTCACCACAGTTCCAATAACTTTATAAGCCAAAGACTTCCTACCAAGGGCACCAACTGCGGCCACGCTATCTGGCCACAAATCTTGAAGCCAAAGACATACTTTGGCACCAGTCAGTTTCGCACGAATAATAGCAGGAATCGCGGTGGTTATTGGAGAAGTCGCAAAAATAAAATGAAGATCTACTCGCCTCAGACGAGGTAAATTGAGTAAGCCAGAAATAAAGTGCGACAAATAATTCAGCGCAAGAAATTTGAACCCTTTTTTTCGTGGGACGATAGGATAACGAACAACACAAACCCTGCCATGTGTTTCACGAAAGGGTCCTCTCAGAAAGGAATATCCCGGAAAGAATTCCCCTCTGGGATAATTAGGCAGTCCTGTAAAAACCTGTATATCATGTCCACGTGCCGCTAGCTCTTCAGCTAACTCATTAATCAGAAATTGCTCGGGATAAAAGACATAGCTGTGAATAGCGATCCGCACTCTTATTTTCCTTTACCTTGATAATCATTCCCACCGAAGCCATTGAGTGAAATTTAGATCGTAGCGGATCTAATGAAACTTACAAAAAGAAAGAATAAGATAAGAGCATATGGTAGCAAATTGATGCGGCGAATGCGTCTATTTTTTTGGCTTAAACTCTGTCCCGTGCTAACTTCTATCAAACAAGTGACTTTACCTCAAACAATCCCAATCTCAGAGTTTGCAATTTAAATGAAGAAAAATCTCCTAGTAAACGCACTTTCAGCTCAATTAGGAGGAGGACAAACATACCTCCTAAACCTTTTCGACTCCTCGCAAGACGTTTGGAATAATTATAATATTATTTTCTTAGTTTCAGATCGCAATCAAGAAGTCTTTAGGCGGAAGTTTTCTAACGTCATCTCTATTGGAAAGATTGGCGACATATTTTTTTCTCGATTTATTTGGGAAAACACGTCGCTCCTTAATCTCCTTAAAAAACAGAAAATTGATCTTCTTTTTTCACCTGGCGGACTATTGCCGTTCTTTTTACCGAAATCCAAAACCGTGTGTGTGTCTCAAAATATGTTACCCTTCATGTCTGACCAAATTTTGCAGTCAGAAACGATGTTGGAGAAATTTAGACTGATCCTACTAAGATTTCTACAGGGCTATGCCTTTAAAAAGGCCGATGCCGTCATTTTTCTAAGCCATTTTGCCAGCAGCACTATTTCCAAGGCTTTGGGCCCATTGAAAAATACAATAATCATCCCCCATGGGACGTCGACGGATTTTTCGACGAAAACGACTTCCCCGTTTAACTTTAAATACATGCTCTATGTTTCAACGTTTTTTGCATATAAACACCAACTTACGGTCGTTCAAGCCTATTACGATCTTCGCAAACAAAAAAATCTGCAGACAAAACTGATCCTGGTTGGTTCGAACAAAGGTCGCTACGCAACGAAAGTCGCAAACCTAATCAAACAACTGGGGTTAGAAAGTGACGTTTTAATGACTGGTAACATTGCGCACTCAGACCTTCCTGGCATGATGCAAAATTCAGAACTGAATATCTTTGCCTCTAGCTGCGAAAACTGTCCGATTATCTTGCTGGAATATCTAACAGCGCAACGACCGGTCTTATGCTCAAACCTGGAGCCAATGCCTGAGTTCGGTAAGAACTGGGTTACCTATTTTTCTCCCTACAACAAAGAAGAACTCACTACAGGAATTGAAACAATTCTTGTACAGAAAAAAATTGCCGCGACGATGAGTCGTGAAGAAATTGCCGCTCTTTCTTGGAGGAAAACGGCAGAGAAAACAAAGAACTTTATTGAAAAAATTCTTTCACATTAAAATTAAAGTCTGCACTATCCAAAGGCTTAATCACGCTTTCCTCTGGGCGGTGGGGCGCACTTGTTGCGTTGGCAATAATCGCCAACTTGCCATCTTTTGCGGCAAAGCAGTACCATAACTTTGGAGGGATCTTGATCAAACTGTAATCACAGTCACCAAAATCAATCACTTGAACAGCCCCTCTGGTATGCGAGTCTGAACGATCATCAAAAAGAACCATTCGAATACTACCAACCGGAGCAACCATCTGCTGGCTGATTTCCTTGTGGTATTTCCAGCCTTTTATGAATCCTGGATTGGTCAAAGAAAAGTAAACTTCGCCAATATTTAAGAACTGACCTGCCTCAGGTGACTTCAGCATATGCATCACACTGCCGCGCTCATCAGTCATCTTCCTGAGAGGAGTTATTTCAACTCCCATGATAGCCTGACTGGTTAACTTTTCGCCCATACTAACCCACGTTGTGCGCTGATACTTTGATATTGATGTATTTGGCTTTGGGTAAACTCATCGATCGATACCCTCTTACCGTGCCAATTCTTATACCAATCCGTCGTCATCTGAACAGTTTCTTCAAAATTTAAAGCGGCATTCCAGCCTAAATGAGTTAGGGCCTTGTCACAGCTTAGCTTTAACAAAGAAGCTTCTTTCTGAACTAGATGGTGATTTTCAACAATTTTATAGCTGACATTACTCCAGTGCTTTTTCATTTCACTGATCAGCTCATAAACCGTCTTATTTACTTCAGCTTTGGGACCAAAGTTGAAGGACTCACCATTAATTTTACAAGCTGGCTGCAAAAGCTTTTGGCCTAGAGCTAAATAGCCACTCAGGGGCTCTAAAACATGCTGCCATGGCCTTGTCGAATGTGGATTTCTAACAAGAACATCCTCATTAATTGACCACGAACGGAAACAATCTGGAACGATACGGTTTTTTGCCCAATCGCCACCACCGATAACATTCCCCGCTCGAGCCGTTGCAATTTTCAAGTGAGAATGGCTGTGTAAATAGGTTCTAAAATAGCTTGAAAAAGCCAATTCAGCGCAGGCCTTCGACGCACTATAGGGATCTTTACCGCCAAGACGATCATTTTCTCGATAGCCGTACTCCCACTCAACGTTCTCATAACATTTATCGCTGGTGATCATGACAGCTGCCTTTAGCGAACGATTGTGCCTTACGGCTTCAAGGACATTCACTGTCCCTATCGTGTTCGTCAAAAAAGCATCTTGAGGGCTTTCCAGACAATCGCTGACGATAGCATTGGCAGCAAAATGAAATAAAATTTCGGGCTTAATCCTTTCAAGGCATTGTTGAAAATCTGCATAGTTAACAACATCGCCGCGAATATCCGTGATTTGTTGACCCATTTGCGCCAATTCAAAATGAGAGGGCTCGGTAGGGATGTCTTTTGAAAAGCCGACAACCTCAGCGCCAAGGACCTTTAGCCAAGAAATAAGCCAAGATCCTTTAAAACCAGTATGACCGGTGACCAAAACCTTGCGGCCCTTATATACATTTGAAAAATACATACCCTATTCTTTCTTTAGATCCAAGGAGCCTGTCCGTCTTCCACAAGCTTATTGAGATAAGCTTTATCCCTTAGCGTGTCCATACACTGCCAAAAGCCTTCATGCTTATAGGCCATCAACTGACCATCATCAGCCAGTTTTTCCATAGGGTGTCTTTCAAAAATGGTCTGGTCACCTTCATTTAAATATTCAAAGATTCTTGAATCCAGAACAAAGAAGCCACCATTAATCCAACCATCCTGGGTCTGCGGCTTTTCCTTAAAGGACACGACCTGATCACCGTCAAACTCGATGACACCAAAACGTGAAGGCGGCCGTACCGCAGTGAATGTCGCGATCTTTTTATGAGATTTGTGAAAGGCCAATAACTTCTTTAAATCAATATCCGCAACGCCGTCGCCATAGGTCATCATAAAGACCTCTTCGTCTTTAAGATGCTCCTTCAGATGAAGAAGGCGTCCCCCGGTCAGTGTGTGCAAACCTGTATCTATTAAATCCACATTCCAGTTTTTATGGCCTTCCCGAATGTGTTTAATTTCCCCTGTTTTCAAACTGATGCTTAGATCGTTATTCAAAGCATAAAAATTTAGAAAATGTTGTTTGATGACCTCAGCTTTGAACCCCAATGCCAAAACAAAATCATTGAAACCATTTTTTGAATAGATCTCCATGATATGCTGCAAAATAGGCGTTTCCCCAATCTTCACCATAGGCTTCGGCACCAAATGAGTTTCCTCACTGAGCCTAGTTCCCAATCCACCGCACAATAAAACACACTTCATAGATTACACCTTATCTAAATCATCAGTAATAATCCATGTTCACAAATTATTGTCCATTGATTTATGACTCCAACACTTTTGGACCGCGCAGCAAGTCAAGATTTGAAATTCTGAACTTTTTGAATTTCCC
>CAZPYX010000129.1:0-11794 GCA_964590635.1 uncultured Bdellovibrio sp.
TTTCTTTACTGAAATGAATCATAAATTTGCGGAAGCAGAAGGATAGTTGCAATGGATCGTATGGATGACCAAAACGTCCGCTTGGACAAAGTTCGCAAAAAAATTAAGGCAGCCGATGATTTCGAGATGTCGATGAGCGATGACTTCTTCGATCAACTTCATGACAAAATCATGGCCAAAGTCGAAGAAGCTGAAATGGCACCGCCTCCCGTATTGATGACCCCTCGAAACTTGCTGCGTTCTCACTGGCGCGGATGGCTTTATCCCGTTGGCGGTTTGATGTCTTTGATGTTGATGTCTTCTTTGCTTATGACTCAGGTGTCAAAAGTAAACCAAAGCATTCAACGTGTAGGTCTTTTAAGCGATGGTCATGAACGCATTGTCGCGGAGGCTCTATTGGCTCCTGAAGATCTATCCCAGACTTTAATCAGCACTCAGTCTGAATCGGACTTTTTTGTAGACGTAGCTAGCGAATCATTTGAAAATTTGTCTGTAGCTAAGTTCAACAAAATCATGGGTGAAAGCGTGCGCTAATCACCCCTCAGAAGTCTACTCCAATTATGTTGGAGTGCAGACAGGGTGATCGACGTGCGCTGGATAGTTTTTAAATTTGTCTCACTAATCACGGTTTTAACAGTTTGCTTCATTCAGCCCCAGGCTGTCTTTGCTCAAACATCTGAAAAACGAAATCAATTGGAAGAGCTCTTCATTTGGAAAATGAGTGACGAGCTAAAGCTTTCTCCTGTTGAGGAAAAGAAGTTCACAGAGATTGTGAAAGGCCTCAACAAGAGAAAAGCCGATCTGAATCATTCCTTGCTCGAGTCCGTCGAAAAGATGAGCAAGGCGGCCAACACAAAAAAGCGCGAGGAAGAACTCACTCACTATCGTAAGACATTGCAATCTTACAATCACGTGAGTGAGGAAGAGTTTGATAAGCTCAAACCACTTTTGGGTGCTGACCGTTTTGTTCAGTACGTACAGATCAAGCAAGACCTTACAAATCGTATCAAGTCTATGCTTGCGAATCCGGAAGCTTCTTCTACGAAGTCAGAGAAAAAACCACTTCCGGCGCCGAAGGTGATAGAAGAAAAATAATATGGAGCTAGAAGAAATCAGGTTCACCAGTTTGTGGGATAAGCTTGCTGTCCTCTGCCTGGTAAATCTGTTTTCGTATTATTGCTTCTATCTTTCCGGAATTCTTTATGTTGAAAGCACTTCTTTATTTTTCGATCCCGAATTAGCAGACATTGCGACGATCAGTTCGTTGTTGACCTTTGTTTTAGGAATGATCCTGCGACCTTTTGGTGCGCTGTTCTTGGGACTTTACGGTGACTCTAGAGGTGTAAAAAAATCCCTAGTGACCGGTCTGATGATTATGTCAGTCTCGACTGTTTTGATCGGATTGATGCCTTCCTTTAAACAGATTGGCGGCATTGCTTCTTTTTTAAATGTCATCCTTCGCTTGGCCCAGGGCTTTGCTCTTGGCGGGATTTATGCCTGTGCCGCGGTTCTGTCCTATGAAATTGCGCCGCCAAACAGAAAAGGCCAATACACCAGTATGATTCAGATTTCCGTTCCTTGCGGATTTTTAGCATCCATTGCCGTGGTCATTTTGCTCAAACTCTTTTTGGGAATTGATAAGTTCTTGGCTTGGGGGTGGAGGGGCTGTTTCCTGGTTGCGGTCTTTTTGTTCATAGCAGCTTGGCGCTTACGGAGATCAGAAATTGTACCCCACGAAAATGAAAACAGAATTCCTTCTGAAGGATATGGTTGGGAGTTGAAAAAATTCATTTCAGACAAGAAGCAGTCTAAGAACTTTTTCTTTTTTATTTTGCCCTTGATGGTGGGGCTGGGTTTGGTGGGCTATGTTAGCAATCCCTATAAGCTTTATTTCTTACAGACGGCCATGCGTTTGGAATCCGAGACTGTCAGTTTTAACATTGCGATCTCGAGTGTTTTGTTTGTACCGACCTATATCTATTGGGGCTATCTTGCGGATCGAATGAGTAAAGAAAAACTGCTGATGTATGGGTTATTGTTAGCTTTGCTTTTGGTCGCGCCTCTTTACTTTTTGTTGGCAAAATGGATACAAATGCATCAGGCCCTGTCCGGAAAGATTGGAACGCAGACTATTGTTGCAGTTTTACTTTCTGCCATGATCAGCGCCGTGGCCATTATTGGATATGGACCAATGATCGCTTATGTTTGTGAAAAAGTGCCAGCGCGGTTGCGTTGTACGGCGATGGCGATTTCGTACAATTTAGGTTTCGGGATTTTCGCGGGGATTGTGCATTTGATGAGTAACTATTACTTTCAACAGTATCAATGGGTTTTTGCAGGAGTTGCAGTGATGGAAGTTTTCGGTATCTTTGTTTTTGCAATCGCTCTTTTAAATCGACCAGGAAAGCCGACTTAAGATTTCGAAATGATTTCTTTTAATTTTGCAGAAGGGTCTTTCGCACTTTCCAACTCTTTGCATTTTTCAATAAATGTTTTGAAGTCACGACCTGACAGTTCATAGAGTTTTTCAAAATCACTCAGATCTTGCATGTAAGTTTTAAAAACCAAAAGACGGGCGTTGTTCAATTTGCTTGTACTAAACTTTTCGTAGCCCTTGGTTTGCATTTTTGGCAGAACTTGTTCTGTGAATCTTTTTTGAATCTCCGCGAAGCGTTCCAGACGTTTTTCTTCGGCATGTTCGTTGGCTGGAAGGTTTTTATACCATTCGCTTAAGTCTTTTAATTCCTTGGAAATGAACTCTGAAAATAACTTATCATCGGCATTGTCTTTTTTGACCTCTGCTAAAGTTTTTGATTCCGGGCCTTCTGTTTTCAAGTAATACATTTCAGCGCCCTTGTTGCCCAGGAAGTTAGCGAGGCGTTCATTAAAGTCGGCTTCATGCTTAATATACAAGGTCGCATGGACAGTTTCGTGGATGATTGTATTGACCAAGTCGTAATCTTTATAGCGCAACATCGAACTTAACAAAGGATCTTTAAACCACCCGAGGGTGCTGTAAGCTGAGACACCGCGCATGTAGGTATCCAAGTCCTCTTTTTTTAATTCAACTTCTTCGGCCTTAGCGTCGTCCTCGTTAAAATATCCTTTGTAGGGCATTTTTCCCACGAAGGGATAAGACCATTGATAATGTTTAAGTTCCCACTTGTAGGCGGCACTTACAACATAGGTCACATACGGGCGATCTAGTTTGACATAGGAAGTGTAATTTTGAGTGGCCTTAAGATGTAGATCATTTTCCGCAAAGGCGCGGGCTTTCTGTGCGAGTTCTAATTTTCGTTTTTCTTCAGCGGAAAGATTTGGATCTTTCAGTGCTTCATCAATGGGTACACGACTATTAAGAAGCTTCATTTGATTGTAGGCTGACGTAAACAAGTAACTCACTTGGCAGCCTGCAAGCAGGGGAAACAAAAAAATAAGAAGCTTTAAAGAACCCAAGTGATACCCGCACGGAAGGCAGAGTCATTAGTTTGTGTGTCATTGCCAATCGGGGTCTTCCAGGCATCATAACTGAATTTCAAGCCGAAGGAATCTGTAAGGGAAACCTTAAGGCCCACTCCGTAACTTGGCGCCACAGCGCTTTCGGGATCATTGGAATAAGTGTCTTGTCCTTCAATTTTAATTGTTTGTGTGCGATTGATCTGTGCGACCCCACCTTTGATGTAGGGTTGGAACAAGGCCTTTTTGTCAGCCAAAATAAAAATCAGATCGGCACCCAGAATT
The DNA here is from genome assembly GCA_964590635.1 of uncultured Bdellovibrio sp. Classification (GTDB taxonomy): domain Bacteria; phylum Bdellovibrionota; class Bdellovibrionia; order Bdellovibrionales; family Bdellovibrionaceae; genus Bdellovibrio. The sequence goes on from CAZPYX010000129.1 coordinate 3,742, forward strand.
TGCGAGCGTTGTTTTGTCGTACGTTGTGGATCGGCGGCATAGGCCTTGGATTCCACAATCGCGGTGGCATCTGTGTAGCTAAGTTCCAAAGCGATTCGCTCCCAGAAATAAAGCGAGATCGAGCCAGTTAACGACTCGGTTTTATTGTTATTGTTCTCGTCATAAGTTTGTGTTTTGTAACCATAGGAAGCGCCAAGCTCCGTGTACATCGCATTTGCTGAAAAAGAGGCCAAACTTATTGCTGCTACCAATAATACAGTAAATCTTTTCATATCTGTATCCTACCAAGGGAGTGTGGTGAGTAACACGAAATCCGCTGACCTCTGGACTAAAGATCGAAGACCGATTACAACCAAAGTATGAGTGAAAAAGTATTGAAGTGTGGACTTCCAAAAGACGAAGCTGAATTGCGAAAACTTCTCACGCCTGAGCAGTTTAAGATCATGGTCGAGAATGGTACCGAGGCTCCATTTAGGAATGCCTTTTGGGATCATCATGAGCCAGGGATTTATTTGGATGCTATATCCGGGGTGCCGTTGTTCTCTAGCGAGGATAAGTTCAACTCGGGTACAGGTTGGCCCAGCTTCACTCGCCCCATCACACCGGAAGCGGTGGTGGAACTTCCAGATTATTCTCACGGCATGGTTCGCATTGAAGTTCGTGCGAAGGATTCGAACTCTCACTTGGGGCATATCTTTGATGATGGGCCAGCGCCAACAGGGCTTCGTTATTGTATCAACTCGGCCTCTTTAAAATTCATTCCGAAAAAAAATGGCTAGTTCCGGTTCACCAGAACCGGTGGGCGGTAGTTCACTGTGAATGTGAACTGCAAATGGATGTAGCCGTCGTCTTGAACCATTTCCTGGGGAGGATTTGGGAAGATGCGCGCTTCTTTGAAGGCGTTCACTGCGGCCGCATCGAAAGACTTCATTCCTGACTCTTTCATAATGATGGCCTTTTGCAAGTAACCTTTTCTATCCAATAAAAACTCAACTTGAGTGTTCCAGTTTTTGCCGCCAGCATTCATGGCAGTCGGCTGGTCGAAGCTGTCAATGGCTTGTTGAACTCTGTTTTCCCAACGGAATCGAACCAGTTCTTCGACACGGGCATAGAATGTATAAAATAAATATCTGTCAGTATTGAGAGCGGTGAAAGAGCCGACTTTGACATCTGTTGGGAGTGATTCTCCAACCACAGAGCGCCCTTCATTCAGTCGATTCATTTCATTCAACTCTTTTGATATATCAACGCTGCGGTAACCGTCTTTATCTTTCGTTTCTTCTTTTTGGGCCTGCTGTTTTTGTTGGGGCTTTTGCTCTTGCTGTTTTTGTGGCGCTTTTTGTGAAGAAGTGTTGCTGCGGTTTTCAGTCATGCCGTTTTCCGCAGCTTGGGTTTCTTGCTTCACGCGCTGCTTTTGTTCGGAAAGAAAGCGCGCCAAAGTTTCATCCTCAGGAACTTTGAGGCGATCTGGAACCAAGGCTTGGCGAACGATGGACTTTGCATTTTTCTGCGCGTTCTTGGGTGCAATTGGGGTAGGCGTTGGCGCTAAAGAAACTTCAATGACTTCTGGAGGTTTATTTTCAAAACGTGGCGCCAACAGAACCACCGCCAGCAGCAGCAGGAAGTGGAAGAAAAAACTGGCTAAGAGGGCCTCTAAAACACGTTTCATGGTCCCATTATGAGACAAACTAGACCTTAGTGCAAGTCGCTGAAAGCGACCAAATAATGGTGCTGAAGGCGACCAAGTAAATGGTACTGAAAGCAATCAATTGATTGTGGTTGAAAGGAAGCAGCCAACAGCAGCTGAGGCCGCCTCAATTAGCAAACCGACCCGTCAGACCCATCAACAGTGGCTAAAGTTGAAACAGATTTCAGCCGATGAGAATAGGACAATTATGGGGGAAAAATGGGGAAAGTTCTCGAATTTAACGCGCGCCTAAGATCTGAAAACTCTTTGGGAAAAAATACTAAAGGGGCAGAGATCCACGATATTACTGAGGCACGTCAAGAAATCCTGAGCAGAGACCGCCGTGAAGTAAAACGAACCATTTTGACAGAGTTCGTAGGTGCTTTTGTGATTCTTCCAGAAAAAGGCCTGATGAAGGTTGCTTTGTATGACATCTCTGAAAACGGTTTGGCATTTGAGCTAGACATGTTGGAAGGCTCTTTCCAGCAAGGTGACGAGATTGCGATGCGTGTGTACTTGAATCACACGACTTATTTTCCATTCACAATTCGCGTTTCAAATGGTCGTTTGATCGAAGAAGAAGGCGTGGTTCGTCACGGCGCTAATTTCGTCAAAGGAACTTTGAATGATGTTGCGCTCCATCATTTCGTGAAGTTCATTGAAACGGTCAGCGCAAGTTTGAAAACAGATACTGGCGACGTCGTTGTTTCTCATATCTCTTAATTTCATTTCGTAATCCTTTTCCGTAGACTTTGGTCTTGGGATTTGTTGCAATTTAGTTGTGGTATATTACTGCAACTGGATGTTGCAAATCCCACAAGTTGCTTCGATGCAAGTCGAAGCAAGAACAGTCCAACTACGGAGGGTGTCCTTGAGTAAAGCAAAACGCAGAAAAATTGTTATTGATACCAATGTGATCCTTTTCGACTCACAGGCCATTTTACGTTTCGGCGAAGCGGATGTTCACATCCCTATCTCTGTTATTGAGGAAATTGATAAATTCAAAAGAGACCAAGGTGAAAACGGACGAAATGCTCGTCAGTTCAGCCGATTTATCGACGTGCTTCGTGCCAAAGGTCCTTTGGCAAGCGGTGTGCAAATTGAAAACTCAGAGACGATGGTTTACATCAACACGGATCTGATGCTTGCCGGAATGCCTTCAGAGTTAGATCATGCGAAAGCAGACAATCGTATTTTGAATACGGCGCTGGCTTTGCAAAAACAACATCCACGCTACAAAGTGGAGTTGATTTCTAAAGATATCAACTTGCGTATTAAAGCCGACGTTTACGGCGTTCTTGCGAAAGACTATGAAACGAATGATATCAATCGCGATGACCTTTATGAAGGTTATCAAGAGATCATGGTTTCTTCTGAGCAAATCGATACATTCTACAAAGAAAAACGTTTTGCGACGGAAGTTAAACTTTACGGCAATCAGTATGTGATCATGAAGGATCAAGCGAATCCAAATCACTCTGCTATTGGTCGTTACAGCTTGGCGGAAAAGGCGATTGTGCCTTTGAATCAAGCGGCGGATTCAATCTGGGGTATTCATGCCCGTAACGTTGAACAAGCTTTCGCTTTAGATTGTCTTTTGAATGATGAAATCATGTTTGTTTCTTTGGTTGGTAAAGCCGGTACAGGTAAAACATTGATGGCCATCGCTGCAGGTCTTCATAAGACTTTGGATCAAGGCCAATTCCAAAGATTACTTGTTTCGCGTCCAATTTTCCCAATGGGTCGTGACATCGGTTATTTGCCAGGGGACATCGAGCAGAAATTGAATCCGTGGATGCAACCGATCTTCGACAACGTTGAGTTTTTGATGGGTTCAGATAAAAAAGCAGCGGGACGTGCACAGGAATTGATCAATCAAGGCATGCTTAATATCGAGCCTTTGACTTACATTCGCGGTCGCAGCATTCCGAAGCAGTACCTCATTGTCGACGAAGCACAAAACTTGACTCCGCACGAGATCAAGACAATTGTTACCCGTGCCGGAAAAGGGACAAAAGTTGTTCTAACTGGTGACGTTTACCAGATCGATAATCCTTATGTGGACTCTGCGAACAGTGGTTTGACTTACGCAGTAGAGAGATTCAAAGGGCACCCAATTGCGGCCCACGTGACTCTCACAAAAGGTGAAAGATCAGAGCTAGCAGAGCTAGCGGCTAATATTCTTTAGGAGTTTGAAGATGGCAGGAAGTAATGTTGACGTTGGATTTACAAAATCGATTACTGTAAAAGTGACTGACAAAATGGTTCAGCAATTTGCAGATTTATCTGGTGATAGAAATCCGATTCATTTGGATGATGCTTATGCTGCCAAGACTCGTTTTGGACGCCGTATTGCCCATGGTATGATTGCGGGTGCGTTGATTTCACGCGCACTTGTTGAATGTATCGGCGGTGGCGGCGTTTACTTGGGTCAGTCTTTGAAATTCGTGAACCCTGTGTTTATTGATGACACGATCACTGTGACAATCAGAATCACAGCGGTTCGCAAAGAAAAAGGCATCGCGACTGTGGAAACGAATGTCACTAAAGAAAACGGTGATATGGTTGTGAAGGGCGAGGCTGTGATCATGGTCGGCGCCGATATGGAACATGCCTAAGCCCGTTTTTCAGCTGGTTTATATCAGTCATGCGGTTGCGGATATTAGCTATACAGATATCCGCAATATCCTCGACGTATCTCGTGAATATAATGCCAAAGAAAATATCACCGGCATTTTGATTTATCGCGAAGGTTACTTTCTTCAGGTTCTTGAAGGTCATAAAGAAGTTATCTTAAAATTAGTGGACCGAATCAGGCAAGATGATCGCAATTATAAATTGCGTGTTTTGCTTGAGGTGGATGCTGAAGCGCGCTTGTTTGATGGATGGTCCATGGCTTTTTTGGATGGTGATATCGAGGCCAACTCGACAGCTGATTTATTGGATCTTTTTGATTTGTGTTTACAATCGGGTCTGAGTGATAAAGTAACCATTCAATTGATGATACGAAAGTTTCGCGCCTCGGCTCCTGAGTTTAAATAAACGAAAAAAGATGCTTCCGAGAAAGCTCCACCAAAAAAGCCCAGGATCTCTCCTAGGCTTTAAAGTTTTTCATGATATTTATTTTGATTTCTATTTCTTGATCAGTCGTTTCAAGAATGAACCCCAGCCAGAGTTTTGATTGAACTTCAAACCTTCATAGCGTTGAGCATAGGTATCATAGTCGCTGTTATCAGTTGGAAGCCAAACTGAAACACCCCAAGTGTTTTTGTCTTGAGTTTGTTCATTGGACATAACGAAGTTGTTTTGAGCTGTGCGCAGGCCTGCAAAGGAAGCAGCAGATACGCCATTTTTCTCAAGCTGAGTTAAGAAATCCAAAGAGTCTCTGTAGTCCCAGTTTGTGAAATACTTAGTTGCTGACGCTGCCGTGTTGGCTTTTGCGATGTCAGCGGCGCTTAAGTTGCTAAGATCTTGACCAACTTGTTTGAAGGCTTGCTCGTAAGCAGAGATGTAAGACATATCATAGGCAGACATCGTCACCGGTCTCTTACCGTAGATCCCGCCGTTATAAGCAGCTGTGTAGTCTTTTGAAAGCAGTGTTGCTACTTGTTTTGGGCTCAGAGTGTTGATTTGTGCGGCCCATTTTGCAAGGAAGGTGTTATATGGCCAGCCAGCACCCGGTTCCACGTCTTGAGAGCCTACATAATACTGAACCGCATTCTGCATCTCAGAAGCCACTTCGATCATTCCCATCAAGCAAGCATCAGAGGCATAGATGTCTACTTTGTGCCCGATGATTTTTGCTGACTCATTCATGGCTTGAGCCAGTTGCTCTGTGGTGATGTAATTACCAGTGCGATCGTCCCAAGAGATGTCTTGGATGTGAGTGCCGAAGTCTGATCCATTATTGTCAGCTTTAGCGATGTGCCAGCCGCTGCCATGGTCCCATACAACAATGAAATAATGTTTTGCAGGGTAGTTCTGGTTAGACCACTCAACAAAACGAACAAGTTCTTTCCAGTCACCCATGTCAGCAGCACCAAGATTTTGCACGATTGGTGAAGTGACCTTGTTTTTGTCGTTGTCTTTTTTTACAAGGAGTCTTGAAACGTTCGGAGTACTTTGTGAACCCCACTCAACCAAGATGTTCATTTTATCGGAAGAGCCGACTTCTTCCATTTGATTGATGTTCTGAGGGCCGAAGCTATCAAGGCTGTTGATTCCGTTGATGTAAACTAGGAAATTCCATTCTTTCATTTGCTCAGCTGCGTGAGAGTAAGATGAGCCGATCAATAAAAGCAGACATATTAAAACGCGCGACAGGTGGTTGTTCATTTTTCCTCCATGAAGGTCCCTACTTCAGCTCCGCCGAAGTATTTTGTGTCAGACGCTAGCTTAGCTCCATTTTGGAACTAGACTAGGGCTAGAACTCACATTTGGTAAGACCTTTGCTGAGGCTAGAAATGAATTTATACTCTAATTCATATCGAAAAGCTGGATCATCGTCGTAGTAGTTCGCTGGACTTTATATTTTTAAAAGCTCAACAAGTAAGAGAAAACTTTTCTTTACCAAACGAGAGTTGTCATTCACGCGCGCCAACTGAAGGCTTCCTTGAGTCGTTGAGAGAATCAAGAGAGCCGTCTCATTAGACGAAAGATTTTTTTGCAGAGAGCCTTCTTTTTTGCCCTGGGCAATAACACTTTCAAGCCAATTTCGTTGTGACTCGTGAAGCTGTGTCAGGGCTTTTTGCATTCTGTGGGGGAGGGTGTTGAAGTCTGCACAGTAGACTCCAGTGGGGCAAATCTTTAGCTTATCCTGCGACATCTTATAAAAGAGCATTCCAAATCTTTCGAGTTTCTCAAGTCCAGACATGCTTTCGACTGTCAGAGTCCATTGCAAAAAAGCATCCTCGTAGTCCGCAATCAGGGCTAAACCCAATTCCTCTTTTGAGCTAAAATAGTAATGTAGACTCGCTTTTCTGATTCCAAGATCGTCGGCAATATCTTGAAAGCTGAATCCATTGAAGCCTTTAAGTTGCAACTGGGCTTTCGCTGTTTCAATGGCCTTAGATTTGGTATCCAGAGACTTTGTATCCACTCTATCGTCCTTGCTTTCGTTTTGATCTCGAGTTATATTCTACCTATCAGTAGGTAGGTAGTCAAGCCCCTTGAGATTGTTAAAGGATTGATCGTATGAAAACGAAACAAATGCGTCCCGTAGCTATTCTTGCCGGTTCTAGAACCCCGTTTACTAAGTCATTTACCAACTACAATCGCATCTCGAATCAAACGATGATGACTGCAGTTATTAAAGACCTGGTTTGGAAAACAAATCTGGTCGGCCAACGTCTTGGGGATGTTTCGACAGGTGCAGTGATGAAGAATGCCTCTGATTGGAATATGACCCGCGAATCTGTTTTAGGCGCAGGCCTGAATCCTCATACGCCTGGATATGATGTACAAAGAGCCTGCGGAACAGGCCTAGAGACTGCCTGGCAGATCGGTTTGAAAATCTCCTCTGGAGCCATCGAAAATGGTATTGCAGGGGGCACTGATACCAACAGTGACATCGCCGGTGTTTTGCCGCACGAGTTCTCTTGGATTATGATGGAGGCTCAAAAAGAAAGAACTCTTTTGGGCAGAATCAAAAAGTTTGCTGAAATCAAACCTCAATATTTGAAACCACAATTTCCTGCTGTGATGGAGCCCCGCACGGGTTTGTCCATGGGCCAACATACGGAAAAGATGGTGAAAGAATGGGGCATTACTCAAGCGGAACAAGATAAATTGGCTTTGCAAAGTCACTTGAATGCGGACCGTGCTTGGAATGAAGGATTTTTTAACGATCTAGTTTTTGAATTTAATGGTGTTAAAAAAGACACTCTTGTTCGTGGCGATACAAGTCTTGAAAAGTTGGCGAAGTTGAAACCCGCATTTGATTTTACGGGTCAAGGAACTTTGACGGCGGGAAATAGCACGGCATTAACTGACGGCGCGTCGGCGGTTTTATTGGGAAGCGAAGAGTTTGCAAAACAACAAAATCTTCCCGTTCTGGCCTATCTCGTGGATGCTGAAGTAGCGGCAGTGGACTATGTAGCGGGAGAGGGCCTTTTGATGGCGCCGACCTATGCCATCGCTCGTATGCTTCGCCGTAACAACCTGACTTTACAAGACTTCGATTTCTATGAAATCCACGAAGCCTTTGCTGGACAGGTTCTGTGCACACTGAAGGCCTTGGAGTCTGAAGAGTATTGTGTAAAAAAATTGGGTGAACCAAAAGCTCTGGGTTCGATTGATCGCAAGAAAAAGGAATTTAAAGTGGGAAACTTGGGTTTGGGGCCACCCCTTTTCCCAACCCGGGGGCAC
>CAZPYX010000130.1:0-11680 GCA_964590635.1 uncultured Bdellovibrio sp.
ACCCTTCTTATCTAACATCGCTGATTGCTTAACAGAATTCAGCACAACATCCTTATTGTTCTTTAAAGAGCTATGCACACTCCAACTCTTCATCGAAGCATCACAAAGAATCTTATCGAAAGCATTCGCCGTCGAACCCAATAAGACCGCTAAAGAAAGAAACAGTGAATTTTTAATCATATTTACTGATCGGAGCTTAGCCCCAGAAACAAAACGGATCTTTGTCTAGTTCACATTTCCCTGTCTCCTTCCGAGAAGAAAGTATGAGAAAAATTTCTTTTATTTTTCTATTTCCGTTATTTATGTCGTCAGCGTCCCTCGCGGGAAGCTTCGTGGCAGGCGCGTCACCTCCCATTGAAAATGACCCCTGTCCCTCATGTATAAATATGAATATGGGAATGGGATTACCGCTACCAGCGGGAATGAGCACCGGTCCTTATGGAGCCGGCACCGGCATGCCTGCGGGGGCAATGTCAGATGGTGGCCTTCCAAATGGATTCATTGATGGTGGAATGATGGGTCCGCCACTAAGTGGTGCAACTCAAGGTCAAGCAAACAACTCTTCCATAGGATCCACGAACGATATCGCAAAAAAAATTCTGAGCTACTTTCCAGAGGGTGACAGCAAAAAAGGTCTTCAAGAATACCTCTCTATTTTAGGTGCTGAAAAGTACATTGCGGGGGACGCCTCTGTAGGGGGATCCAACGCCGGGATGGCGGGATATTTCTCCGCTCGTTTTTCAGATTTCAAAAATTCTTGCGTAAGAGATGCTGCCCGCGCGTTTTATAACGATGTGAATACCGAACTGCAAGCCAAAGTGCCGCAAGATGCCGCCTGCCGAAATCCAGATGGAATGCAGAACTTCTCAAACATGGCTAAATTCATGGAAAAGATAACCGCTTGCCATTCTCAACGTGCGGGAATTTCAAGTGTCGCAGGCAAAGGACCCTATAAGGATCTCGAACCAGGCTGGCTGTGGCGTCTAGCCTTAAAACATTCGAAGGGCGATCCGAATTCAGCGATGTTTTTGATCGGCATGTGTGGTCATGATGATACTGCACAAGGCCTCTACGCCTATGAAGATAAATCCGACAGCGCACTCGATTCGATTCGCCAACAGGTAGAGGTCGAAAAGAAATCTAAAGCCAAGCTTGATGATCAAGCAAAAGAATTAGCCAAGAACTATGACATTAACCAAGAAAAAATATACGCTCTGACTTCGCAAGCCGCTGCTTATAATCAGCATATTAAAACCCTGCAACAGCAGAAATCATTGCAAAAGGTTATGGCCTGCCCTGCAGGAAATTCAGGTTTCTATGCGCCGGAATCTTTGGGCGTCGGTGCAGATATTCCTGACCAAGTAAAAAAAGACGTGCAAAGAATCCAAGGTGATATCGGTGGCGCAAAGAACATCCCAGGCAAATACTATCACGTCTATGGCTCTGCATTCATGGCCTGCCAACTTATCCAAAATGGTATCTCACCAGCAAAAGCGGAACTCGTTCAAAAGCAAGCAGCCAGACTCTATCGCGGAGTCCGTATGTGCGCATCAAATGCCGATAACATCACACTAGCGAAAATGAATCGCCACATGTTAGAGCCTCTTGAAGTAAAATATAAAACAAAAGATCCTGTTCAATTGGCGCTTTCTTCTGCCAAAGCCATTCTCTCAAGCAACGTGAAATGCAAAGAATTCAAAACCTTTTCGTCAGAGTGTAGCTACCTAATGAGTCTTGCCATCCCACCCGATATGCTTGGCACACCAGAATTTGAGATGACCGATGAGATGATCTCTAAGAAAGTTTATGCCAAATCAGCAAGCAGTGATGCCGCTGAACTTTACAATAGTTGGTATCTCGGCGGTGGCACTGTCGCTGGCAAACAAATTCCATGCTCTGATATCAGAGTCTGGGGCCCTGGCGATCTAACGGATCCCTCCAAGTCCTTCTTTGACAAATTATCTAAACCCAAAGACTGGACCGATGAACGCTATAAATCCGCTTCGCAAAAACTTGCAACTTGGGATGTCGACTTCATGTGGACAATTGCTCAACACGAAGCTGGCGCCAAGTTTGCTGGACAAGCTTGTAAAATGCGTGGGCCTAATGAGAAGCCTCTTGCCGGGATCTGCCCCGCAGGCCCTCCTGACGGAGTTTCACAGTGGTCAGGATTCCCTGGCACGACTCAACTTTCTGACACTCAGAAAGGAGTTCGCTAGAACTCCTTTCTTGTCTCAATTTAAGACAATCAACTAATGCGAGCCTAATAAGCTTTAGCTCTTTCATCGTCATACCGAAATACATAGAAATATCTTTTAGTTGGACGTTCTTGGAACACTAAGGGGACGGCATATATGGCGACACAATATTATCTTACATCAGGGAAGCAGAAGATCGGACCTCTGTCTGAAAAAAGTATTCTTGATGGAATTCGATCTGGGAAGATTCAACTCTTCGATATGATCCTTAATAATCAAACCAATGAGTGGGTCATGCTGATTCAGCATCCTGACTTTTCAGACCTTGAAGGCTCTGCAGAAGAATCTCGGGAAGAAGAGCGACCGACTGGAGAGCAGCACGCGGCTGTAGGTCTTATCTCAGACACCATTGATGAAGACACTCGAGGGATTTCATTTGTTACCCCGGATAATATTCCCATTCTGACGCCGGTGTATTGGTATGAAAAGGACCATGCAGAAAAACGCATGAAGTATCTTGAAGTTCTATCGCTTGTTCACACTCATAAACTTTCCGAACAAAGTCTTTTATCAAAGAGTCCCAAAGGTCCTTGGCAAAAACTTGTGGAATGGGATGAGTTCTCTCCAGAGTCTTTGGAAAACTATAAGCAAGTTTCCAAAGATGATCTTCCCGATATCAACATTCGCAGAAAGTTTCCGCGCTTTGAGTGTGGTAAAGTGTTTGTGATTCTTTCGAAGGGAAAAGGTTATCAAGCGTTCTGCCCTGATATTTCCAAAACAGGCTTGGCATTTATCGTGCGCACGCCGAAGGCCGACTTAAATGATGTCGTGGTGGTTAAGTTTAATGATCTCGTTGAAGGAAATAAGTTTGATGCTAAGGGCACAGTGGTCTCTGTGCGCAAGGTCAAGCTGCCTGGCTCTGACAATATCTACATTAGATACGGAGTTCGCTTTTCACATCTTTCTGAATCCGGTCGGGATTTTATTCTAAAGTCCGCGACGAAAGATAAGGAAACGGCTTAGATAAAAAATCCGCGGATCTTTTGAATCAGCGGATTTTTTGTTTTAAAAATTTTCTAAATATTACTTCGATGTCTTATGAAGCTTGTAGATCACTTGGAAGGTGACAGCCTTACCGATCGCTTTGTCCGCCAAAACGATATTAAGATTGTCGCCATTTCTTTGCATCTTTTGAATCGTCAAATCTTTAATAGTTCTGGCCTGACCCTTCTTACAGTTCGGCGCGTGAACCACACCAGAGTATGCTCCGGCCTTTTCATCTTTCACTTCGATCAAGCGAGCTTCATTGGGGCAGGCCTGCACGTCGATTTTATTGAAAACAAAGGAATCAAATCCCTCAGCCATGCTGACGTCTTTTGAAAACATATAGGGAATTTGCCCCTCAGCATTCAACTGATCTAAAAATGAAATCTGAATCTGATACTCTGCTGAAGAGTAGACTCTGGTGGGACCAAAGGGTGTCCAATTGAAAACTTCAAAGTGAAAGCTTCCCGCCCATTCAGTGGCACGAAGGTCACTAAAAAGAGTATCTGCGGGTTGGGCATGGGCCGTAACCGAAAAGATTAGTAGTAGGATCGACAAAAGCTTACGCACCGGTAACCTCCATATGATTTGGTCAGATATGAAATACTTTTGCAATTAGGGGTCCTCATATAAACAAATCTGGAAGAGTAGATAGCTCTTTGTATGTCGAAGTTTTACTCAAGGGCCGTCCCTAAGCTTTGAGTCCTCTCGTCTTTAAGATATTTGTATCCAAATGAGACTTTCGAAAACGAGAACACTATCTCAAGGGGCGCCCTTGTAATTGAAAGATGGCGGGTTATAAGAATTCAACCATTTTCAATTTGAGGGATCGAATGAAATACGTTTCAACATTATCTAAGATCAGCTTCTGCACTTTCTTCGTCATTCTTTTCCAAATCGGAAATTCATATGCATCCTGCAACGCTGTTGATCTTCGCAGCTCAACCATCGCCCCCGTTCGCAGCCAATTTTTCAAAGATGAAAATGGCGCCCTTCATGAGTCTCAGGCTTGTCAGTCCTTTGCCGCCGCCAATCTCGTCGGTCAAGTCGCTGGCGTGGCTATTTCTGCGGAAGACATTTACTTCAATTCTATGTTTATCGAAGGAAAAGGTTACGGCGAACTCACCGGAGATGAATTTGCCATCGACCATGTCTTTTTCGATGGTGGAGGAGATTCTGATGAAGTTATTAAATCCACAACAAGCAAAGGCTTCTGCCGTAAGCAGCAGATGGATGACTACATCTTAGCAAATGGCAGCGACAAACAACCTTTGGATTTTTTGTACCTTAAATCCTTCACTAACAAATTCACCATTTTGGATTTAGTTAACGAGACGGACCTGGCTTGCAAAAATCGCATTCAGCTTAATAATATCACGGCAACTCGAGAGGACATGAACGTTCCCCCCAATAGCAGTGTCGATCGTCTTAAAAAAGCCAGAATTGATAGAGTGGACAACCTTTTAGACAAAGGCAAAATGATTGCCTACGCTCACAACGGGCATATCGTGACCATCGTCGGTCGAAATGAAAGCTGTGAATACATCATTCAAGATTCCATTCCTCAAGATCGCTGGGAATTAAATAAAACTTTCAGCCGCATCAAATTCAAAGATGGAATCCAACAAATCCATTTCGAAAATGGATTTCAATTTTGGAGCAAAGACGCCTTGCTCGACAACATGGTTTCCATTGCGTTTATTGCTCGCTAAGTTCAATCTCGATAGATACAAGGATGCGGCTTCCCTTCAAAGATCCATTCGAACAGTCACTTAGCAATAAAAGCTTTCAATAAAATAGGTAGTCGCCAAAAGAAAAAAATCCGGATCATCAAGATCTGGGTTTTTGCTTGCTTAACGAAAGGTTACTCGAAGCTAGTCGAGTCAGGCTTCTCTCTGGAAAATACAAAGGGACAAAAGTTTCCTTCGACCCCCATTTACAGTATTTATACGAGCTTCAGTACTTCGTTACCGACAACACGACCTTTATCTTAAAGAAACAGCTCCTCACAACGAAGCGCTGTCATGTGTCCCCAATTCAGATTGGGAAAAAGATTAGTGCTAGAAAGCTTTAGCGAAGATCTGTCAGCTCGAGTTGTCATTCCCTCGATAATTGATTTGTCTATTCCTTCAGGATTCTTGGATTTAGCTTTAAGTTGCGAAGCTGCATACAGATAGAAATCTACCTGCTTGGCAGGTGCATTTCTTAGGAGCGCAGGGATAAGTCTGCGCTGAGCCCGATCAAGTTTTTCATCGCCATGTGGGTTCCGTGACACTGCATTGAATAAGAGTTGCGCTGTGGTTGTTGGTTTAAGGCTCAAATAATGGTCTATGGTTGCAACATAAAGATCTTGCTCCAATCTAAACGCGAAGTCAGGACTCAAACCAAGTGCTGTAAGCTCTCTAAGTTTGATAGAGATACCCTGTGTATACTCTGTTTCATTTTTTGCAGTCAGGGCGCCCTTGAAAAGACTGTTTCGCAATTCAATATATTGCTGACGTGCCTGCATCAAATCTCGTCCTGCTTTAAGGTCCACAACCTTTGCCAAATCCGGATTTTCCAAGAAAGCGATTTTTAGAACTTTCTGAGCTTTTTCAGATCTTGATAGCATTGCTAGAAGTTCCGAGTTTCCGAGGATAGCCTTAGGGTTTTGTTTTAAAGCCGCATTGAGTGCCGTGGACTCTTTGAAGTTTGCTTCATGAATATCGTTGTAGAAAACTTTTAGGAAAGAGACAGTCAAAGTCTCGCTCTTGAAAAGCCATGAATGAGTCAACAGGTATTTTTCCACAGCCGTGATTTCCCTTTGCTCCAAAAGATTTTGCAGGACGCTTTCCGCAAAGGATCTGTTTTCAAGAATATCTTTGGAGTTAAGCAGGCCATTGGCGATGATTGAGATATTTTTCTTGAAGTACCCTTCCTTAAAGGAAAATCCTTTTTCTTTAAGAGTGGCCTCCATCTTTGTCGTCAGCTCAGCAACTGACAGTCTTGCATTGTTTTGTGCGATTGAAATTAGACTTTGTACATCTGAGCCAGACACACCAGCGTGCGGAGCCAGAGCTTCAATCATGGCACTATTCCTTTGATAGCTCTTACCCATTTGCAAAAACATCGCAATCAAGGCGTTTTTATCCATTTGCGTGTTGACCTTATCCAGGGATGGAGAATCTTTATGGATCACCTTAATGGTTGCTCCAAGTTTACTTTCATCAATCTTATAGCCTAATGGATTATGGCTGGCGTCGTCGTAAGTCTTTGTGATCTTAAACGCAGTTTTGAAATTCTCGCGGATGGCGCTGTCTTGATATTGAATGGATTCAGCAGAGCTGGTGAGAACCTGCCTGATAGCTTCACGAACAGGGAGGAAGTTAATCATTCCTTCCACCTTGTCCATAGGAGGCAGAAGAACCTCTGAAAAACCCAAATGACTTTTTTCCTCAACAAAAGCTTTGATAACGTTCAAAGCATCTCCCGTAGAAATACGAGGACCTGCAATCGTATGAAGGTAAAATGCACTCTCACCATTTGCCAAAACCCTGGTACCCTGGGCGTATCCTTTAATTCCACCTTTTGCGTCGTAAACTAGGAAAGTGAATTCATTCGGGGAATTTACAAAGGGAAAACTGCACAGAGTTGCGCAGTCGTTTCCAGCAAAGCCACGGAACATGGAAATCACTGGGGGAATTTCACGAAGGACCAAACTTGGCTCTGCCGTGGTCTGCTCTGTCGGAATCAATTTTGCCACATTAGCATTGAACCATTGATCCAAATTTTTCCTTTGAGCTCCGTCCAGATTCCATTTATTCAAATAGTCTTTAGGGTTCGCGAGATCTTTTTGCAAAGAGTAGTGGTAAACCAGTAAGACTGTAAAACGCTGTTCCACGGCCACTGATTCCTTAAGTCGAGCAATGATTTCCTCTTTGGAAATTTCGGTGTCTTTCCACCCGAGTTTTGCTGGCGCAAACCCCTGAGAAATAACCTCTGCGGGAAGGTATTGATTTAAGATATCAACCTTGGCCTCCAACGGTAGACCAAAGAAGTCCTTTTTTAGTTGAGCCGGAACCAATTGAGAAAGTCCCACCACAATTCCCTGACTTTTCCCAAGCAGGGGCGATTCCAAAGTCTTTTGAATTTCAGACATCACCTGGTGATCTGAATTGATCCCCAAAGAGTGAACAATCTGAGCCGAACGCTCCTGCCAAGCCTTCCAGTTAATTTCTTTTTCATTGGAAATGGCGGGCTGAGCAGCCCCATCGAAAATCGAAAATTCGACGAGATCCTTATGCGAGTCTTTTAGGTTTTGAAACAAAGGATCCTGATTCATCATTTTTTCGATCTGCATTTGATGTTCAAACAAAGCTATAGGATCAAAACCGTAGCGAACAGCGCCATCCGCAATGCTTGGAATCAGCGCACTAATTTTCAAAAAAGCTTCCGCCTTTTGCTCAGAAGTTTGAAGCGGCAGATTTTGATCCCAGGCTGCAGCCCAAAGTTGAGAGGCAAAAAATAGAACCCAGGCAAATATAAGCGAGATTAACTTTTTCATGCACTTATCTATTTCAGAAATCGGGCCAAGAAATCTCGATTGAGTGCCCTAAGGACGTATTTTGAATGTAAAAAAACAGGTCATATATCAACCCAAAAATGTCGTCGTCTCGAAATGAGACATGTTTTCTTCGGGCTTTCAAATCCTCGAATTATATTGGCCTATCCTCGACAGACCTACTAGGGATAAAGATACGTGTTAGCCACGTTGTCACTAGAATCATAAGTATGAATAAAGAAGTCCACGCTGTAGCGAGAGCCACTGACCCACGTCTTTCCAGTGGAGTCAAAGCCAACCTGAATACCCACCCCCGGCAGACCCGCCGCAGGCTGGTAAGTTTCAATGGTCGTCAACGTGTCTGACCCATAATCGTACTTGATCAAAATGAAATAGGTACTTGGAGTATCCACCCGACCCGTCGCGTATATAGAGGTCCCGGAGGCCCAGTTCACACTGCTAAGATAGGTGTCGCCACTCATCAGTGACATCTTCTTTCTGGTCGTACAAACCCCGGTAGAGCGAGAACAATCTCTTATTATCAGTTGTCGGGTTCCACCGCCAACCCATCCCACGATGACAACCTTATCTGCAAGCACGACAATATTTTGATAAACAGTTTCCGCACCGCCCGAGATGTATTGATTATCAAGTGTACCCCAGGCCCCTTGAGGACCCTTTCTTTCCCGCAAACAGCCGGTCCCCACCAAGGAGCCATTGTAGAGGGTGCCGACGGAATACAGACTTTCATCTTCACCATAGGCCAATCCATAACCATCGCCTACTGACTTACCGATGGTGAAATCATCGACGGTACTCCAGACTGGAGAGCCAACGGTCCATTCGCGAACTGCAAAATGTTTCTTTCCTAAAGCATCATGCCCTGAGATCTGATAGGCCACAGACCCGGCAGGAGAAATATCAATTGCAATTCCATTTGAATTACTCGAGCTGTCGAATCCGAATTGATCCAGCTGACTCCACATACCCGAAGAACTTTTCCAATAAAGCAGAATTGCTGAGTCAGCATCCGTTCCTGAAATAGTACCTGCGGCAATGACATCGTCATTATCAAGAAGTTTGGCATCGCTTATGGATGCTGTGTTGGAACTCCCATCAACATAATCTGGAAGGGTGGTACACGTCGCAATAGAGTTTGTGTTGCACAACTTCACTGTGGAATTAAAGATAGTAACAAACTTATCTGAAAGCTTGGCAGCCTTCTTATAAGCCAGCCTGGAAGCGGACGGCAGAGAAGGCATGTTCAATGTACTAGGCTCGATCAATTTGGCGTCCAAAGTACAGCCAGTGACCAGGACAAAAATAATATTTACTAAAACCACTCGAACGTTCATGGATTACTTATCGGTAATTCATAAAAATCCTTTTAAGAATTTCGCGACTCATTTTGAGAAAGAAACCACTCGCAATTTTCGAACCACCTTGGCAGCGGTTTGAGGTGAGCTGAGAATTGATTGCCCTTGGAATTTCAGCCAGTTTTGATTCGAGCTGATGGAACTCTGAATCCGCTATTTCTCCGCCATCCTGTCATGGCCAATGGGTGTGGTTATCGAAAACAAAGGATTATGTTCAAACGTTCGACGGCATCTCTACTAAATCGTTTCTGTTAAAGGGATGATATTAAAATTCATTTGGTAAAGTTTTTTGTTGCGAACACGGGAGTCTTCAAAAAGTGCGACAACTTCCCTCTTAAAGCTCTCCAGCTTTTCCAAATATTTCTTATAGGCATCTTCGTCCAAAGCAAGATTCAGACTCAAATAATGACGTTCATGAACTTCCTTCTTCTGAGCTTCTATCGCTTGTAGAAGACTGAGGCGATGGTAGTTCAAAACAGCTTCTCGGTCGGCTCCTCGCTACGAAGAGTCTGTTTCAGTTCTACACCATAAGGTCCTAGATCATATTCAGTTTTTTCTTGTTATTGATTTGAGAATCGAGAGAAGGAATAAAGAGGATAAGAAGCCTGTATATTGTCGACTAGGATTCTTATCGAAAACAAGTGAATTGATCTTACTTGATCAGAATAAAGTTTAATTCTTGTGACCCAAAAGAGCTTTCTTACCGACTCCTACCATCCGGCTTTAACATAAAGAGCGTCGTGGCGAGTCCGGATGGTGCCGTGAAGACTCCAAGCCAGCTAACTATGCTGATTCTTCGCTGGCGCAAATCATCATAAGAGGTATAGCCGTGATATGAAGGCACCTGCTTAACAAATTCCTCGCGTGTCAAAGTTGATTTTTCAATATCTGCTTTTAACATTAACTTTGTAGAGTCTGCGATGCCCGGGTGGTTCTCAATTTTTTGAAGTGCCTCCTTGCGAACACTTTCTGGCATAGCTTGAAGAAAGTCCCACTGAGCACCTATAGCTTCAAATTCCGCTTGTAACCGCGAAACCGGAGCAGTCGGCCGCTGTAAGCTCTTATCTACCATTTCCTTATAAGCTTTTGCGTAAACGGCTTCAGAGTTTGTTCCTCCGAATTGAGTTAAATGCTCAAACTCATGAGTCAACGTGCTATACCGAGCCAATGGTTCTGAATTTAAATTTTCGCCAATTGTGATTTTTTTTGTGCCTGTAAGCCAACTCGAAACATTTGGATTAACATCTACTTGAACATTACCGAGAGCTTCTTTGGCGAGAGCTTGTTGCTCTAGGTTTAGCACGGAAGTTCTCATTTCGATGTATTTATCAAAAGTAAATTTTAATTTTTCATTTTCCGATTTACTCGTATCATCCCAAACGTTTTGAACCTTCCTCTTTAGCTCCTCAGCCTCTACTGCCGGTGATCTCATTCGGTCCCGATCGACACCATCTACGATATCCCCATCACACCGAGATCTACGGCACTATTTAAAATGCCGGCGCTGCAGGCCTCTGCATATTCTTTAAGACGGGTTGGCATCGGGCAGCTCGCAAAGCTTTCGCAGCGTCTCGCATTAAGAGCCGCCTCGGGGTGAAGCTCAAACCACTCATCGCAATGGTTTACTTTCTTTTCAATTTCACAAAGGTCTTTTTTTGTATTCTGCTGCGCACTTAATGGGGGACAAAGACTCTGTTCACGGCTCTCACAAAGCAGAGCACCTTGCGACGGCAGAGCAAAAAGTTCGAGTGCCATAAAACAGAGTGCAATTATCCTTAGAGGCATTATTTCTTATCGGTTTTATATACAATAACTATCGCCCAACGTTGGTCTAAAATGATTAAATCTAAATAGCTTCGATACTCCGCTTAACTAAGAAGGCACGCAGAATCTTCCCCTAGCGGCTTTCGTCTTCGATACTAACAAAGGCTCTAAAATATTCTGAAGGTTCTGGTGGTTGCGGAACGCTGTCGACAATTTTTCCTGTCGAAACCGGTGCCAGAATGTCTTGGAATTTTAGCCAAGGATCAGCAGAGGGAACATGGAGGATCATAGGAACTTCCATATCAAGTTTACCCCAACTCAAAAATAAAGCAGTGCTCTTCATTGGGAAAATAGATCCTTCAAAAGATCTTTGCATTAAAGCCACGGCTCCACCGACAGTAACAGAAACTTTTTCGCCAAACAGTTCCCCATCACATTGAATGATTTTTAGATCTTCGGGAGTCAACGAAGACCAAGTGCCATTATCATTATAAACATTTATAAGACCTTGCTTTTTGCAAACAGGGCTAGAAACAAAGCTAGGAAGCCCATTGTCGCCGACAACATAGACGCTCTTTTCTATACTGACCAAGAACTTGGCCTGGCGAATAGGCGCAGGTTGTGAGTTATCAGCGTGGGCCGTAGAAATGAAAGTAAAAAAAAGTGAGGCGATGATGGCTATATTTTTCATAAAATAAAATTGCTCCTCTTATAATTGAAATGCTCAGAAAAAGTTGCTCTTTGAATAGATGTCTTAT
>CAZPYX010000131.1:0-11668 GCA_964590635.1 uncultured Bdellovibrio sp.
GCTTTTGCATTGAAAGTTTTCATCGAGAGTCTCCAGTTTTCTATTTGAACACACGGGTTTACCGTCCGTGAGTTCTATTCGGCCAACCTACGGTTGGACGAGCAAAATAAGGTTTGAGTCTTACAACGGGCTCTTACACATTTTGCGGGAAGAGTTGTTTTAAAGTTCTAGGCACCTATTGTCAAGGTCCTGAGGATAATAAACCCTCATCAAGTACAGCCCCTGTGCTGGAGCCGGAGGACCCGCTTGTTTGCGGTCCTGCGCCAGAATGATCTCCTGCATTTTAGAGGGGTCTAAGCCTTTTCGTTCCAACATCATAGAGGTTCCAACGATGTTTCGAACCATCTGTTTTAAGAACCCACTCCCCGTTACTGTGAACTGCAAAACCCCTGGTTTACGCCACTTCCAGTCGGCCTTATAAATCTCACGGATGGTGTCTTTGACCGGAGTTCCCACGGATTGAAAACTCTTAAAGTCCTGATTTCCCAGAAGAAATTTAGAACTTTCATGCAGATGATCTATGTTGATGGGTAATCGTTGCCAGTCGGCGTAGCGGCTTAAATGAGCGCTGGGCCGGCTTTGGTTCAGAATCAGATATCTATATGTCTTATGAGTCGCCGACAACGTGGCGTGAAAGTCCTCAGGAGCCAGCCATGCTTTTTTTACAACGATCGAAGGGGGCAAGTACGCATTCAATGCCCAACACAGGTCCCATTTTTTGCTGGGATCAACCTTGCGCTGCGTAGTAAAGTGGCACACTTGGTTTAAAGCATGAACTCCGGCATCAGTTCTGCCGGAAGCAAAGAGTGAGATTTTCTCGTTAAAGACTTTCTCAAGGACCCCCTCAATAACTTGCGCCACAGAAACTTGATCCTCAGGCTTCTGTTTCTGCCAGCCACAATACCCAGTGCCGTCATAAGAAACAATAAATCGAACTCGCGTACCCATTTGCATAGACAACGTTTCTAACACAGCTCCGTCGCCCACGCATCCCTTGGTTCACTCACGTTCCAAGGCGAGGCAGTTTTTTCAAGAATGCCCAAAGAGATAACGCAACATAGACGCAAAAAAGAAGCAGGCACCCCTTTGCAGGAGCTGAAGGTTGGTCAAAAAGGTTCAGCCGCGAGACGGAGGGTCTTTCGCGAAACGCAGGCGTGGCAGCGCCACGTCGGAGTGAAGCGAAAGGCCCCGACACAAAACTAGCAGGATGCTAGTTTTGCGCAACAGCCCGAAGGGTTGAAGGCAGGAGCCTTCAACAACGAAGTGGATGGGCCTTTTCACCAACCTAACTTAGTAGTCTACGCCTATGCCCAGGGTGATTATGTTGGACGTGAAGTCGAGGTCTTCGTTGAATGTTTTTAGGTAGCGGTACTCGGCCGTGAGCCAGAGATTGGCTATGCCGTATTCGTTGCGAAGGGTGAAAGCGGTGCTGTGGTCGATGGCAGAGATATTGAACATCAAACCTCCGGCACCGTAGGCGCCGGGAGTTCCCACTGCTTTTGGAGTGGCATTGTCATCGCGAAGTTCTGCGACGGGAATGTAAGTTCCGCCCGCAGAAATATACGGAGCCAGCCACTGATGGTTTGCCCACTCCATGCGATAAACCGCGCCCAAGTTTAATGGCAAAGCTAAAAAGGTGTACTTTTCTTTCGATTGCTGACCGTTCAAGTCCGCACCGCTTGAGTCAGTACAGGTTCCTTCACAGGCAAAGCGACCATTTCCTTGTGCGATCAAGACTCCGACGCCGGCTTGAATACCCAAACGGCCAAACGAAGTGAAAGGTTGCCATTCGTAATCGAACATAAATACCGGAACAGGTGAACCGTGATACATCGTCACGAAATTAGTAGTTCCGTCTTTTGAAAGAATCGTCGGAGCATCCATTGTTCCGACACGGAACGTGCCGGTTTGACTGAATGTGGATTCGTCTTTAGTTCTGTAAACATAAGTACCGTCTTTTTCGATACGCAAAAGACCTTTGGCAGCCTGAGGATGATGAATATATTCGACTCCACCTTTTGGAGACTGACGAACAGTTTCATTTTGCATGACCGGTACTGACGGCTTTACTTCCACCACCGGAGACACTGGGATCACAGAAGGCTGCTCTTCCTCCGAGATGCTTTTTTGCAGTTCATCTTCAATATTCGAAGAACCCGCCTCAGGAACTTTTTCATTTAAGTTCACTGTGCTTTCTTCTTTTTTTGGTTCTTCCTTTTCAGAAGGCTTGGCTACTTTTGGTTCTGCACTTTTCAGCTCGTCTTCAATACTAAGAACGTCGTCTGTTGTATTGCTGTGAGTTGTAGTCGTATCAAATTCATTTTCTTCTTGAGTGTACGGAGGTTCTTGAGGTGCCGATTCATTGGGTTGCGCATGGGCGACCTGCAACGAGGCCAAGGTCATCATCGCAGCCAAAGAATATTTTAGAAATCTCACAACTCACCTCGAACGTTTCTTCCTAAGATCAAACGACGGTACAATTCAACAAAGGTAAGAACTGCAGTAGCCATAATCAAAAGAGTCACCCAAAATCCAAATGCAACACTCATACGTGCAAACAAGAGTAAGGGCCACAAAGCTCCACGCACAACCGCTTTAGCTACATCATTGCCAGCAATCAGTTCTGCATATTTAGGGCTGTACTTATAATAAGTTTTTACAAACTTTTGCCCCCAAGAAAATGGCAACAAATATTTATTTCTGAAATCACGGAAGCTTTGTACCTCTGGAGCCATGTCACTACCAAAAGCTGCTGTGGCGATGAAACAGTGCTTATCATCGAGAAGACCGACAACTGGTTCAGGAGATGTGCAAAGTGTCGTGGGGCTCACAGCAACTGCTGGCGCCACGGCATTGGTTGCTGTTGGAGTAAAAAACGAAATCACACCTGTTTGGTCTTGGCTTGCCATCACCATGCAATAACGTGATCCATTCGTCAGACCTTCAATACGAGAGTCTGAAAGAGGATCGCTGCCGGTGCTGACTGTACCCACGGAAATAGTCTTACTTGGAGAAGCATTTGTTATACGAGCAACAGTCTGTGCGTCAGTCTCTCCAGTTTGCTGAATTTCATAAAGGAAAACGGCAGCCTTATAAGGAGCCCCTGTACTTGGTGAGGTTGGAAAACTTGTGGAAACGGCAAGACCATCTGCATAGATTTTTTTATCGCCGGGAAAAACTTTAAAGTGGCAGAAACCCACCTTTTCAGTGTTAGGGTCTGGATCCGTGGGACAATCCACATAGTTCCATGAAGAATCTTGTGCCGATGTCTTAGCGAAACGAGTGACGATCTTTACAATGACCGAGTCTGTTGTTGCAGTTCCACCACCGATATTCTCGAAAGCAATATACAAATCGGCGTTCAGGTTTGTGGAACAATCTGTGGAGCCACTAGTAACACCGTTACACAAATCTCCCCAGGGAACAGTCACCGTAAATGTCGAAGCTCCCACTGTCCAATTATTCGTACCTACAGAGTTCCCTGTAGACCCACCAATTTTAATGGTCGGTGTTGTCGTATTCGTGGGTGCGGTGATTGCGGTATTGTTGATTGTGATAACAATGCTTACCGTTGTGTTGGCAGAGACATTGCTTTGACTGCATGGCAGAAGGCCCGTGCCCGAAAACACCGTGCCACTGCAACTATTACAAGTGCTGCCGGTGTTACTAGCGGTGCAAGAACCAGCAAAGGCACCAAAAAGAATAACCTTTGTAGGGTCCGTCGTATCAACGTTGGAAACACCCGTTGCAGAGCTATAGGTAAGCGTCGCCAAAGCATTTGCTGAAAACAGCAAAACTACCGAAGCACATAACGAGGAGAAAAACTTCTTGCCCAACATATCTAATATCGGACCATTAGTCGGGGCCATTGTCAAAAAAACCCACGTGTGGTTTAGAGCGCCCGACCTTTGTACAGCGCCTCATTCACATTTACTTCCATGGTCTTCGAGAAACGACAAGTTTGCGTAGCGAATGAACTGATTGGAATTAAAAAATGGGGCCAACATTTTGCTGGCCCCTTCAAGACTATTGGAAAATTTTTTCGGCGATCTGAATTCCGTTTAAGGCAGCACCCTTACGGATGTTGTCCGAAACAACCCACATCAACCACATCTTAGGGTCTTCGGGATCATGATGGATACGGCCAACATAAACCGGGTCTTCCCCGGAAACTTTATGTGCTAGAGGATAAACACTCTTCTTAGGATCATCTTGAACGACAATGCCTTCGAAATTATGGAGAGCCTCTAAAATCTGCTCGCGTTTCACTTCTTGTTTTAAAGTGACCCAAACCGACTCACTGTGGGCGTTCAATGCAGGGATACGAACTGTGAAAGCAGATACTTTCAATTTCGGTTGTCCCAAAATTTTACGCGTTTCTTTCATGATCTTTACTTCTTCACTACAGAAGCCATCGTCATTGAAAGAACCAATTTGCGGAATACAGTTGAACAAAATCTGATGCGGGAAAGTTTTTGGAGAGTGCTCTGCCGCATGATTTGAAGTTTGATTCATCAATTCATCATGACCATCTTTGCCAGCACCACTCACCGCTTGATATGTGCTAACACGCACTTCTTCCAAACCAAATTGATCCAAAAGAGGTTTCAAAGCGACAACCAATTGAATCGTTGAACAGTTTGGGTTGGCGATGATTTGCGGTTTTGAATCCTTATTGACCAGGTCACCGTTCACTTCAGGAACGATCAACACTGTATTTGGATCCATACGGAAAGCCGCTGAGTTGTCGATGGCAAAAGCTCCAGCAGCGACAGCCTTAGGCGCCCACTCTTTAGAGATATCATCACCCGAAGAAAAGAACACCAGGTCCAAGCCATCGAAGCAGTTCTCTTTAAGAACTTGGCAAGGCCAAGCTGTGCCTTGCAATTTAATTTTCTTACCCAGGGAGTTTTCAGAGGCAAACGGGCGAAGTTCCGCAATCGGGAACTCGCGCTGTGCAAGGATTTCCATGAAGGTTTGGCCGACCATGCCGGTCGCACCAACAACACCAACTTTTAGTTTGTCTTTAAGGCTTCTTTTCATCTTTCATGCTCTCTTCTTCTTCCTCTTCTTCGAGGACTAGATCGCTTTCATGAACGGCAGCGGGAGCGTAAACACTCGGCTTGATCTTGCGAATGTTTTTACCAAGTTTGAAGACGCCAAAAACAGCACCTAAAGCTGCATAGCCCATGAACAATACAAAAAGCATTACTTCAGGACGAAGAGCGACAACTACCAATAGACCGACCCCAAGGATGAGGTAACGGAATGGAAGACGCTCTTTCAAATCCAAGTCTTTAAAGCTGCGGAAACGGAAGTTGCTGACCATGACAATGGCCAACAAAATAGTCATAACCAAAAGACCGTAATTTCCCATGGGCTCAAGTTCCAAATCTTGGAACGCCAAAACAGAAGAAGCCACGATACCAGCCGCCATTGGGATTGGCAGACCTTGGAAATAATTTTTCTCTACAACATTGGCTTGTACGTTGAAACGCGCCAAACGCAAGCCGCCGCAAGCGACGAAAAGGAAGCACGCCACCCAGCCCAAACGACCGAAAGGTTGAAGCGCCCACAAGAAAAGCAAAACCCCTGGAGCCATACCGAAGCTCACAAGGTCGCAAAGTGAATCATACTCTGCACCGAACTTACTTGTTGAACGAGTCAAACGTGCTAAACGACCATCGAGTTGGTCAAACACGGCCGCAACAACGATTGCGTACGCAGCCCAAAGATAATTGCCTTTGATAGATTGAATGACCGCAAAGAAACCGCAAAAAAGATTTCCTGTCGTCATCAAGTTAGGAAGAATGTAAATATACATTGCTAAGCGCTGAGCTCTAGCATCTTCAGTTTCTAATTGTGCCTGTGTATGCGATTGTGTGTGTTCTGTAGCCATGTCGGAAATCTATCCGACAATGGCAAAAAATCCAAAGAAATAAAACAAGATAGAAAGACCAATGGCACTCATAAGAGGAAGGGTCAAATTATCATCAAGTTTACCAATAGGAATCAACTCTGCGAAGGCACCAACAAGACCCGCAAGAAGGCTCACAACGATAAGACGATCCGTTAAATAGTTGTGCACTAACAAATAAAATAGAGTCAAAGCTGTACAAACGAAGAATGCTGCCATGAAGCCCTGAATAGACTTGTGGCCAAAAATCTTATCTTTGCCATACAAGATTCCAAAATAGCTAGCGATGGGATCTGCAAAAGCCAAGAACAACAAAGTCAAAGCCACGACGGGACGAGGGAAAATAACATCAACCAGCAAAACACCGGTAAGAAGGTAGGTCGTTCCAGCTAAGTTTTTGGCTTCACTTTGGCGCATGATTGGTTTGAATGCATGAAGAGCCCAATCATTCAGAGCAGGATATCTTTGACGCAAAAAATCGAAAGGAACAAAGAGAGCCCAAGCAACAACCAGAATCGACATCGAAACTACTGGCGGAAGATATACGTACGCCAAGAACATGCTGAAAACCCCAGACATGTGCCAAATTTTTCGAGCATAGTGAATGTCCGAGCGCTTCTTAAGATCCACGATATGGGTTAGTCCTTCTAATATCATCCGGCGCTAACTTAAAGGCTGGATGCGCGAGAATCAATTTAATTGATCCTACTCTAACCGATCGCATTAAGATTGTGATATTACTAAGTTAAATCTTTGTCGAATGAACACGAACAACCTCTTCAACTGATTTTCCAGAGCGTTCGCGATAACGAATCGCAATTTCATTCTCTCCGCTCTTCAATTGAATAAGGTCTGTCTGATATTTATCAGTCCCACGTGGAAAAATAGATGCGGTGTAGCCATTGCTTTTATTAACAATCTCAACTTCGCCTTGCTGCAAGCCCTTCGCACAATTCTTACCTTGGAATTGAACAAAAGCACCGTGAACAGAAACCTTCTGTGCCGATTTTTTTGTGCAGTTAAGATCAAATTGCGTGAACTGTTCCAAAGCAGATCCCACTTTGTGAGTCGCCGTTGGAATACTTGCGGGCGCACGGGACGACGATGACGCCAACGATGAAGACGACGCCACAGCGGATTCCACAGAAGTCATATCTTCTTCTGTAAGACTGTAAAATGTGCGCGCTCCCAAAAGGAGAACCAACACAAGAGTGACGGCGATGAACTGAATGTCTGAAGCTTGGCGTTTGAACATGATGATCTACATCGGATATTCAAAGCAGGACTTTAGCTGTGTCATTCTGAGAATTGTCGATCAAACTCTAAACACCGTCTTAAGTATAGCTAACTAGAAGCCGATAAATTGGGTAGAGGTGGCATCGCCATTGCTCTACTAGTTCTCGGGGGATGAACTTATGAAGGTACGTATTCTCAAAAAGAATCGCAATATTCGTGTCATGTCTGCTATAGCAGTTATGACCGTGATGGTTGTGAGCTTTCAAAACTGCGCACCTCAAGCGAATTGTACAAGTGGGTCCTCAGGCTGTTCGACGGACAGCGCTTCAACGACTCCAGGCTCGGGGTCCAGTTCTAAATCGCCTTATCAAAACAACAATAATCTAGTCATTGGTGGTGGAGGTTCTGGCAGCAGTTCCGGCGGTAGCAGTGGCAGTAATGGCGCCATCGTTATTGGTGGTGGCGGAAGTTCTTCTAGCGGTGGATCCTCTTCAGGAGGAAGTTCTTCCTCTGGTGGAAGTGGCACCATCATTGTCGGTGGGGGCGGAGCTGTCAGTGGCAATGCTTTAAGAATCACAACTCAACCGCAAAGCGTTTCTATCTATGAAAAGCAAGACTTCACCCTCAGTGTTTCTGTGACCGGTGGAGCTTATCCTTATAGTTATCAATGGTATAAAGATGGCGCTGCGACGACTAACGGTCTTGGCACTTACTCGTCTTTTTCAGACAACGCAGATACTTGGTCTAAAGAAGGCTCTTACTATGTCACCATCAAAGATGCGACAGGATCTGCGGTAACAAGTCAGTCTGTGCGTGTTGGTATTATGGAGCCAGCTACGGGCTGTGCTGCCGGATCTTATTTTACATTTACGAATGGTCAATACGACCAAGCCTATGGCTATTTCAATCAGTATTTTAATGGTCCTCGAGGTAAATACTTGCTGCACTCCAGTTACGATACGGCGAATTTCTTATTTCAATTTGCAGGCTATACAGGCTTGAGCTCTTGGAGTTTTCCAACCCTGCCTTATTTGGGAAAAGCAGCGATTTCTTGTAAGTCGATCATTCCAAGAATACGCGGTTCTTACAGTTCTTGTTCAACTTACAGCGGAGCGGTGAATTTCGAATGCCATAACAACAAGCTGAAATTCATTTCAGACACTTGCCAAGTTGTTGATGATAGCGGTTGTAACTTTGGTGGCGGTGGCCACTAGATACTTAAACTGCCGGAGACCCCGGCAGTTTATTCAAGTTCAATTCAGTTCTTATTTTTTATCGATGCTGATGGCGAATTTTTTAACGCCTGCACTTTTCACTATATCCAAAAGACCTACTACTTTTCCATGTGGAGTGTCTTTATCCGCAGAAATAATAGCCTGAACTTCAGAATTTTTAGCGACTTCTTCCAATGCTTTTGCCTTAACGGCGTCTTCATTTACAAAAGTCCCATTTAAATTAATACGTCCATCGGCAGTCAGAGCAATATTCAATTTGCTCGGTGCAGTTTGATCTCCACTGGCCGCCTTTGGCAGATTTACGTTGATCGTTGGCTTGATAAACATCGGAGCCGTCACCATGAAAATGATGAGGACCACCAGGATGATATCGACCAACGGGACAACGTTAATGTCCGCTATGGCGTCGTTATCTTGTCCCGATTTCATTGCCATGATTAAACACCTTTTTTCTTAGCGTAAGCGAGACAAAGCTCTTTCACGCTATCAAGACTTTGGAAGATGCTACGTACTTGCTTGCTGTAATAGTTGTAAAAGATAACCGCTGGAATCGCCACGAACAAACCCGCTGCCGTCGCAACAAGGGCCATGGAGATCCCCGCCATCACCGTTTGTTGACCGGCTTCTGGAGATTGGGCCAAGTCGTTGAAGGCTTTCATGATACCCAAAACCGTACCGAACAATCCCACGTAAGGAGCGTTCGAACCCACTGTCGCTAAAAAGTTCAAAAACTTTTCAAGTTCAGGACGCTCAGTCAAAGCAAAGGTATTGAACACTTCTTCAAGACCTTTGCTGCCAGAGTCTCTCATGTGTTTCATCGCGTAGCCCGCTGCGCGACCTTCCAAAGAGTTTGGATCTTTCGCAAGATCTTCCACGTCTTCCAAGCTATTGCTTTGCAAAGCCAGCTTAATACGCGCACGAACGCGTTGAGACTCTGTAGATACTTTTTTAAGTGCAAAATATCTTTCCAAAATCATCCCAATGCTCAAAACGCTGAGAAGAAGCAAAAGCCAAAGGACCACTTGGTCCGCTAAATGAGCCACTGAGAATATTTTTTCCGCGAGCATGATGTGAATTCCTCCAAATCTTTGACCTAATATAACTATTGAGCCATTATCTCTAGATCGTTTACACATGGTCAAGGTATGCCGAGAATCATTTTTACGTTCACTCTTATTCTACTGAGCTTAGTCCAGCTTTCTTGTCAGGCAAATGACAGGAAATCGATCCTATTGATCGCAGTGGATGAGCTTTCAGTGGCCGATGTGAATTGCAACCAAGAGCAAGGAATGGGCTCTCGCAGCGGTTTTCATTTACTTTGCAAAGAGTCGATTCGTTTTACCCATGCTTACTCACCTTCGACGCTCAGTGTTCCGGCTCTATCATCAGTCCTGACAGGACTCTACCCTTTTCAACATAAAGTTCGCCACAACGGAGGTCCAGGACTAGCTCCTGAATTTGACCTATCTTCTGAGTTGGCCGTACGTAGTGAATACAGAACCAGTTTCTTTTCCGGCGGAGCTCCTGTTTTTAGAAAATCGGGACTTAATCAAGGCTTTGAACTTTTTGACGACAATATCGTTCCTAATTTTAATACCTTCTTCCGCCCGTTGAAGAAAACTTCCAACCAATTCCTGCAATGGCTCAAACACGATGCGGGCAACAGTCCTTTTTTCAGTGTTTTGTATGCACCTGATTTGGCTTTTACAACGACGGTCACCACCACGGATCTTGGCGAGACTCGCAACTTGAGTTTTGAAAGCCAAGTCGATGAGTTTGACGAAAGTCTTTACCAACTGTTTCAACAACTTAAAACTCAAGGTCGTTGGGACAAGACAACTGTGATTCTTGTAGGTCTCAGTGGTCACAATGTTGAAGAGCGCTCCGGAGAATTAGCTGCGACCAACTTGCACAGTGAGAACACGCAAGTTGCCTTGCTTATTAAGCCTGCACAAAATAAAAAACGTGATGAAGCGATCTATTGGAAAATCGATCAAAATGTCAGTCTGGTTGATTTAGGCCGAACGCTTTATGATCTTTTAGGTGAAACCAACCTGGATGAAGATGACTCAGACTTTCCAAGTCACTCCCTTTTTAGTGTTTTAAAAAGTCCCGTGGCACATTGGCCTGAAGATCGTCCCATTCTTGTTGAATCTGGATGGGCTCTTTGGCGGAGTGCAGGTCCTTTAAAAACAGCGGCCATTGCAAATCACGTTCTTTATATTAACGACGAAAAGCCCAAGCTTTATAATACCTTGTTAGATCGTTTCGAGGTGAATCCTCTTCCGCTTTTGCAGGAAAGTATTTTGCCAACGACGACGAAACTGCAAAATTTGCTTCGTAAAAATCAGCTTCCTTCTTACATCGCACCGAACTCTGAGTGGATGACGAAGATGAGCCTCCCATTTTCAAGATGGATGCGGCCTGATCAAGAGGCTTTGTTGTTGCGCGATCTCAAACGTCTTAGCAATAACCAGCCCCGCAGTGTCGACTTGCTGAATTGGACTGCGCAGATTGCTTTGAACCAAAAAGACTGGGAGACACTTCGAAATCTTGGAACTAAAAACAAGATCTCTGTGTGGCAATATGTTGGCGAGAAAAATTTAAATATCAAAGGCATACCCAAAACTTCAGACGCCTGCATTGCTCTTCTGACTTTGAAGGAACTTGAGTCTTCACATTTCAAAGAATGTGGTGATCCTCTTTTCTTAGAGATGATTGACTGGTTGCGCGCCGATGTACGAGGCCTTTCGAAGGAAACGCAAAGAAAGAAATTCGAGAGATCTTTTAAGAACTACATGCTGGATCAAGAGATTCAACGAGCCAACATTGCCCTCGGTTTGACTTGGGATACGTCTCGGGACAACACTTTTGCTCCATCCCGAGTCGAATTGGCTTTGCATTTACCTGAACTCGCTAAAGTGCGAGCCCAGGCCTACAAAGCTTTGGCAACTATTGACGAGGAAGATTAGCTGCCCTTGAGCTGCGAAAGTTATTCCGGCTCTGGATTATGGCAACTTTGTGATTGTTGAAAGAGATAATGTTTTAGTTACGGATCCAGCGTACTCGCCAGACTCATTAGTATTCGCCGTCGCATCTTCACCAATCACAACCATGTATTCTGAGTTGAAGAAATGCCCCGTGCCGTCGTCTCTAAAGCCCACGAAGAAAGTATATCCTGCACCAGCCTCCATCCATCCACCGCGGCCGAAGGAAGTCAGAACATAATCTGTTAATTCCACCCCGCCACATGTAGGATTCCAACTATCATCGGGCGTGC